>JBAWCO010000478.1:0-3779 GCA_049590315.1 Occallatibacter sp. | reverse complement strand
TCCCAATGGATCGTGGAGCAGTAGCATCTCAAGTCTCGCGCCTTCCACAATGGTCTCGGCCACCGCAACCAGCGAGTCGCCCAGCGCCTGGATGTCCTTATCCTTGGCAAAATTGAACTCGCAGCCTCCCTGGCCGTCTGGGCCGCTGTAACTGAGCTTTTTCAGCCCTTGGAAGGCCACTTTCAGGTGGCTCTCGCAATCGGAGCGGAAGAACTTGTGGCTATGCACTGTTCGAAAGACGCGATCGGCAAATTCCGCGCTCACCTGAACATCGCGATCTATATTGGGGGCGTCGATGGTCTGCGCCACGGTGACCGGGGCAGTACGCCGTTCTGAGCGGAAATGCCCGCTCCCATCGGGATGAAGAACGAGGGTCCAGTGTTTCGGAGAAAGATCGGGATTGGAGAAGTCAACTTGGAATACGGGTTCCGCTGGGGATGCGAGCTGTCCAAACGCGGGCAATGCCAGCGCCGCAAGGATCGCGGGTAGCCACTTCGGCCTCATCGAGAAACTCCTTGAATCGCGAGCGTCTGTGCAGTGTGAATGTGGCAGATTGCAATTGCGAGCGCGTCGGCAGCGTCTGCCGGCTCGGGAACCTGATCAAGCTCAAGCAGCCGCGCTACCATGAACTGTACCTGCTCCTTTTTCGCCAGGCCATAACCCACAACGCTGGACTTGATCTTGAGTGGAGCATACTCGGCCACCGGCAGTTTGCGACAGGCCGCCGCCAGCAAGGCCACACCGCGAACCTGACCCAGCTTGAGCGCAGACTTGGCGTTCACAGAATAGAAGACCTCTTCGATTGCCACCGCATCCGGCTGCCAGCACTCCAACTGCGAGTTGAGCTCGCGAAATACTTGCTCGAGCCGTTCCGCGGTGGACTTAGATTTTGCGAGCCGGATGGCGCCCATAGCCTTCATCAACAGCCTGGGCTGACGGCCGGTGTTGTCGCTCTCAACAACTCCAAAGCCGGTGATCTCCGTTCCACAGTCGATCCCAAAGACCCGCATCGGGTCTCAGTTTACCGCAGACGACGACTCGGCATCGTCAATTTGGTTTTCTCAGGGGGACGTTGATCCAGCTCAAGGTCCTGAGCCCGCGCCAGCAAAGCTAGCAACCCCTTGGGAAACGGCCTGCATCCGCAGCTTCTGGTGTGCTCCTGATGCCACGCAACCCTCTGATCAATCGTCGCATTCTTCGCCATTGCATTCTTCTTATGCCACTCCGGGTTCATCGTTCCTCCTGGGTGCACACTTCAATTAAACCAAAACAACCGCCCCAAAAACAGAGCGGCCCCAGAGCAAAAGCTCATGAGGCAACCGGCGGTCGACTTCATTGATAGGACTGAAGACCAGGACGAACTGCGGAGAGTGCCGGAGCCAAGGACGGAGACATCGTCCCTACAACGACTGGCGAGCATGCTCGATTGCACCATCAAGGTTGCGTCTACTTACCGCAGCCCTCGCGACCGGATCAATCTCGCTGACACTAACCCGCCGCAAAAACTCCTTGAAGGCCATTCTCGCTTTCCCATGTCTTCCCTGCTCCTGGAGCAGGCATCCAAAGTCGTAGAAATTGATTGAGACCGGAAAGATTTCGCAAGCCTTCGACGCAGCACGGTAGGCCATCCTGGCCCAGTCAGGTTCGTAGAAGGTAATCCAATTAGCCCTACCCCAGTCGACTGGTTTGTTATCTGCAACACTGTATGCCGCCTGCAACAAAAACCGGCGAGCTCGACCCATCATGCAAGCTGAGACGACTCCGCGTTTAAATGATCCAGCGAGTGGGCTTCTCATTGCCTGACCGCAATCTCCGGTGCGAATCACGGAGCGCAGGAAAGACTCGCACTCTTCCTGTTCCTCCCCGGTCAGGTTGAAAGAACTCACAGCAATCAGTTCTTCCTCCTGCGCCTCAAAGACAATAGGCATCTTAACGGCAGCGGACATGGATTGGTCCCCCTTTTGCGATTAAGTTCATCTTAGCCGCCGCATAAGTCCGTACGCTCATTATGTCGTTAGATTGATGTAACTCCGGGAACCTTCATATGCAATAGCTACTAGGGAACACACGTTTCGCTGCGTGCCTCGACACTTCCTACTTCGAAGCTCAGGGAGAGGCCATTTGCGTTATTGCAGCCCAGCTCAAGAGATAGAACATCTCCATGGCGGATGCTCATTGCGCTGGTATACATGTGCGGCCGATGGTGGGGCGGATCAAAAGGATATGCAAACCGAAATATCTGAAGCGACCTTCATCCAGGTAACATTCATCCACGAAACATGGGATCGATGAGATTGAGAGCAACATCCGCGGCTGTATTGGCAAGGATATCGCCACCGCGCGTAGGACCCATGGCGGGCGAAGCGAGAAACGTCTCGGTCGTGGCGAAATGTTCTTCAGGAGCCCGGACAATGCGCATCAGTTCGCCGCGATCCAGCCAGATCAGGGAGCAATTCTCACAGGAGTCGATGACTACATTGCCGGGGCCGGCGTAGAAATGGGCGTCCATGCGACGGTGACATTGGGGACAATTGATCTTGCGGCGTAAATCGGTCGCATCGGCCGGCGGTTGAATCGTCGCTGCGCGCTTATCGGTCTGCAATTCCTGCACAAGGCTCTGCAAAACCTCCATGGGAACCAACATGCCGTGGCACTTCTTGCAGTAACAAATGCGGATGGTATTTACGGTCGCGTGCACGAGGCCAGTGTTGCAGATTGGACAATCCTGACCGGAGGGCTCATCAAGGACGCGCACGCCATCATCGACGTTTATCTCGGGGAGATATACGCTCAGGCAATACTCGCACTTGAAACTCGCCATGTCCGGCTTCAGGCGCATGGGAGCGCCGCAGGAAGGGCAATTCATTGGGGCTTCCCGCATTCTGCGCAGAATTTCGCGCGCTGAGGAATAGGCTTTCCACACTCGATGCAGAACTTTGTGACTTCGGAGCCAACGGGAACATTTTCAGGAGCAGCGACAGAGACCGAAGCGGCCGGTGCGGCGAACGTGGGTCTTAGTGATGCCGAGAGGGTTTGCGCGACAGCGGCGCCCGCACCCAGTCCCATGCCCATCCCCGCAGCGCCACCCTGGTTAGCGGCGGCAATATCGAGCGACTCCGCAGCTTCAAACTGGGTAAAGCGGCCCAAATCACCGACCATGTTCATGCCGATGCGCTGATCGAGAATCTTCTGCAATTCGCCAGGAAGCGAGATATTCTCCACAACAAACTGGTTCAGTTCGAGTCCGAGCGCGGCGAAGGCAGGCTTGATTTGCTCAATAATTTTCTCGCCGAGCACCCCTTGCTTGGCGGTCATGTCGAGGAATGAAAGATCGCTGGAGGCAAATATTTCGCTCATGCGGGCGACGATGGTGTTGCGCAACTGGCCTTCGAGGTCGCCAACATAGTAGCTCTGACGTGTGCCGCTGATCTGTGTGAAAAAGGCGCGCGGATCGACGATACGGTAAGAGTAGATGCCGTAACACCGTAGACGCACCGCACCGAATTCCTTGTCGCGGATAGTGATGGGCGTCGCGGTGCCCCACTTCTGATCGATCTCGAGACGTGTGGAGAAGAAGTACACCTCGGACCGGAAAGGAGAGTTGAATTCCTTATCCCAGTTCATCAGGTCGGTGAGCAAGGGAAGGTTGCGTGTACTTAGCGTGTGGAGGCCGGGACCGAATATGTCGGCGATCTTGCCTTCGTTGACGAACGCGGCCATCTGCGACTCGGTTACGGTGAGACGGCCCCCGTTTTCAATCTCCTGGTCCTGCATGGGGT
>JBAWCO010000477.1:0-1504 GCA_049590315.1 Occallatibacter sp. | reverse complement strand
GACCTACTCGAAGCCGGAGTTCGAAGCGGCCGATCCAGACCGGCGTCGCATCAAGTTCGGACGCTAAAAAGACAACTCGAACAACTGGGTAGAAACGGAAGAGATGCAGGTTCGCCAGGAGCCCGCTGACCTAGCCAACACGATTCTAAAGATGGCCAAGAAGCGCTCCCAGATCGACGCAACTCTCACTGTGACCGGAGCCTCAAGCATGTTTGAACAGGATCTCGAGGACTTGCCGGAGGAAACCCGTCAAGAGATGGCAAGCCAGCGCCGCGGGAAGAAAGAGACGAAGCCGACCGGCGCCGTGCTTTGCAACGAATGCAGGGCAATTAACGGTCACCTGCCGTCCTGCCCCCATCGCAAACAGCAGGCTACTCCCGCGGCGCAGGGGGAGGTTCTGCCGAAGGAACCAAGCGGCGAGAAGTGGCTGGTGCAAATCAGCGCCGTGGACAAGAGAACGAAAACGAAGGACGGTAAAACTTCGGATTACCGCCTTTTGACCGGAGTCAACGCAGCGAACGAAGCCGTGACCCTGTACGCCTGGGACACGAAGCACTACGAGCAACTGGACGCGATCAAGCCGAATACGAATTGCATTTTTACCGTTAAGTCGTCCAAATCTGGCGACAAAACCTACTACTCGGTCGAGTCGATTGTGGAGATCACGGGACAGCCGGCAGAGTCCGACGACTGGGACGGAAAGTAGGCCCGATGAACCGCGAACTGCTGGAGAAGCTCAAGGGGCTAAGGGAACGAGTGACGAAGGGTGAATGGCGGATCAGCAATATTTCGCCTGTGCTGACTAACAATTCGCACCCCACGAAGCATCCACACTATGAGGTCGCATCAACCGAGTCGATATGTTGGCTGGCGCATGTGTTGTGCTTCTCGGATGCGCACGCAGGCACAGAGTATGAAGCCAACGCCGACCTAATCGCCCTCGCTCCCGAAATGATGGACGAACTTTTGGAGTCGGCGGCATCCGTCAATGAGTGGGTGAGCGTGGAAGAGAGGTTGCCGGAAGCGCAGGGAGATTATCTGACATTCCGCGTGGTCAAGTATAAGCATCGGCCAAACTATGACGGCGACAAGTACGTCAGCATTTCCAGTTGGGGCAATGCGCTCACGAATGGAGAACTGCCTTGGCGCGATGCTTGGGTTGACCACGGATTCATGTCGTCAGAGGCGAGGGGAGTAACGCACTGGCGAAAACTACCTGCACCACCAGAGGCCGCTATAGCGCGTGCTCAGGGAGGAAAGTAGCGTGAGCATCGGCAAGAGTTTCATATCTGGATGGTGCCCTGCGAATCAATCCCAGTTCTGGCGATGCCAAGAATGTCTGCGGGGAATATGCCTAGCGGAATTCATTGTGATAGCGATCCTGATACTGATTCTCACTGTGGTTAAGTGAGTGAGGAGCCTTCCTGATGCCAGGTAAAGAGCAGCCCTTTTTATTCTACGAAGCACAACTGTTGGAGAGTTCAGATCGGGTCCCTACCCCAAG
>JBAWCO010000476.1:0-10720 GCA_049590315.1 Occallatibacter sp. | reverse complement strand
ACCTATGGCTACCACCCTGGTAAGCGTGGAATCACGCGAGGTCGTGCGTTGCGATTTCTGCAGCTTGGTTCAATACCGCACTACTAACTCCCTCTGCAGAAAATGCCACAGACCACTTGACATCGAGGAGCCCGCTCCGCCAGCCCCACAATTGGTGCCCAGTCTGTCCGCTCCTCCAGCTTCTGCTGAGGCCGGGTTGCAGGTTGCCGGACAAGTGCGCGAAATTCGTAAGGCGCGACACCTGAGCCAACGGCAATTGGCCGGCCGCATGCAGGTACCTCGGACCTATATCTCGAAGATCGAAAATGGCAAAGCAATCCCCACCTTGGGCTCGCTCGAGCGGCTCGCCGCAGCTCTCCAGGTGGACGTTTGCCAGCTTGTTCGGGATTCCCGTAGCCGGCGCGAAGAAGAGGTTGCTGCTGTTATGGCGGACCCATTCCTGGCTGAAATCGCAGCCTTGTTGCCGCATTTGGATTCGCTACACCGAACGCTCGTCTACGGCGCCGTGCGGGATGCCGCTACCGGGCGCAGGCGGACTGCATAAGGCTGCGCCTTTTATACCAACCCAGGGTGCGATTGGATCCGTTCCAGCCCACGGATTCATGCTGTCATCCGTCTAAAAATCGAAGCGCCCCGTAATCCGCTTCAGTGTGATTGCGATGCATGGGCGCTTGTGCTACGGTCGATTGTGGTGCATCTGGGCTCCTGCCGCGGGAGAACTGTGCAAAGCAGCAGGTTCTAGAGTAAGCGAACATGCGTTCTCCCCGATAGAATAAGGGCGGCAAGGTGTGGATGCTCCCTGGGCGCCAGCCGGGAAGCTCCAGAAGCAATGAAGAGGCGGGTCCTTTGTATCCATCCGGTTCGCTGCGCATCCATGAACTGACCGCTGAGGAGCGCGCTGTCTATGCCACGCTCAAGCCGGAAAGTCTGCCGTCGCATGTGGCCATCATTATGGACGGCAATGGCCGCTGGGCCGGACATCGCTCGCTGAAGCGCTTCCTTGGTCACCAGCAGGGTGCCAAGAGCGTTCAACTGGTCACTGAAACGGCCTCCCGCATCGGCCTGCCCTGGCTCACCCTCTATGCGTTTTCACTGGAAAATAACCTCCGCCGACCCCGCGCCGAAGTGAACTTTCTCATGCGCCTGCTCAAGAGCTACCTCGAGAGCAACGTGCAACGCATGATGGACAACAACGTGCGCATCCGCTACATCGGGCGCACCCACGAGTTGCCCCCTGAAGTCCAGGACAAGATGCAGTGGGCTGCGGAAGCCACAGCCCGTAACACCGGCACCACGCTCACGCTGGCCCTGAACTATGGCGGCCGGTCGGAGATGGTAGACGCCTTCCGCGCGTTGGCGTCTGAGATGCGGTTGAAGCACATCAACCCTGATCGCATCACTGAGGAGGACATTCACCGCCATCTCTACACGGCGCACATGCCCGACCCTGACCTGCTGATCCGCACCTCCGGCGAGATGCGCATTTCCAATTACCTCTTGTGGCAGATCGCCTACGCCGAGATCTTCGTCACCGAGCGCCTCTGGCCTGATTTTCGCGGCATTCATCTTCTCGAAGCCATTGCCGACTTCCAGCGTCGCGAGCGTCGCTATGGCGGCTTGGGCGAGGGCTCCGGAGAAGTAGACGAAGAAGCGGAACACGTCAAAATCGCCGCGGGCTGATAGATGCGGCTTAACACGCCGCGGAAAAATCATTCAAGCTCTAGGCCGGGCTTTCAAGCCCTGCACAATTTGAATTGTGGCTCGGGAAGCCCGCGCGCAGTTGTGTCGAGACCATTCGTTTGCTAGTTTGGCCTACATGCCGCTCCCTGTGCAGCCGCCGTCGCCAGTGCCCGAACAACTCAGCAGGACCATCGAGACTCTCTACCGGTCGGAATCGGGCCGGGTTCTGGCGACGCTCGTGCGTCTCCTGGGAGACTTGGATCTGGCCGAAGAGTCGATGCATGAGGCGTTCGCTGCTGCTCTGACGTCCTGGCCGCAAGCGGGTATTCCCGAAAACCCGCGTCCCTGGCTGATTTCAACTGCCCGCTTCAAGGCCATCGACACTTTGCGCCGGCGGGCGCGCTTCGACGGAGCACAGAGTGACCTTGTCGCGCATATGGAGGCGCGCATCAGCGCGGCGCCTGAGGAGGATGAGGAGATCGACGATGATCGCCTCCGTCTGATCTTTACCTGCTGTCATCCTGCTTTGCCTCCGGAAGCGCAGGTGGCGCTCACTCTTCGTGAAATCTGCGGCCTGACCACGGAGGAGATTGCCCGGGCATTTCTGGTTACCTCGGCGACACTGGCGCAGCGCATTGTGCGCGCCAAAGCAAAGATTCGAGAGACACCGATTCCATACGAGGTGCCGACGCCGCAGGAATTGCCGCAGCGGCTGGCCGCTGTGCTTCAGGTCATATATCTCGTCTTTAACGAAGGTTATTCGGCCGCGGCGGGAGCGGAGGTAACGCGGGCCGAACTCACCGGCGAGGCGATTCGATTGGGCCGGTTGCTGACCGACCTCCAGCCAGAGCCCGAGGTAATTGGGCTGCTCGCGTTGATGTTGCTGCAGGAATCCCGTCGGCCAGCGAGAACCTCTCCAACCGGAGAGCTGATTTTGCTGGAAAATCAAGACCGCTCGCTCTGGCACCGCCCGCATATCGAGGAAGGTCTGGCGTTGCTTGAGAAGGCCCTGAACTCCCACCGCTTCGGCCCTTACACGCTGCAGGCTGCGATCGCGGCCGTTCATGCGGAGGCGGAATCGGTCGCTGCCACCGACTGGCGGCAGATTGTTGCGATTTACGACCAGTTGGTACGGATTCAGCCTTCGCCGGTTGTACATCTGAATCGCGCTGTGGCCATTGCCATGCGCGATGGTCCAGAGGTCGGACTGGCGCATATTGACGCGGTCTTGGAACATGGCGAACTCGCAAACTACTACCTTGCGCATGCAGCCCGCGCGGATATGTATCGCAGGCTGGGCAGGACCGCTGAGGCTCGGGCTGCTTATGAGAAAGCTTTAGCGCTGACCCAACAGGAACCAGAGCGGCAATTCCTGCAGGAGCGGATTCGGCAGTTGAAATAAACAAATGTCCGGTGCGACCCGCCCAAATCGGAAAAACTGCTAGTTCCCTGCGTAGTATGCCCACCAGTCCGCCAGCGGAGGAATATTGTTGAACCTGGACTTGTGATCAATATCTTCTTTCCGCCACCGCAGGTGGCTCTCCACGTCGTTCCGCTCGTTTCGCATTGCCATCGCAAGCAGTTCCCCACCGCGATGTATTTCAGAAGCAGATAGATCTGAAAAGCGCATGCGGAAGTTTGCGACGATGTCACCGTCCGGCTCGATAGAAAGCTCCTGGAGCACTCGATCCAGACTGTCGATCTTCTCCGCCTCGTCGAGGTCTGGATTCGACACGATCGGTCTCGCAGCGCTCACAATCCGCTTCCATTCGGCAGCGCGACCCAGCCAATGAGCGGACTGCTGCATCGCGTCTTTTGGGTCTCCCATGTAGCTTCCGTCTTCGAACACCGCGTCCCGGAGAATCAGCGGTAACTGTTCTGTTCCGCAGACACCCTCGATGCACCGGTATCTCGGTCTACTGAAGTCGAACTCGAACGTTGACCCGGGAGCAATCAGCCCGCGACCAGGCGCAGGTTGTGGCATTTCACCTGCTCCGTTTCCGTTGTCAATCTCGAAAGCGACGACCGCACTGTTCGATTGATTGTGGATGGTGATTCTACCCATGAGTCGGTCTATTTGTGAAAATTCGAACGCCAATGCGGGAACCTTGCTTTCCAAGCGTGGTCGATAAGGCTGATCCGGTTGTGCGGATACCAGCCTATAGTTCAGCTTGACTCCAAGTTGCGCAAGTTCGGGAAAGCTGAGGATGTCATTGACTTTGAAGGAGTGAGTGGAGAGTGCCTGTTGGCGCATATTGCTCATCGAAGGGTCAGAGCGATCATACTCACCGAAGAATACAGTAGGGCTGATCAAAACGACGCTGTCGCTAGCCACTTTGAACCGCAATTTCACATTCGAGGGGCGTTCCACATCCGGGTTGTCGGTTGCGACCATCTGCAAATCGGACTTACCGAAGGTGACCCCAGAGCCGTCAAAAACCGGTGCCAGAACCACCGAGAGATTGACACCGGCCTGCGCTTCCACGAAAAATTGTGGGCTATGGTAGGTGGATTGGGCCGCAGCGACCGACAGAGATACCGTAAAAAACGAACTGAAGTACAAGAGCTTCTTCATGGGGAACCATTTTCGCACAGATCGGCAGGTGGCCCTTGACAAAGTCTTCGACCTTATCGAGAGCCAACCTGCCGATCCCATGTCTCAAGAGCGAGACATGAGCCACTTGCCTGCCAATTTTAAATAATATCGAAATAAGGAGTACGAGTATGGCTTTCAGTGATGATGGAGGAGGATTCGCTTTTTCATGTGATGATGCAAAGATGTCCATATGCGCGAGCACCTGGAATACACCCCTATCGCAAATTGCGCGTGTCGCCGGAACGATTTTCATAATGACTGGCCTATTGCCAGATACTGAATACATTTCTCAAATCATAGAGAAAAGACCAAGGGACATAGTCATAATTGCAAATAGCGCTGCGCGCCCTGATGCAGAACTACTTAAGATCAAATTCCCATTAATCAAAATCTTTCTGCATAGCAATAACCATGCAAAGGTTGTGCTAGTTTCACCAGACACCGTATGGATTTCCAGTTCTGATTTTGGAAAAACCAATCAAATTGAGTCTGCAGTTGGGTTGCACTCAAGTAGTCTTTATGAAAAAACGCATAATTTGCTTTTCAAGAAAGTGTGGTCAGAATCGCAAGAGGTTGTTTAGTCGGGTGCGCACCCTAAGTTTTTTGAAAACCACTTCACCACTGAGAGTGGGCGGGTGGCGTCGTCTCATACCGAGCACTATCAAGTTAAGGGCGCCCCCGGTCCTTCGTTGTTGGGGACCGGGGAGGGAGAATCGACCCGCCGCCTCTTAATCAATCAGGCCAGTTGAAACTCGTGTAGCCGTTTTGCGGCATCTTCATCAAAAGTCAAGGTTGCCGAACAGCCTCTCCACATGCCGAGAGCGCCGATCAAGGCGTCTTCGAATGTCCCGATTCCGTTTCGGAGCGAAACGACGGCGTAATAGACCTCCTGCTCATTCTGAACCTCGAGTGTATCTGCGGCCAACAGCATTTCGATATCGTTCGCAATCTGCTGCCGGGATCGCTTGAAAAGGCTTTTTAGAACCCATACAACTTCAAGGATGCACACGAGGCTGACGAATCCCGGTTCTTGTTCGGTCAAGCGCCCTTCGATGATCTCCGTTGCGCGCGGTGACTGCGTTGCATCGTCTTGCGCGAGGTAGCGCAGCAGCACGTTCGTATCGAGACCGATCATTTTCTTCGCCGAAATCTTTCGGTTGCGCCTTTTGCAATCGCCCGATCAATTTCTGCAAAAGATACCGATTGGGCAGGTTTTGGAATCATGCCCTTGAGTCGCGTGGTTGAAATCTTGGGCAGAATGATCACGCCGTCGGGGTGGAAGAAAAACTTGAACCGGTCCCCCGACTTTATTTGCAGACGATCACGAACCGCTTTGGGAATCGTTGCCTGCCCTTTACTACTGAGTGTAGCTTCCATGAGAAGAAACTCTCCCTTCTTTACATTTTATCAGAAGTAAAGATGCGAGGTAGTCGTCGGAACCAAGGTGACCGGTCCAACCCGGCTTGTGCATGGAGATTGAGTTGTAATTCCTGCAGGCGCGGATTCGGCAGCTCAAATAAAAATTGGACCATCTGTCGATTTTCCGACTCCCCAACGACTATAGGATGAACAGTCGAGAGGTTGAATGCCCAAGCGCGCAAGACCCCAGGCTGTCAAAAGCGATTGACCATAAGAGGAGGTCAGAACAATCCATGAGAAAGTTGATCTATGCCATCAACATTACGTTGGACGGCTGCGTTGACCACATCCCACAGCAGGACGATGACGAGAAGCTCGAATATTTTACTCACCTCATGCGCGAGGTTGGCGTGCAGGTGTTTGGGCGCAAGACCTATCAGTTGATGGTTCCGTATTGGCCCGATGTCCTCAAAAACCCGAATGAGTCAAAAGCGGATACCGAATTTGCCCAGGCATTTGTCGCGACAAATAAGGTTGTTTTTTCACGATCGTTAGACAGTGTGGAAGACAGAAACACGCGCATTGTTCGCGGGAACCTTCAGGACGAAATACTGAAGTTGAAACAGGAGGAGGGTAAGAGCATTCTGGCCGGCGGCGTAGATATTCCTTCACAACTGATAGAGCTTGGTCTGGTGGACGAATTTCTTTTTGTGGTTGGGCCAGTGGTTGCAGGAGAGGGACGACGATTGTTGGAAGGTGTCAGCCTGCCGCAGGCGCTGCAACTGAAACTTGTCGAGACCAAGATTTTTAAATCAGGAAGCGTCGCGCTTCGTTACTTGAAACAGTAACGGCAACATTTGCGCTGCCTGCGCCGCTGAAATAAAAATTCGGAGAGCAGTCGATTTTCCATCTCCCCAACGACTATAGGACAAAAGAACGATGAGCGACGGCTCCTGAATAAACAGGAAACGAGTCATCGGAAACAAGTCACTGAAACCAAGGAGAAAAAGTCATGCCACAATATCTGGTTTGTAACTACATGCCCGACGACTTCGACCCGACCACCGTAACCGAAGCGATGATGGAGGAGATCCACGCTCTCAACCGCGAAATGATTGCTGCCGGCGTCAGGAAGTTCGCCTGCGGCATTGCCCCGCCCGCCAACGCCAAGACGCTGCGCGCCGAGCCCGGCGGCAAGGTGCTCGTCACCGACGGGCCGTACACCGAGACCAAGGAGCACATGGGCGGATTCTGGATACTGGAATGCGCCAACATGGATGAGGCGCTCGCGTGGGCGCGCAGGGGTGCCATCGTCTGCGATGTGGCTGGCGAGGTGCGCGAGCTTCTTTTCTTCCCGGCTCCGGAACAAGAACCTGGCGAAAGCAAGTAAACAACCTGGCCATCGCGGCCTCGGAACACGCGCCCTGGTGACTCCAGGATGAACGAGCCAGCGTAAGCTCTGCGCTGGCCCCCACATGGAACGAAGAGGAGAAGAACAATGAAGTACCTCTGTTTTGGCTATTACGACAAAAGCAAATTCGACGCCATGCCTGAGAGCGAGCGAAACGCCATGATCGATGCATGCTATGAATATGACGACCACCTTCGCGCCAGTGGGAACTCGTTGAGTGGAGAAGCGATTCAGGGGCCGGAAACCGCCCTGACCCTGTATTGGAAAAACGGCAAGGTGGCAACGACCGACGGCCCCTATGCCGAAACCAAGGAACAACTCGGCGGGTTTGGCGTCCTTGAGGCGAGGGATATGAATCATGCTGTCGAGCTCATCAGCCAGCATCCGGGGCTGAAGTATGGCAACATTTGGGAGATTCGGCCAGTCGGAGACATGAGCGAAATCATGAAGGCTAGCGAGCAGCGCCGGAGAAAGGTCGTTGCACCCTGAGGACGGTTCTAGCTTGTCACGGACGGAATCTGTGGTTAATTCTTTGAAGCGGCAACCGCACCAATCAGGGCTCCAAGCGCTCCTATTACAGCTACTACGACGATAGTCGCTTTCGTGCGATCGGTGTGCCTTCCCCGTATCGAGTTGTAACCGCCATAACCATCTTTGATCTTCCGTACGTCGGCGTACTTGAGAGTTACCTCTGCCTTGCGATCAACATCGTAGAACGTGAACTCCTCCGCATCGCTGGAAATGAAGTTACCGTATTCTTCCTCTGCATGGACTGGGATAACGCTGATTGGGGCGTGGGCAGTGAGTGTATCGGCCTTTCGCTTGACCGCATCCGCCTCCTTTGGGAGAGGAGTGGCCTGCTTAGCACTGCACGTTAACGCCATGAAGAAGATCAGAAGCGCCGCAAGAATTCTTGATAAGAAATTCTCCATGCCTAAAGATAGTGCTCGTTGAAGCGCAGACGGGTGGCAGGATCGGAGAGCCACCTTCCACGCGAATGAAAACACACCTTACAGGGGGCGCCAATCAGGCTGAATGTTGGCCGGGAGGGTGCCGTTTTGCGCCAAATGTTAGCTCAGAGGGTTCTGGAAATTGGAGGGGTTAACCTTGTGGGCCTGCCGAATTTGCGAATCGGCTGTTGAGAATTGATCGAATTGAATGAAAGGGTTGCTGAGAATTGAACCGTGTTTTTGGTTAAGTGGCTGAAGTCTAACGAAAAGCTGTGGTAAAGCGATGGCAATGCAGGATTTATTTGCGTTTGCTCTGACTGTGGGTGTGCGCTCGAGAATCGTCGCATTCCTCCCGGTTTCTAGAGCGCGATTTCGCAGGTGGGCGACTGATCCCGGTATCAGGAACTGTGCCTTGTTCGTCGCGGATTTATCGCGATGAGCGGGTCTTCAGACAAGGCCGCAGTGGGTTTACGATGACACGATGCCCTATGGCTCGAAGCGATTCCAGAAAGCGGAAACCCTTCACTTCATCACCTTCAGTTGCTTTCCCGGCCTTCAGTTTCTTGAAGCGCCAGAACCCAAGGAAACGTTGGAGGCCGTTCGGGAACAGACCCGCGCCCGTCATCAGCTAGGGTCCATTGACAAATACAGGAAGGCAGCGACGTGAGCCATTTTTTCTCAACTCCAGGAAAGAGGAGCGACGCACACCGCTGGAGGGCTCATCTCTCGCCTTCGAGACTTGGACACCGACTGGGACGCGCAAACGAGAGACTAGGCCCCGATTACTGGACCAGGGGGATCTGTGCCGTAGCTGATCCACTCTGATCGAAGGTGAATTCCGGCCTTGTAGGCTTCGAGCGTGATGTCACTTTCGGAGATGGCGACGCATTGCCGTATCTCGATTTCAGGAGGATTCTCGCTGGATGGGTCGTTGTATGTTGTTTCGAAAAGGGCGTAGATATTCTCGATTAAGGGATCGAAGTCGCTCTCTGCCGTCCCTTTTTTAAAGACCAGAGAAATGGTCAAGATGTAGGGCTCGCCTTTGGCGCAGTCCTTCTTCTCCTGACCTTCGTCGAAAAAGAAGAGAATTGCCAGCGCCGACTGATTGTAATGCTCAAGGAGCTTCCAGAAGCGATCCTCAATTCTGCGGAATCGATTGCCGAACTCCTCTGGCAGGGCGGCGCGCCGATATCTGGATGAAAGCCAATCAGCTAGCTCTGCTAAATTGTCGGCTGAGAGATTATATGGGCAGCGAAAATTCTTGTCCCAAAGATCAGGCTTGTGAATGGATCGTTTGTTTGACGCTAAGATCCTGATAGGTTGGTGTGCTCCGGTAATCGAATCCTGGACCTCGATTTCGAGGATCCTTGAGTTTCGCGTGTGCGTGTTTTTGGAATTTAGTTTATTTATGAACTCGACGGGAATGACCTCAATGTATGGTTCTTTTTGAACAACTGTCTCAATGTCACAATCGTGACTCACAACTAAGACGCCCACCTCCTGAGCAGAATTCTCTAATTTAGTTAACTGAATCGAGTGAAGGAGCGCAGAGTCAATTTCGATAAAGTCGCCCTGGCTCAATTTGACTTGTCCCCGCGCCTCCTCCCTCGAAGTCTTATTCGCCTTGCTCATCCAACAACGGTACCCCCATTTCCCGGAGCGCAGGAGGAGTTCTTCGGTGCGATGTCAGTATCTGTTCCATCAGTCTACGCTGATTCTGCCCATTGATGAGGATTTGGGAGACTTCGTCGGCCCACGCCCTTGCGGACGCACCAGAGCGCAATGACTCAACAAGCGTGAGGCCCATTGAATTACGGCGCTTGCTAAGCATTAGGGCTTGTGATCTGGCATATGGCGCAAGAACGTCCGCGGCGGCTGTGAGGTCTTCAAGTCTCTCGCGATTCAGGTCTGACACCGGCCCACCTGACAACCACTTATAAATCGCTTGGCGGGAGACCCCGAGCACAAACGCAAGGTCGGAGATTGAGATCGCCAGAACCTTTTGAACAAGTCGAATGCGCGATGGCAAAGTTGATTCGGCGACTTCACCTGCCGAGGAGACAATCTCGTAGTACGGAATCTGGCTTAGGCGCTGCGACGTTCGGGCTAAATCCAAACCCGAGGCTAAGCCAGTCGGCGCTGAGAGCAGTACAAGGAGCAATGCCATGTCCGCCAAGCTTGCGGCAGAGAAGCAACTTCCTGTCGAAGCCATGCGGATTTGTGAAGGAATCTGCGCCGTTCCGGAAAGAACTCCGGGGCGCGCAATGTTCTGGCCATAACTCATTGAGGCAGCAGTGAGATAAGGGAAGCCTTTGGACCGCGATTCATTTTGCCATTGTCCAGTGAGGGACAACCGGCCGATGCTAGGGGACGCTAGGATTGGCTCGAGCACTGACGGGCAACATTCTGCCATGTGATCCTCTATTTCCAGTCCGAAAGGGCAAAATCGGTGACGACTGCGTTAAAAACTTTCCCAATACTGCCGTGCAGACCATCGAGTGTGCTTCTAACTTTCGCGAGGTCCATCGCGGCGGGGTTCAGTCGGAATGAGTCAGTGTCTATCGTCGCGTGAGGTCCGTTGATGTTAGAGAATCGGGGATCGACAGCGATGGGAAACGAAAGTAGGTCCGGGGGAAAGGCAATCTGGCCTTCCCTAACAAGAACTCTGGATACGGTTGACGTGTCACCGTCGGTGACCATTGTCTCTGAAAAGGAGTGTTGCAG
>JBAWCO010000475.1:0-3969 GCA_049590315.1 Occallatibacter sp. | reverse complement strand
GAACTAAGCGGTTGAAACAAGCTCCGCATTCGTTCACCGCGGCCACGCCGGTCTGTTCGGCCCTGGTCGGATTTATTTGGTGCTGTCGCGTGCTGCCTTTACATAGTCGTGCGACGCTTGAATGTGGGCGGACTGTGTGGACAAGAGCTGGCGCACGGGTAAGGGAAGTTCCTTATCGAGCGCATCCTTGTACGCAGTCTTGGCTTCATCTTCGCCTTGCTCAGCCGTAACAAGCAGCGTGTGGTCTCCGCCGCCCAGTTTCGACTTGATATCAGCCCACGCGCGATGAAGAGCGCCGCTTGTTGTGCCGTCTTCTTTAATATCGTGAACGCCCTCTTGATGAAGGACTGTTTCGAGTTCGCCGCGAAATTCTGCGCGCTTCAATGATTCCGCCAAGAAGTAACGCTTGTGGGTTTCGTTTTTCAGTTCATCGCCGATTTTCTGAAATCCCTCCTGGCCGTCGATCAAGGATTGGATAACCGAGCGCAAGGTCGTTTCAACTTCGTGAAGCGTGTTGGATGAGTTAGGCATCTTGTTCTTCTCCGAGGGGGTATCGAAATGAAAGGTTGGGAAAAACCGCAATACGTATTTACCGGCAGGGTCCGGCGACTGTCATTGCGATTCTCCTTCGTCGCAGGCAAGGCCAGGGAAATCGCGAAAACCCGACGCCCCTGCCGTAGTGCTGAGCGCGCGTCCGACTTTCCGGCCCAGCGCATCTCAGGTCTTATAGAAGCACGGCTGCTGTTTGCGGTTGCTTCATAAAAATGTTGTGTGAGTGATTGAGTAAACATGACTAGGGCCATCCAGCCAGAGTCTTGGAGGATGGCCCTTTTCGCTAAGTGTTAAATTACGGATGGGGTTGTAAGGCCCTTCTAATTCCCTCCTTAAGAGTTAGCAGGAGAATGCTTCTTGGGCTTTACTTCCAGTTCGTTCACCACTTGTTGAACGTTTGGGACCTGTTTTGCCAAGGCTCCCGCTTCCTTCTTCTGCGCAACGGTCTTTACAGACCCTTTGAGAACAAGCGTACCGTTCTTCGCCTTGAAATGGATGCTTTGTTCATCCAGGTTCTTGTTGGCCTTGATTGAAGCCTTGAAGTTATCTTCAATGGCACTGTCTAAGTTCGAGGAGACAGCGCCGGCCTGGCTCTGATCTCCAGGCGGACGAACGCCGATTTCATCGGCAATGGTGTAATCGGGCGCAGCCTGCTTTGCGAGACTTTCGGCCTGTGCCTTCAGGTCGCCCGAACTTACATCCCCGGTAAGAGTAATTACGCCCTTGTCCCGATCTTGCGAAACGCTAACGTTGTTCAGGTTATTGGCGCTAAGCGAAGTTGTGACGGCCGACTTTTCATCGGGGTGGGCGGGCTGATTGTGGCAGCCCGCGACGGCCAGTGAGCCAAGAAGCATAGCTGCCGAGCCGAGGATGAGGTGACGATGCGAACCGAAGTAACTCATTTCGATGATCTCCATTTCGTGCGCGAATTCACGTGCGAGTATTCCGCACCGGTAACTGGGATGCCGATGGTGCATATGCGGTTGTTTCAGGAAATATAGGCGCTGCCTTTCCTTGAAGACGCTTGCTGAAGCTATTGCGCGGTTTTCTCAGATAGAAAGCCCCGCCATGCCGATGCGATTTCCGAAGTTATCGAAGAAAAGGCAGAGTTAGCGAGCAATCTGCCTTAATTGATAGTGCCGATGGCAAAGCAGAATCGTCGCTCTGGTGGCGCGTGTCTATCACCGCGTAGGTTCGGATTGATGGAAGTGGTTATAGATGGTCTCAGCGGTTTTGCGTGGGACTACGGCAGCCAGTGATTCAGCGGTGGCTTGCTGAACGTCGCGAAGGCTTCCGAAGTGACTTAACAATCGTTGCCTCGTTTGTGGACCTACCCCGGGAACGTTGAGCAGTTCGGAGTCTCTATCCCGCATCGCGCGGCGCTGCCTGTGATAGCCGACGGCGAAGCGATGGCTCTCGTCGCGGATAAGCTGGATGAGATGCAGCACAGGTGACCGGCGATCCAGCACGACAGGCTCGTTTTCATTGCCATAGAGATAGATCACCTCTTCGCGCTTGGCGATGGACGCCAGCGGCTGACTCGTCAGGCCCAATGATTCGAGAGCATCAGCGGCGGCGTGCAGCTGGCCGAGCCCGCCGTCAATCAGGATCAGCGAAGGAAGTGTCTGTGGCTCCTTCTTGTTCGATGCGGATTTTGAATCTTGTTCGCCGGCGAGCACAGTTTCCACCTTGTTGCCGCTCTCCTCAAGAAGGCGCTTGTAGCGGCGATGGACCACCTCGCGCATAGACGCGAAGTCGTCCACGCCCAGTACAGTCATCACCTTGAATTTGCGGTAGAGCTGCTTGTTCATCTTGCCGTCTTCCCAGACGACAAGGGAAGCCACGGTTTCCGCGCCCTGGATGTGCGAGATGTCGAAGCACTCAATGCGGCGTGGCAGTTCGGGCAGCATGAGCGCGTCGGCAAGAGCTTCCTGAATAGCCTTGCGCGAGGGCTCGAGGACGCGGAAGCGCTGCGTGTAAGACTGCTTGGCGTTCTGCCCGGCAAGGTCGACGAGAGAACGCTTTTCTCCACGCAGCGGCACTGCAATCTCAATGCGATGGCCTGTACGCTCGGTGAGAAGCGCGGCCAGTGTTTCCCGGTCGTCGAAGTCCACCGGAACCAGGACGCTACGCGGGACGTAGTGCTGGTCAATGTAGAGTTGCTTCAGCAGCGCGCTGAAGACAGGGCTCGCGTGGAAGGGCTGCTCGGAGGGTGGGTTGGCCTCTGTGTTTATCCCTGTTTGAGAATCGAAACCTGGAGCGTCGGGATCCGCTGGATCGAGCAACTCCGGCAGATCATCCCAGAAGAATTCGCGGCGATCGACGATTTTGCCGGCGCGAACATGAAACAGGTTCACCGCGAGCGAGCCGGCCTCAAAGTGATAGCCGAAGACGTCGGCGTCGTCGCCCTGCTCCACTGTCGCAATGCGCTGTTTTTCCTGAAGCTGGTGAACCGTGGAGAGCTGGTCGCGCAGGCGTGCGGCTGCTTCAAACTGCTCGGCCTCGGCGGCAGCGTTCATGCGCATCGCAAGTGAGCGCTCAAGTTCGGCAGAACGGCCTTCCAGAAAAAGCTGCGCATCGCGAACTGCATTGGCGTAATTCTCGGGCGTAGTGAAGCCTTCAACACAGGGGCCGAGGCAGCGGTGGATGTAGTACTGCAGACATGCGCGAGGATGGTAGCGGCTCAGATCGACCTTACAACTCGGGATGAGAAAGCTGCGATGAATGAGCTCGACCACGCGGTAAGCCAAGTTGCCCGGAAAATACGGACCGTAGTAGGCAGAGCCATCCTTGCGCAAGCGTCGCGTCACAAAGACTTTGGGGTAGCGATCGCCGAGAGTGAGCTTGACGTAAGGATAGGTCTTGTCATCACGCAGCAGAATGTTGAATCGCGGCTTGCGCTGTTTGATGAGGTTGTTCTCCAGGGCCAGAGCTTCGTGCTCATTGGCGACCAGGATGTAATCAAGATCGACGGCCTCCCGCATCAGCGAGCCGGTTTTGGCGTTGGCCTGCGAGGTTTCCAGCAGATAAGACCGGACACGCGAGCGCAGATTCTTGGCTTTGCCGACGTAGATGACCTCGCCCTCGGCGTTCTTGTAGAGATAAACCCCGGGCTGGGTGGGGAGGGTCCGGATTTTCTCGTAGAGGTCCATGAGGCGGATTGGCAGCGTATCGGTCTAGGCGGTATCCGTTCTTAGGATAACGTTTTGAGAGATAGCGGGTTGGAGAAGCAGGCTCCACCCCTCCGAAGTGGCGGGACGGCTGATGCGAATCAGAAAACTGGTAGAAAGTCCGAGTGGACTAGCAATCCTTACCGGGGTGCGTAAAAAATACATAGCACAAAAGTAATTGAGGAGTCGGTTCCCACGTATAAGCATTTTATTTTCATGTGGATAACCCTATGTCTACGTTTGGTCC
>JBAWCO010000474.1:0-3412 GCA_049590315.1 Occallatibacter sp. | reverse complement strand
ACATCGAGGTGCGCGAGCGGAACCAGGTGCTGGGCGATCTAGTCCCGCGTACGCCGCCCACTCCGAGCCCTGCCGAGTGGCCCGATTTCGCCGCCCGCCTCAAAAGCATGTACGGGGACCGGGTGCTGACGCCGGTTGCCGATCTCATCGCTGACAGAGAGAGCGAACCGTATTGATCGTCTACGTCGATACGAGCTTCCAAATCGCCATGTATGTCGCGGATGTGCATTCACCTGCGGCTGTCAGCCGAATGGCAAAGTTGCCCGAGATACACCTGACGCCCTTCAGCCGCTGTGAAGTGGCAAATGCAATCCACGGTCAGGCATTCATCGGACGTCTCTCTTCCTCTCAAGCCCAGATGGCGTGGAAAAGCTTCGAGAGTGATTGCGCCGCCGGGGTCTGGCAGTCCGCGCCCTTCCCCAATCGCGCATGGGAAACGTGCGTCGATCTTGCCCGAAAGCATGGCCCCTCCCTCGGCGTCCGCACCCTCGACTCGCTCCACGTCACCTGCGCCCTCGAACTCAAAGCCCAAAAATTCTGGACTTTCGACGACCGTCAGGCGCGACTCGCCGAAGCCGTCGGCTTGGACACTACGGCCTAGTGGCCTGCTACGAAATCCTCGTCCGGACAAGAGCGTTCCCGCTCATGCTCCTTACGGCATCGGCTTTTCATTCAGCAGCATCCACGATGTCCCAAACCTGTCTCGGAACATCGCGAACCGATGCGCGAAAAACGTCTCAGCCATCGGCATAAAGATCTCGCCGTTCTCGGTCAGCAGCGCATAGACGCGCTCCGCCTCCGCAATACTATCCACCGACAGCGAAAGATAAGCGCTGCGCATCGGCTGAAAGCGATCTCCAGGAATGTCCGCGCCGAAAAGCGCCGTTCCACCAAGCTCAATGCGCGCATGAAGCACCTTGTCCTTCCATGCCGGGTCCACCGAGCTTGAATCGGGCATCTGCCCATGGGTCATCAGCATCGTGATCTTTCCGCCCAGATGCGCCTCGTAGAAATGGAACGCCTCAGCGCAGTTCCCGCCGTAATTCAGATAAGTATTCAGCCTCATCGACGCATTGCTCCTTTTCGCATGGTTCCCACGCCGTCTTCCGGCCGGGAGTGTTGCACCACAGCGCGATTCCTCGCCTCAACCAATCTCACTGCGGCGTAATAATCCCGCCCAGCGCATGCCTCCGCGGCAGCACAATCCCGCGATGATCGATCTCCGCCGCCGGCCCACTGGCCAGCTCAAGTTCCGGCGCAGATTCCCGCTCAATCAGGGCCCCACCGCAAGCCGGACACCAATCAGCCTTAGTCTCAGGCCCAAGTACAGCATGGCAGTTACTGCAAACGCGTTCGCTAAACGACCCCATACACAAAAGACTACTGGATCGCACCTGCCGACCTGAAGAATCTCGGTGCCCCATCCATCCCGCGCTTTTTGCGGGATGGGTGGGAAGCATGAATCCCGTGCGAGCCTCCCGCGAGCGTCTGCCGCACCGCAGGTGCCGGTACACTCAAGATATGCACCCACCCGCTCGCCTGGTCGCAATCGACATGGATGGCACCCTTCTGCAAACCTTCGCGCAGAAAATCAGCGAGCGAAATGTGCGCGCCTTCAAAGCCGCGCAGCAGGCCGGAATCACGGTCGCCATCGCCACCGGCAGGCGCACAAATTACACCGTCCCCCTGCTCGAAGGCCTTGCCCTGCGAGCGGATACGCCCCTCATCACGTCCAATGGTGCAGTGATCCGCACCCTCGGCGGAGAATTCATCGACCGTTCCCTCATGGAGGCACGCGTTGCCCGCGGACTCTGCGGCCTCCTCCGCGGCTTCGGAGCCGTGGTGTTTACCTTTGACCGTCCGGGACGCGGCGAACTGGTGCTTGAAAACATGGAGCAGACAAATGGCCGCATCTCTCTCTGGGTCGAGTCCAACCGCAACGCCATTGAAGTGGTCACCCCGCTTGAGCGCGCGCTCCCAGACGGCGAAGATCCCATTCAAGGCATGGTGACCGGGACCGTAGCAATGATGCGCAAGGCCGATGAAGCTCTCAAAGCCAGCGAGTGGGGCGAAAGCTGCGAGTCTGTCCGCACAGAATATCCGGCCCGCGACCTCTCCATTCTCGATCTGCTTCCCAAAGGCGTCTCCAAAGGCTGGGCGCTCCAGCGGCTCGCCGCCCACCTCGGAGTAGACCGAAAGGAAACCATGGCCATAGGCGACAACTGGAACGATGTCGATATGCTGGAGTGGGTCGGTCAGGCCGTGATGATGGGCAATGCGGCCCGCGAGTTGCGCACCATGGCCAAAATGCGCGGCTGGAAGCAAGCCCCGCCCAACGACGAGGATGGAGTAGCCGTAGTCCTCGAAGCGGCAGTAGCAAAGTTTTCTGCTGCCAGAGTACAGGCGCAAGTTTAAGATTAGGGAGTGCCTTCGAAAATGCGCGCAAGAATCCTCATCGCGTTAGGAGCCTTGGCCGGTCTCGCAGCTTGTTTACCAGCAGCGCGAGCAGCCGAGCGCGTAACCCTGCGCAACGGCTTTGCGGTCGACTGCAATCATCACGCGCAAATCGAGGGCCGCGTCCGTCTCTTCCTCACCACCGGCGAAGACAACTACATCGAATTCGCCCCAGAGGAGATCGCAACAGTCGATCACGTTGCCGATCCACCCGCACCTACTGAATCAGCAAAACCCTCGCCCATCATCAGCTCTATCTCAACTTCAGACGCAAAGCTCTCGCCCGCCGATTTGAATCAGATGCTCGCCAAGGCCGGCAGCGCCCACAACCTCGACGAAGATCTCCTCGCCAGCGTAGTCAAAGCTGAGAGCGGCGGCAACACCCGCGCCGTCAGCCGCACCGGAGCCCGCGGCCTCATGCAGCTCATGCCCGGCACGGCCACTCAATTGGGCGTAAAAGACAGCTTCGCGCCGGACCAGAATGTGCAAGGCGGCACCGCCTACCTCGACGCGCTGCTCACCCGCTATCACGACAACATCGCCCTGGCGCTCGCCGCTTACAACGCCGGCCCACTCGCAGTAGATCGCTATCACGGCATCCCACCCTATCGCGAGACGCAAGCCTACGTCGCCCGCGTAATTCACGAGTTCAACCGCCTCGTGCGCGCCCGCCAGGCGCAAGCCCGCCGCCAAGCTGTCGCCGCAGCATTCCCGTCCCCAGCCCAACCAACTCCCTAGTGTGTCTTTCAAAAACTCGCTTTGTATCAGGGCACGACTTCAGTCATGCCGAAAAAGGCCGGATTGACGAGGGTTTTACAGACTGCGAAAAACTCGATTCCGACAGGCTTTGTAACAGTCGCGCACCGGCATTTCCGACCCGCGATGGATGAAACGGGGCGATGGTGTAGAGTTTTCTTGCGCAGTGGCATCGAGGTCGTCATTTCCCTGGTGCAGATAA
>JBAWCO010000473.1:0-2577 GCA_049590315.1 Occallatibacter sp. | reverse complement strand
CAAAATCGGTCATAATCGGGGATGTACCGATAGCAATCCGCGAATGGGAGG
This sequence comes from Occallatibacter sp., assembly GCA_049590315.1. Taxonomy (GTDB): domain Bacteria; phylum Acidobacteriota; class Terriglobia; order Terriglobales; family Acidobacteriaceae; genus Telmatobacter. The sequence goes on along the minus strand of JBAWCO010000473.1, from coordinate 2,526 downwards.
TGGAGAGGGAACAGCAACCTTGCAGAATGCGGGCGATGCCAAAAGTCCTTCATTTTCAGCGTTTAATCGACCGATTCAACTGTCTTTGCTATGAGAGGGTTAGTGAAACGCAACCCTCAAAACACGCTTCATCAGGCGATCTTGAGTAGCTCAATGGCAGAGCATTCGGCTGTTAACCGAAGGGTTGCAACGTGAACTACCCGATCGTTCAAGGCATTCGGCTCTTAACCGACAGGTTGTAGGTTCGATTCCTACCGCGTCCACCAAAGAATCAACAACTTACATCACTCCCTTCCAATAACTCCGTCAAACTTCGTCAAATTGCATTCGGACCCTATGCATCCTGCGCTTGCGCGGGCAGACCTCTGATATTCCGGCCCTTGAGTCCGAGCTTTTCCGCCGGTGCCGTCCAGCCGTCGAGCACCGCCGTGGTTCGAGAGCCCACCGCACGTGCAACACTCTCATCGACGATCTGTACGTATACGTCGCCAGTGGTCTGGATGCTGGCATGACGCAAAGCGCCTTGGGTGTCTTTGAGAGTGCCGTGATGCTGCATGTCCGTCCCCATTGTCCGGCGCATCACCTGAAAGGTGACCAGCCGGTCGGGAATCCCCAGCTTTTGGGAAATTGGGCGTATTCGGCAGCGCAGGAAGTTCTTTCCGTCGCGCGGTACTGCCTGCCCCGTGCGCTCTCCCCGCCCGAAGGTGGGGAACATCAACGCTTCCGGCGACGAATCTTTGCAGATTCTCCGCCAGGCTTCGATGATCGGCCTGACTTGCTCCGATACAGGAATTGGCGCCCTACTAGCCTGCGTTTTGAGCCGCCCTTTGTAGAACCTTCCTTCGTAGGCCGTGCCGTAAGGCATCAGTGCGATTCCTGTCCAGGATTTCCATTGAAAGCCCATAATCTCGCTGGTGCGCGGTCCGCAAAAGATGGCCACGTACATCAGGCAGAGGTCATGCACGTCTTCGATCGCCCCGAGAAGCGCGAGTATTTGCTCTCGTGTCATCACAGGTTTTTCCGCGCATTCTGTCAACGGCATGGTCACATCTTCTCCGGGATCCTCGGCCAGATATTTTTGCTTCCTGGCCATGCGCGTAATTGCGCGCATGTTGGAATAGCACTGGTGAACGACTGCCTCGGAATATCCCTTCTCCGCTACGCCATTCAGCCACACCTGAATCTCGAATGCACTGAGATCGCGTAGCGCCAGATCTCCAAAATGAGAGATCAGATAATGCTCCAGTTGATAGGTGTTCGTCTTCTTGTATGCCGGACTCCAACCACCCTGGCGCATCGGGATATAACGCTGCTTCACAAACCAGCGGAACGTCACGGAATCATCGGAAGGAAGCGTAGGCGTCGGACCCAAGCCTTTGCTCTCCTTCAGAATGATCTCTTGCAACATCTGCTCAGCCTTCCACTTGGGAGTGTTGGCTTTGGGGCAGATGCGGACGTTACGCTGCTTCCGCACCTCCTTTCCCTTCTGGTCATTCCTGTAAACGAGGTACTGTCCGTACCACATTTTCACCCGCTTACCGCTGAGGTAAACTCGGCCCTTCTGATACTTCATTCCCACCGCAGTCTCCATTTCTGGTACTGCCCTTGGCCGTGGAGAACAGTTCTATTGAACCATTCTTTTATCTGCCTTTGAAGGGCTTTCGCGTGACAAGTTCCGCTACGAGTTCTTGCACGTCGCACCAGCGGAATCGCAGCAACGGTCCCAGCTTGACCGCGCGAATTCGCGGGTTGCGCCGGGTGGCGTGATCCCGCACCCATCGTTCCGAGACTCCCAATCTCTCTGCCACCTGTTCCGCGGTCAACAGGTATTCGTCCATGCTGATAGCGTTCGCCTGTTCTCGCGCGCCGACTGTGCTTTCCGCGCCTTGCATACGTCCGTAATCCGGCATGAAAAACCCTCCCGACGCGCCGCATCCACTCCGCGTCTTCGATAAAGGTAGGGCGATATCGGCTCCGAACCGCGGAAAAGTTTTCCTGAAAAATGCCGCGTAGGAAATGGAAATCGGCCTAGCAGCGCAATTCCCAACCGCATAGAGCGAACTCGGTCTAGAATCTAGGAGAGGACCGCCAATGAACCTCGAATTGCAAATCCCGGACGGTGTGGCGCACCTGCTTACTGCGGGATATGCGGATTTGCCGCGTGCGGCAGTAGAGGCCCTCGCGCTGGAAGGATACCGCTCTAAGAAGTTCTCCGAAGGACAACTCCGGCAAATGCTTGGCTTCAGCTCTCGTTTGCAGGTACATGCATTCCTCAAGGAACATGGAGTGCATCTGCACTATTCGCTGGCCGATCTGGAACAGGATCGGAAAACATCGAATGAGCAGGAAGACAGCGCAGGTCGTGAGCATCAGCGCCTGGCATGATCGTTATCGCCGACACATCGCCTATTAACTACCTTCTGCTTATTGGACACATCGAAATCCTGCCTCACTTCTACCATCGTGTCCTCATTCCGCCACCGGTATGGGAGGAGCTACACGACGCGGACACACCCGAGATTGTGC
>JBAWCO010000472.1:0-15871 GCA_049590315.1 Occallatibacter sp. | reverse complement strand
CGTTGCTCTGACGACGCGATCTTTTCCATTTCAACTGAAGGAGTTATCCAAAGCTGGAACGACGCCGCAGAGAGAATCTACGGGTATTGCGCCACAGAAATCATCGGAACATCGGTCGGTAAGTTCTCTTCATCCGATCGAGAGCATGAGGCCCGCGAGATTCTGGAAGAGTGGAAGCTCGGAGTTGAGGTCAAGAATCTGGAGTTGGTTCGGAAGAGGAAAAATGGTCAGCAGATTCTGATTCAGCTCACCATTTCTCCGATCAGGGATCTGGCGGGAAAGGTTCTTGGAGCAGTTACGATCTCGAGGGATATCACAGAGAAGCGGCGGTTCGAGGCGGCGCAGCAGGACAGCATGAACAAGTACCGTGCCCTGTTCGAGGACTCCGGAAATGCGATCTGGCTCGTCGACGAAGAGAATGTTCTGAACTGCAACTCGGCGGCGCGTCAGATGTTCGGATACGATGGCGGCCCAAGCATCCCGAAGCCCTACGATATGTCGTCTCCGAACCAATTTGATGGAACATCGTCCGAGACGGCAGCCAAACAGAAGATAGCCGCCGCGCTATTGAGCGGCAAGGAACGATTCGAGTGGTTGCACCAGCGCAGGAACGGTGAGGTGTTTCCAACCGAGGTATGCTTAACGGCGTTGTCGCTGAGCGGGCGGCGAGTGCTGCTGGCCACCGTGCGCGACATCACTGAGCGCAGGCATGCCGAAGATCCAAGGTTATTACTTCAGCAAACCAATACCGGCGGCTAGTGTGGTTCCCCTGCTGACCAGCCAGACCTGCTTGACGCGTCATGACATTCCGCAGGAATCCGCTGAGCTTCCATTCGCCACAGTAAATTCATTCGGAAGCAGTTCCCTCAACGCCTGAAAGTCCGCTACATGGACAATTGCCGGTTTTACGGCCAGGTGGATGGATTTGTAAACACTGTGTATGGCCCGCCGCACGAATGCAAGGGGACATTGAGGACGAGGGGGGCAGTCTGCGTCTATGTACTCGGCCTTCAGATGGAGGTTATTCTCCTGGCTACGATGAGTTCTGCGCGTGCCTGTTCTAACTATCCGATCGGTCGTGAAGACCACAGTGCCACATCAGAATTCATGGAGTTCCAGCGTCGATTGGTCGACATGACACGCGACTATGGGTTCACCATGGTCAAGAATGTGATTGGTAAGAGAGCCTGCGGATCGTGTTGATGAACAGAAAGCGTAGCGCCGCAGCGCAGGCTTCGATAGTTCCTGCCGAAAGCCCGCGCTCGCTAAACAGAACGCCTTATACTGGCAGAAATTGCTCTGCGTTAAGACGGTCTTGCAACCGATAAAAGTGCCTCGCGAGACCCTCCACTGCATAAATGTAGCAACGAGAAGTGCTCTGAGAGCAGTTGAGGCCATGGAGTTCATCCAGCATCCGCTGGCGGAGATGGGTTACGGTGACCGCTTTTGACCCAAGCACTGCTGAAGGCGCCAGGCAGCGATCGTGTATCTTTCGCAACGACTTTCCACTTCGTCATGATCTCGAAGAACTCGGGAGGTTAGGGCTGCTTCGCCACTTCTGCTCTGCAAAGAGTCTTGAATCTTTGAATTGATTTAGAGAGTAGTTAGATAAAGGAATGTTCCACTGAATTTCACTACATCGGCGTAGTCCGAATGAGATGTGATCTCCTTTTCGTCCCTTTTCCGGTATCTGATGTAGCGGCACTATTGTTCGCTCAATCAACCGCGGTCGAAGCTTGTCGACCTGCCTCCTCCAACGTATTGGGGAATGCTCCGGATGGAGCAGTTGCGACGAGCGCGCTCGATCTGCCCGGGTTTCAAAGAAGCTCAATTTGTTTGTCTCAGAATTGAACGCTGTTTCAATCAACCGGAAAACCGTGTGCGTTCCCCCGTTTGTGAACAAGGAAAGAAGGACCAAATTGCGAGACTGTTCAATGAGTATCCATCCGATCTGCGCCCGCGCGACGTGCATCGCTCGTCCGGTCGCTGTGCGAGTCCTCTTGCCCTCTGTGCTATTCGCGTTCCTGGCAATCGCGTTGGCGCCTGTCGCTGGATGGTCTCAGGCAGCCTTTCAGGTCATTAAGACGTTGGCAGGCACCGGTAGCACGGGCTACACAGGGGACGGAAACTCAGCGAGCAAAGCATCCTTGAACTCTCCGAATGCCGTCGCCGTCGATAGCGCCGGCAACGTGTACATCGCGGACACCAACAACTATGCGATCCGGAAGGTGACGCCTGCGGGCATCATCACAACAGTGGTCGGTGACGGCACTCCCGGACCATCGGGAGACGGCGGCCCTGCCATCAGTGCCCGCCTGGCTTACCCCAGAGCGGTTGCGGTGGATACCCAGGGAAACATATTCATTGCGGATAGGGACGCGATCCGAAAGGTTGATACTGCCGGTATTATCAGGACCCTGACGTCCACTCTACCACCGGGTTCGGGATGCTCAAGCGCCTGTGTAACTCCCACGTTGAAGGGCGGCGTTGCGCTGGCTACCGATACTTCCGGGAATCTGTACATCGCAGACGCGGTGGACAATATCGTGGAACGACTGACTCCTCAGGGCTATCTGGTCATCGTGGCGGGCACCGGAATACCAGGATATTCCGGGGACGGAGGCCAGGGCCGAGCCGCGCAATTGAACTCTCCCCAGGGAGTTGCCGTGGACCCGTACGGAGAGGTGTTTATCGCGGACACGGGCAACCACGTCATCCGTATCGTGTATTCCAACATCAACGGCGCCATCAGAACGTACGCAGGGAATGGAACCGCCGGTTACGCCGGAGACGGACAGTTTCCCAACAAGGCTGAATTCATCTCTCCCGTGGGACTTGCGGTAGGTTATGCAAACAGCCTTTATGTCTCGGATACTACGGCACAAGTTGTTCGCCTGATTCCGCTAGACGGATGGGTTTCGACTATCGCCGGAAACGGCACTGCGGGTTTCTCCGGCGATGGCGGCCCCGCGACCAGCGCGAGTCTGGCCACCCCCGTCAGCCTCGCCATGTCTCGATCGGGCAATCTCTACATTGCGGATCTCGGCAACGAGCGAGTCCGCGTTTTGAACTCGGATAATGTAACGCCGACGCCTGTCTTTGACCTTGCGCCAGGAAGCTATGTAGGCACCCAGACGGTAAACATCAGCGATCCAATGCCCGGCGCGGTAGTCCACTACACGCTCGATGGCACCACCCCCACTGCTTCTTCTGTGTTGAATACCGGACCGCTTACAGTCGCGGCGACTGAAACCATTAAGGCCATTGCCATCGCCGCCGGTTACGTGCCGTCGCAGATAGCATCTGCAACCTACACGATCAGTCTGCCCCTGATCTCAACAGTGGCTGGTAACGGCTTCGTTGGTTACAACGGCGATCTAATCCCGGCTCTCTCTTCGTACTTGAGCAACCCCAGCGGTGCTGCGGTCGATAGGTCCGGCGACATCTATTTCTGCGACACAAACAACCAAATCGTTCGTAAGGTTACTCCTGACGGGATTATCCATACGATTGCCGGCAATGGCTCGATCGGCTACTCCGGGGATGGAGGCGCGGCAACCAGTGCCCAACTGAATAATCCGCAGGGAATCGCGGTCGATGATTTCGGCAACATCTATATCGCGGACTTCTCAAACTATGTCATTCGCAAGGTGGATTCCAACGGGATCATCACCACGGTGGCAGGCAACGGCACACAAGGAATCTCCGCGGACGGTGGACCTGCCACCAGCGCCGAACTGGCCAATCCCCTGGGTGTCGCGGTCGATCGATCCGGAAATCTGTACATTGCGGACATAGGCTCATATCGAATCCGCCAGGTCACTTCCGACGGAATCATCAATACCGTGGCAGGCAGTGGCCTCACCGGGTACACGGGGGATGGGGGTGCGGCCATCAGCGCCGAACTGAATCAGCCGTCGGCCGTTGCGGTAGACAATCTTGGGAATCTCTACATTGCAGACACTGCAAACAACGCCGTCCGCAAAGTAACGCCTGCGGGAACCATCAGCACCGTCGCAGGCACCGGAACGAAGGGGTACTCCGGCGACGGCGGCCCTGCCATAAGCGCGCAATTGTATCGCCCGAGCGGACTCGCCGTCGATGCGTCCGGGAATCTATACGTTCTGGATTACGAAAACCTGGTGATCCGTGAAGTCGATCTTACGGGCAACATCAAAACCGTGGCAGGCAATGGCAGCAGCGGCTACTCCGGGGATGGAGGCTTGGCGACCAGCGCAGAGCTCGATAATCCCGGCGGCATCGCATTAGATTCCTTCAATAACCTCTATATTGCCGATAGTGGAAATGTAGTGATTCGCAGGGTGGGCGGCCCTGTCGTACCCCTTGCCGATGCGCCCGTCTTCGATCCAGTATCCGGCGACTTCACCGGCACCCAAACGGTCAGCATCACGGATGATACCCCGGGCGCAGTCATCCACTACACGACCGACGGAACTACTCCAACAGCCGCATCCAGTATTTACAGTGGAGCGATTACTGTTTCTGGAACCGAGACAGTGAAAGCCATCGCCGTTGCACCCGGATACTACCAGTCAGCCACGACTACAGCCATTTACACCCTTGTTGTTGCTATCGCGCCAACAATCATCTGGCCCAGTCCAGGAGCGATTGTTTACGGGACTCCCCTCAGTTCGGCTCAATTGAACGCCACAGCGTCCGTGCCTGGCACTTTTATCTATTCGCTTGCGGAGAGTCCGAACCCTCCTGCCCTTGGCTACGTTCTATCGCTCGGCGCCCACGTCCTGGTGGCGGATTTCACGCCAGACGATACTGTGAACTACACCACTGCGGAAGCGACCGTCGAAATTCATGTGGTTGCAGCAGGCGGACCGACTATCACTACGGTTTTTGGAAATGGGACTCAGGGATATGCAGGAGACGGCGGCCCTGCGGCGAGCGCCGAATTGAACATACCGTTCTCAGTCGCACCGGACGCCCAGGGCAACGTCTACATCGGCGACGCCAACAGCTTTGTCATCCGCAAGGTAACTCCAGACGGCAAAATCAGCACGGTGGCGGGCATAGCCGGAAAACTTGGATACACGGGAGATGGAGGTACAGCCACGAGCGCCAAAATCAGCGACCCATTCGCAATGGCTGCTGATGCCGCAGGCAACCTGTTCTTCACCGATGTTGATAACAATGTGGTCCGCAAAATCGATCCCAAGGGCATCATCTGCACCGTGGCGGGAACGGGCAACTACGGATACTCGGGTGACGGTGGCCCTGCCACCAGCGCCAATTTCGACAGCCCGATAGGGATTGCGCTCAATTCCAAGGGCGAAATCTTCATTTCAGACAGCCATAACAACGTGATCCGCAAGGTGGATCTGCAAGGGGTGATCAGCACGGTGGCCGGTAGTTACACCGCAGGCTACTTCGGCGACGGCGGCTCGGCAACAAGCGCGCAACTCTATATGCCGTGGGGAATCACGTTCGATTCCTCCGACAATCTCTACATCGCCGACTACAACAACGATGCCATTCGCAAAATCGCCGCCGACGGAACAATCACCACCATCGCCGCCTATTTGTATTATCCGACTGGCGTTGCGATTGACAATAACGGCAACATCTTCGACGCGGAGCCGCAGTTGTTCGCTATCCGTCAGATTTTTGCGGATGGCACCGTCAGCGCGTTTGCAGGCAACTACACGCAGGGCTACTCCGGCGACGGTGGACAGGCCGATCTGGCCCAGTTGAACCTGCCCCAGGGAATTGCAACAGACCCCGCTGGCAATCTCTACATCGCTGACTCATTCAACAATGTCATTCGAAAAGTCGGCGCGGCTTCCATGCCCGTTGTCCCAACGCCCGTATTCAGTCCCGCCGGAGGAGCCTACGGGTCGCCCCGAACGGTAAGCATCGTTACAAGTATCAGCACCGGAGCCAGCATCTACTACACCACTGACGGCTCCACGCCCACGACTTCCTCCACTCTTTACACCGGTCCGTTCACTGTGTCTTCGAGCGAAACGATCCAGGCGATTGCGGTTGCAGCAGGATACTTGCAGTCGGCGGTTGCCACGGCAAGCTTCACCATCAGCAAGTTGCCGCAGACTATCACCTTCAATGGTTATCCGGCGAGCATGACGTATGGGGCATCTCCCATAACTCTTTATGCAACCGCCTCGTCAGGCCTGCCGGTGAGCTTCAGGGTCGTTGGTCCCGCAACCCTTGACGGCTCCGTGCTGACCGTTACGGGAGCAGGGGAGGTGCAGGTCTTCGCCACGCAGCTCGGAGACGATAACTATGCCTTTGCGCCCTATGTGCAGCGGAACTTTACCGTGTCGCGCGCCCGACTGACCATCAGGGCCAACGATAAGACCATTGCCTATCCGGCCTCGCTTCCGAACTTCGACTTCACGACCACCGGTTTCGTCAATGGAGATACCGCAGACGTACTCCAGGGAGCGCCCGTACTCTCAACCACGGCATCGCAGAATCCCCTGGGCGGAACGTATTCGATCGACGTGGCGGCGGGAACGTTGCAGGCACTCAATTACAACTTCATTTTTATCCCCGGAACATTAACCGTCACAGGTGGCGCGGCGCAAACGATTACCTTCAATGGTTATCCGGCGAGCTTGACGTATGGGGCATCTCCCACAACTCTCTATGCAACCGCATCGTCAGGCCTGCCGGTGAGCTTCAGGGTCGTTGGTCCCGTAACCCTTGACGGCTCCGTGCTGACCGTTACGGGAGCCGGGGAGGTGCAGATCTTCGCTATCCAGTCAGGAAACAACGATTATGCCCCTGCGCACTATGTACAGCGGAACTTTACCGTGTCGCGCGCCCGACTGACCATCAGGGCCAACGATAAGACCATTGCCTATCCGGCCTCGCTTCCGAACTTCGACTTCACGACCACCGGTTTCGTCAATGGAGATACCGCCGACGTACTCCAGGGAGCGCCTGTACTTTCAACCGCGGCATCGCAGAATCCCCCGGGCGGAACCTATTCGATCGACGTCACAGCAGGAACGCTGGTTCCGCTCAATTACAACTACACCTTTGTCAGTGGAACATTGACCGTCACCGGTGGCGCGGCGCAGACGATTACCTTCAATGGATTTGCTGGGGGTGTAAGGTATGGCGCGCCTCCCATAACTCTCTACGCCAGCGCCTCCTCGGGGCTACCGGTAAGCCTCAGGGTCTCTGGCCCCGCGACTCTCAATGGCACAACGCTGACCATTACGGGGGCCGGAGAGGTAAGCGTTATCGCCACGCAGCTCGGAGACAACGACTATGCCCCTGCGCACTATGTTCAGAGAAATGCTACTGTGGATCGCGCCAGTCTGACCGTCACCGCCAACAACAAGACAATTGCCTACGGACAACCGCTTCCAGTTCTCGACTACAGCTTCACCGGCTTCGTGAATGGTGATACAGCCGCTGTCCTGCAAGGGACGCCTTCGATTTCAACCGCGGCATCGCAAACTCCTGCGGGAGGCACCTATCCCATCAATATCGCAGCAGGAACGCTGCAGGCGGTCAATTACAACTACTCCCTCGTCCCCGGAACTCTCACTGTCACCCAGGCTCCAACAGTTACAGCGCTCAGCGCGAGCAGCTTGTCGATTACGCCGGGGCAAAGCGTAACGCTGACCGCACAGGTGACATCTACGACTGCCGGCCCGCCCACCGGGACTGTCAGCTTCTATGACGGTTCGACTCTCTTGAGCACGGTGCCGTTGACAGGTGGAACCGCCAGCTACACCTCCGCATCGCTCGTGGCCGGCGCCACTCATGCTCTGACCTCAACCTACAACGGCGACGCGAATTTCTCGGCCAGCAGTTCAACGTCATCCATCTCAGTAGCGGTTGCGCCGCTGGACTTCACCATAACTTTCAGAGGACCAACTCGAGGAAGGGTAACTCCCGGGGGCGCGTTCATCTATCAGATTGTTGTGGACCCGATCTACGGAAGTTATGCGGGCCCGGTTAACGTCACTGTGAAGGGCCTGCCGCCCGGAGCCACAGCGACTTTCACTCCAGACACAATCGCTGCTAATGCGGGGCTCCAGACAATCACTGTGACCATTCAGACTCTCGCTTCCACTGCGATGCGACACGATCCTCTAACCAGTCGCGTGAGGACGCCTGTCGCACTAGCTCTGCTGTTCTTACCGTTGCTGGGCGCGAGTAGAATGCGACGGCGCGGACTCAAGCTTAGCCAGATGTTGAGCCTGCTGTTGGTTCTGTGTGGAATCGTCGTTGGCACTGCACTCACCGGATGCGGTTCCACGAACGGCTTCTTTGCGCAGACGCCTGAGACGTACAACATCGAAATCACCGTGACCGCCGGCAACGTTGAGCACACGGCCACCGTCACGCTTGAAGTGCAGTAGAAAGAAAAGAGACGATCGATGCGCAGATACTTTCGCCGATTGCTCCTTCTGGGAGCAATCATGGGCATCCGCATGGCGGCGCAGAGCGCGCCGTCAGTCAGGCAAGCGGTGGTTGAGCGGCAGGGCCATCTCGACGTTGCCATCACCTACGATGCCACTGAAGCAACTGCGATTCGAGGGAGCAGTTTCTGGATGCAGGGTGGCAGCGTGCAGGCGCATGGGCAATTTCTGCACGGACTGGGCGTTGTCGCCGAGATCTCAGGCGCGCATGTCGGCAACATCAACTCCTCTGGGTTGGCGCTGAACCTGATAACGGCAACCTTCGGCCCGCGTTACACGTGGTCGCCTGCCCATCGCAGGTACTCCCTCTTTGGCCAACTCCTAGGCGGCGAAGGCTTTGGCTTCAACGGCTTGTTTCCGGACAGTTCCGGAGGAAGCGACAACGCAAATACCTACGCGATCAAGTCAGGCGGCGGGGTGAGCGTCTCGCTGTCAAGGCATGTTGCAGTGCGGGCTCTCGAGGTGAACTGGCTGCGCACCGCACTGCCCAATGGCATAACCAATGTTCAGGACAACGTTCAGTTTGGAACAGGGATCGTATTCCGTGCCGGAAGGCACTAGGACTGAGGATCGTTTATCACCTTGGCGCTGTGCCTTCTTGCTTTAGTCTTGCGACGACAGGTCTTCAAATGAAAGCGACGGTGGAGCCGTGAAGATTTCTACGGTTACCACCAAGCGCAAGTCGGCAATGAACTCCAAGCCACGGAACGGCATCAGAGACCGCGCTTGATCGCAGAAGTGCAGGCTCTGAGTTCTTTCGACACTTGCTCCGGTTCCCCGAGGTCAGTGCTCTCAAGAGCTTTATGATTACGTAACTCAAGCCAAATTGAAAGGCTCCTTTCGTACGAAGTGCGGGCCGCTGCGAGGCTCTTCTGTCTGTCGGAGCCGTTGGCTGACTGATTCATCGCGCTGTCGAATTCAGCTTTCGCGAGCTTCGCGCAAACGCGCGCCAGCTCCGATCGCATGAGGATGTTTTGGGGATCGGAATTGGAGCTTCTTTCGGCGCCCGACACAGATTCTCGATATACCGCGATAGCTTTGTTTGTCTGCGAACTCTTGAGAAGTGCATCTCCGAGCCGGTAGGAATGACGGACGAGGTAGTAACGGGCAGTCGCGTCATCCCGATCAGCCGCCGCCAAGCGACGATCGATGACGAGAGCGCGCTGGTAGTGTTGAATCGCTCCGTCGATGTCACCAAGTTCCAGCATCGCTTTGCCAAGATTGGCGTAGTCAATCGAGACATCGCGCGCGTCGGACGCGTCCTGCGGATTTGCTTTTGCCAAGTCTTCGTCGACAGCGAGCGCGGCTCTAAACTCCTGAAGAGCAAGCGGCATTTCGCCGCGGACCTCGAGTATGCTGCCGATCTTCTTTCGCTCAAGAGCCCAATTACCTTGAGATATGGGTGGCCGGAATCCGCTGGAGCCGAGTTCTTTATAAATTTTCGCGCTGGCCTCATAGTTATTCAAACTGTCATCCCAGCGTCCGAGCGCAGAAAGTATGTCGCCCATCCAATTGTAAGAGGCCGCCAATCGTGATCGCGCGGCATTGTCGTTAGGCGACGCAGCAACCAGTTCCTTGCTGAGTCCAAGGTGGGCGGTGTTGTATTCGAGCGATTCTTGGTATCGCCCCATGTCCTGGAGGATGTGGCCCACTTGCTGGTAAGAGCGGATGAGTCCGTCGCGAGCGGACGGATCGTTGGGTTTCGAAGCGAGAATCGATTTTCTAATCTCGAGCGCCTTTCTGTGACTCTCAAGTGCGCCGGCAGTATCGCCGAGGTTTGCCCTCCCGGTTCCCCCTTGCGCATCTCCCACTTTGTCGTAGGCCGTGGCAATCTCTTCCTGCAGGTTGATGTCATCGGGCGCGTCTTTGGAGAGCGCGTTGAGATATCGCAGAGCAGCCTGCACGACGAGTTTCCGCGCCGGCGTGGCTCCCGCAAGATACTGGATGGAATCGTGGATCTGGAAAATCAGATCGTGAGAAACCCCGCGTATATCATTGAACCGCCGTTCGGCGCGAAGCCGCTGCTCGCTCGCTATTCGGTACTCGTGCCACAGCGCAATCCCGGAGAGGAGCAGAATCAGCAGGGCGAGAGAGGTGACAGATACGAGGGCCCTATGCCGGCTCCAATACTTCTGTGCACGGTAGCTCCAACTGTCTTTGCGTGCGGTGATGGGGCGGTTTGTCAGATATCGGTCGAGGTCAGCGGAGAATTGCTCGACAGACTGATAGCGCCGCGTAATGTTTGCGGAGATGGCCCGCGAAAGGATCAGGTCGAGATCGCCGCGCAGGGTTTTGTTCCATGCTGCGAATGCTGTCGCTCGTTCGGCGGCTTTGGCTTCTCTTGAATCTTCCGGGTGACGTTTTGTTGCCGCACTGGCAAGGGTCGGAATTTGATTGCAGACGGCGTCAAGCAATGCCAGGTCGGAATGGGCGTCCACGGCATGCGGCCGCTGCCCGGTCAGCAGTTCGTACAGCGTGACGCCGAGCGAATAGACGTCGCTCGCAGTGCCCACCGGTTGTCCGCGCAGTTGTTCCGGGCTGGCGTAACTCGGCGTGAATGCTCTCATGGCCGTTCGCGTCAAATCCGGAGCGCTATCGTCTTCGCGCAACAGCTTCGCAATGCCGAAGTCAAGAAGCTTCGGTGTGCCGTCATCGAGAACCAGGACATTGGCGGGCTTCAAATCACGGTGAACAATAAGGTTTTGATGGGCATGTTGTACGGCGCTACAGATCTTGAGAAAGAGCTCTATGCGCTGCCTGATGGACAAACGGTGCCGGTTGCAGTATTCGTCGATCCGAACCCCCGGCACGTACTCAACGACCAGGTATGGATGGGCGTTGCTCGTTCCTCCGTCAATCAAATGAGCGATATTGGGATGCTGGAGCGAAGCGAGGATCTGCCGCTCCTGGCGAAAGCGCTGGTCGAGCACGCTGGCAGCTACGCCGAAGTCGCGACGGATGAGCTTGACGGCAACCTGCTTATCGAAATCGCCGGTGCGATGAGCGAGGAATACGGCTCCCATCCCGCCCTGCCCTAAGAGGCGTTCGATGCGATACGAACCGATCTGGCGTGGCAGACTGTCTGGAGGATCGAGGAGTTCGTTCACTGGACTGAGGTGGGGGTCGTCTTCGGAACCTCTGTTCAGCAGCAGTGAGCGGACCTCCGCGGCGATGCGCTGATCCGCGGGGGCGAGGAGTCCTTCGCGTTCGTCCTCAGAGAGTTGGGCGCAACGATCAAAGAGGTCGGTGACCGCCTGCCACTGGGTTGGGGTTATGCGTGCTGTATCTGCTTGCCGTGAAGCCGACGTCTCATCCATGCTTTCGCTACCGCCCAATCGCGCTTGACCGTAGGACAAGAGACGTCCAGTGCGGCCGCAGTTTCTTCTACGGATAAACCGGTAAAGAATCGAAGCTCGACGATGCGCGCCTGGCGAGTGTCGAGAGTCTCCAGTTCGCAGAGCGCGCGGTCGAGGTCGAGAATGTCGGGGGCCCTTACAGCGGGGAAACCGATGTCGTCACAGAAGGTGACGAGAAGGCCGCCTCCACGCTTTTCAGCGAAGCGCGCACGGGCATGGTCGACGAGGATGCGCCGCATCATCTGCGCAGAAACGGCGAAGAAGTGAACGCGGTCTTTCCAGTCGACAGTTGTGAGCCGGCAGAGCCGGAGGTAAGCCTCGCTGACCAGGGCGGTGGGGGTGAGCGTTTCATTGCCGGGCCCTCTGCGGAAGTTGCGGCGGGCGATCAACTGGAGTTCGCCATGGACGATCGGCAAGAGTCGATTCAGGGCGGACACATCGCCCGCGCTCCATTCGCGCAGCAGAAGTGTCACATCTGCATTGGCCGTTCCTTCCATGGTTGCGGATTACCTAGCATGAATATAACCCAGGCATGGAGGGTCGAGGCAAGGAAGCAGCGGGTGATGTGTCGTGTCGTGGCGGGTCGAAAGGTGGTCAGCGGGCGACTTTGGCGATCAGGCTGTTGTTTTCGTAGTAGACGGCAGTAGGGGTGACGAGGATTTCGTGGGTAGACCAGGTCTCGAGGAATCGGATCTCGCGATTGACGCGGTGAGTCCAGAGGATCTTGCGGGTAGGGATGTCCATGGCGTGGAGGAGGCCCATGCCCGGTTTGCTGCCGACGTCGGAGGCGAGGTCGCCGAGGAAGAAGAGGGTGGCGCCGTCGGCGTAGAGGTGGGTGAAGTCGACATCGGAGCCGATATCGACGGGGATGGGGGGAAGTGGGCTGCCGGCGAGGTTCCAGGATTCGATGGCTTTGGAGCGTGCGGCGAAGACAATGCCGTCGGCGATGGTGGGGGCGGAGAGCGGGTTTGGCTTGGGATAGCCACCGGAGACGCCTTCGGATTTGCCGGTCCAGAGAAGAGTGCCGGTGGACGCGCGGAGGGCGAGTACGTTGTTGCTGGTGGTGACGACGACGGTGTCACCGAAGGCGGCGGGGATGGAGAAGCAGTCGGTGGAGTACTTGGAGACAAAGTGAGACTGGTACTTCCAGAGCTCCTTGCCGGTAGCGGGGTCGACCGCCCATAGGAATTTACCTGGTGTATGGGCGCCGTCGTGCTGGCCTCCTCCGAAGAAGAGGCGGTTGTTGGCAAGCGTAAGACCGGAGGGGCATTCGGGATCTTCGGGGGCATAGGTGAAGCGGTAGATGGTCGCGCCGGTGACGGCGTTGTAGGCATTGAGGTGGCCCCCCTGGTCGAGGACATAGACGCTGCCGGAGTCGATAACGGGGGCAGGATCTTGAGTGCGAAGATGGCCCTCGATGGGAGTGGTCCACAGTTGCTTGCCGGTTTTGAGATCGTAAGCGACGAGGTGGCGCCCCTTGTCGCCATCAAAGAGGGCAAAGGTGCGCTGGCCGTCAGAGACTGTGCTGGCGTGCATTTGTTCGCCGCGATGAGACCAGAGCAGCTTGCCGGAGTTGGCGGAGAAGGCGAAGATGCCGCCTTGGCTGGTGACATTGCCAGCGGTGAGGATGCCGGAGGATTCGGCGAGGCCTCCGAAGTCGCGGCCTCCGGGTCTGACTTCCCACAGAAGAGTGCCGGGGCTGGAGGCAAGGGCAAAGAGCAGGACCAGGGAGGCGTAACGAAACATGCGATGTCCTCAAAGGTTAAGGCGAGAAACGAGCCCTGAGAGCGGGTGGAGTAGGCAGGCGGCGTTGTCGCTGGAAAAGTTTTCACGGCGGGGGCATGTCGGACGAGTTAAATCGTAATACCACATAAGCTCTACTCTGAGAACCGTAGCGCGACGATGGAAGGGATCAGACGCGCGATCTTTTGTTCGAGAGTCGGACAGACTCCCGACGGGGATGCGCGCGATCATCCTTGCCGGTCGATCATAAAGGTTGAAGACCGGCGTGATCCTTTTTGCTGCTGTCTTGCGGTTATCAGATAAAGAAGCGATCGCACTGCCGCCACCCTGGCTATCCCAATGAGCATCACCAACCCTCCACCTCCATTCAGGGTCCGTAAATGCAGGTGTGACTGGAACGGTCGGCATCAACGGTTTGCCAGCCATGTAATTGGCGGACACACCGGCACTTCAGGTTGCAATCTTTGAGTCCTCGGCGACTCAACAGTGAGACTTAGGTTCGTGGCGCGACGCCGTAGATTGCAATCTCAACCAGCAGCTTGCTGCCCAGCCCTGAAAGGCGAAACTCAATGACCGACACCCTCGCGACTGCAAGCAAGGAAGCCCAACCAATCAACGGTCATTGCACTGCCCTCGACCGGACGTCGGAAGTACGCACAACACGCGAAAACCGCACCGGGAAATCGACCTCGGATCGCGGACCGGCTTTCAGTTACATCCCCGCCATCGCCTCGCTCTGCATTGGAGGTGGATCGACGGCGGTGACCCAGGGAGCGCGAAACAGCCTGACGATGAAGACTCTTCTTGACCAGAGTCACGAACAGATCCGTGCAGGAAGTTTCAAGCTAGGATTTGGGTCTCTGATTGCAGGGCTTACAGGGATTCGTTCGACGTCTGCTCCTGCGGAATGGAAGGAACTGATCAACCAAGTCTGCAGAACCCATCCGATCTGTGCGGCGATGCAGCTTGATCCGTTTACGCGCCGCAGCTTGACGAAACCGCGGGGCTACGCCGGCGACGCCGTAATGATGGACATGATCTACCGGCGGGATTCGGACGAACTCAACGGAAACGAGTTAGGACAGTTCATTTTCCGCCATACCACAGGGGCTGGCCAGGAGGCCAGGGCGGTGCGATACCGGCGGACACTGATCGCAAAGATGGTCGATGAGTTGGCTGAGCAGACGGACAAGGCGCGTATTCTTTCGATTGCCTCAGGACACCTGCGCGAGGCAGAACTGTCCAAAGCCTTGAAAGAAGGTGCAGTGGACGAGTGGTTGGCGCTGGACCAGGATCCAGAGAGCCTGCAGGAGTGCGCCCGTTCCTATGGCAATGGGCCTGTGCGGGTGATGAAAACGTCGGTTCGGCACATTTTGGCCGGCAAGCTGGATGTGGGCCAGTTCGACCTGGTTTACTCGGCCGGATTGTTTGATTACCTTTCCAAGCCGGTGGCTGAGAAGCTGACCGGGCGCATGCTTAGCCTCCTGAAGCCGAACGGTAAGTTGCTGATCGCCAATTTCCTTGAGGGGCTGGAGAACGCGGCCTACATGGAAGCCTTCATGGGCTGGAACCTTATTTACCGCACCGAGGAAGATATGAAAGGTCTGCTTGGGACCCTTGACGCGAGTAGCGCGGGCAGTCACAGCACGTTCATTGATCCAATACGGGCAGTTGCTTATGCGACCGCGGTGCGATAAAGCGGGCGCGTGGGGGAACCGTTTCAAAGTTGGGGGCGGTCGAGGTGGTTGTCGCGCTGCAGTTAAACTCCGGATTTAAGAGAGGGGGTTGCAATTACTGTAGCTGAGATTCCGGATAAGGACCGCCTCACCGCGCTTAAATCTAGGACAAACCGACTGCCTCACAGCACTTGCCGACGGCGGCACCCGAACTACATGGACATGTAGTCGGCTTTCCGGACGTATGCCCCTGAAACCTGCTATGAAGGTTGCTGCTCCCAATAGTGAACCATAAGGGTAACGTCAGCAACCCTGGATCTTGTCTTGCCGCGCCTTCGCGGCTCTTCTGCGGCCGGGTTTTCAGCGGAACCGAAGCTCTGGAGGTGGTTGAGAGGAACGTTCCGATGTCCAAAAAACGAGTTGACGATAGCGACCTCTATCGTCAAAAAACGCTGATTCTCACTGCCCAGGAGGGTTGATCTCGAAACCCTCGGATTTCGCTCTATGAACTGTGTGCAGGCAACATTGGGAAGCGGTCAGTCGGAGTAGGGATCATGATTTCTCATAACCCCCTCCACAGATCCGGACAAGCGGATTTCCCGCATCCGGCTCCTACCTCAGGTAATGACGCCCATGCGGCGCAGAGGAAAAGGATGATACACGC
>JBAWCO010000471.1:0-25518 GCA_049590315.1 Occallatibacter sp. | reverse complement strand
AGGCTGTCTTCAGCCAGCGTAAACACCACGGTGATGGGCTGCACCTCCGCGACGACAACAAGCACGTTGGTCCCGCCTGCCTGCACCACATTGCCGGGGTCCACCAGCCGAAGACCTACCCGGCCGGAAATCGGCGACGTAATGTGGCAGTAGCTGAGCTGCACCTGGTCATAATTCACGGTGCCCTGGTCGTTCTTCACTTGCCCCTGGTCCTGCAGCACAATCTTTTCCTGGTCGTCCAGAAGCTGCTTGTTAATAGCATTGCGTGCCCACGCCGTGCGATAGCGCTCCACATCCATCTGGGCTTGCGCAAGGATGTTTGTGTCCTTCTCCAGCGTGCCCTCGGCTTGCAGCAGCTGTGCCTCGTAGGGGCGCGGATCAATGTCGATCAGGTCGGCGCCCTTCTGAACAAATTGCCCTTCGGTATAGTGGACCGCGGTCAGCACTCCGCTCGCCTGCGCGGTGATCGATGCCGTGTGGACCGGAGTGACTGTGCCTATCGCTGAAAGATAGACCCCCTGGTTCCCCTTCGTAGCTGTTGCCACCGTCGCGGTAACCGGCGGTTTGATGGCAGCCTGTGCCTTCTTGGCCGCCGCTGCCTTCATGTCGTTCTCGTGAATGACCGCCATGATCCCCACAATCACGGCCAGCAACAAAAAGATGCTCAACCAAACAATCCATGATCGGCTCTTCGTGGGGGGCGTAGCAGTCATCTGGCGATCAGCCGCACTTTGCTGACCATCCCATTTGCCTTCATTTACTGACATTTACGACTCCGTGTTTATACACGTCTGAGAAGGTGCATCCCGCAGAATCGCAGGATTACGACTCATTTGCAAGTTTTGGCCCGCTTCACACCAAGCAGGTTCAATAGACTGGCGCCAAATAGACTTCTCTTGGATAGACGGCGCAGCGCCGCTACAGGTTGCATACCTGCATCTCTCGCCAGATGAGCAGTATAGGACATCGCCCTACCTGGGCGTGCATCAACTTATCTGGCAGTTTCTTTGATGCATTTTCCAGGGCGAGGCTCATCGTCCGCCTCCTGCGATCACCGCCCTGCTTGCACCACATAATTGGCTGCACCACAGGCATGCACACAACACGGGCCCTCTTCCGATCAAAACACTGTAGCTTTTAACGGTACCTCGTGTCGGCTATACGTTCAACAAGCAACCGATCCACAACTAGAATCTGCATTCCTAATCAGTAGTCCTATCAGTATGAATGTCGGCGACAATGCCGCGCCCCGCAAGCTTGCCAAGCGGAACGCAGCATTGCCTGAAAACAAATTGACTACCGTCTTACGATCTTAGACAATCGCGGATCCTGCCAGAGACCCAAAAAGTCCTTGTCGGTGTAGACACTTGCCAACAGCGGGTAGTTGCCATCTTTGGCTCTGCGCAAGTACTCCAGGGCTCCCTCGAGGTTTCCGCGCTTGGCATATGCTTTTGCAATCAAGTAAGAAACACGCGCACGCTGTTCCGGTGTCGAGACCTGCGCGACTACGCCCTCCTGGCCGCTCGACAAGATATCGGCGTCAAGTTCCAGGGCCCGCGCGTATTCATTCATGGCGTGATCCACTTCACCCATCCCCATCCAGGCCTCCGCCAGGTTGAGGTGAGACGGAGCGCTTGATTCGTCGAGTTCCAGCGCCTTCTTCAGATAGTGCACAGCGGGTTTGTACTTCTTATCCAGGAATGCAACAGCTCCCAGGTTATTCAGCGCTGAAACATTCCGCGGGTCATACTTCAGGGCCTGGTTGAATTGCTTGCGCGCAGGTCCGCGGTTGTGCAGCTTGAGCTCGGCAATGCCCAGCTTGTTGTAGAGCGCGGCATTCTGTGGATCGGCTCGCAAGGCTTGCTGATAGTAGCCGACGGCCCCCCAGTAGTTTTCGTGGGCGCGTGCCAGGTCTCCCTTCATCTCGGCCGTCTTGGCCGCTTCAAGCTTGTCCGTTTTGGGCAGGTCAGGAAGCAGTTCTGTCCTTGCATACGGGGCCGCGCAAAGCGCCAGGCCCATTGCCGCCAACGTCATCACGAGTCTTCGCATGGTGCATCTCCTTTGCGATCGGCATTTGGCTTCCAATGGTTGTTGTTTCTCCCGCCTCATGCGATCTGCTCTCAACATCGATCCCAGTAAAGCCTCCCTGATGACAGCGCACAACGCTATACCTGCTACCTTCCTGCTCTCGTCAGGTTAAACTCTGTCAAGGGCTGGTTAACCTACTCGGTTGCAACCACTTACGAATCTCAGGAATCCTGGCACACAGGGAGGTCGAGCCAGAGATGGGGGAGGTTACATGCCGTTACAGGCGCTGCTTCAGCCGTTGCTTACACCGTTAAAGCCACCCGGCAACATATAAGTCGAGCTAAGATTACAATCGCTTCGAGCATCGAAGCTCGAAAGTCCCGGTAGAAAGCGTCGGAAGATGACGGTAGAAGCTCCAGAATCGGTCGATCTGGAATCACAGCGCGCGGAGTTGGAAGTGTTGCTAAAGGCGAAGGAGTTTACTCGCGCGCCTACGCTCGCAAATCTTCTGTCTTACTTATGCGAGAGGCTCTTTGCCGGAGAGGCCAACAAGATCAAGGAGTATTCGGTCGGTGTCGAGGTATTCCATCGCGGAGCCTCGTTCGATCAGGATTCCGATTCCATTGTTCGTGTCGAGGCCAACCGCCTTCGCAAGCGCCTCGCCGAATACTATGCAGGTGACGGCGCATCGCACCGGCTCCAAATTACCATCCCGGTCGGGCAATATGTTCCCCGGTTCGAGCCGCGGCCTACGCCTCAAACAGACACCCCCGCAGACTTGACTGTTTCCCTCGCTGGTGGCTCTTCGATAGCGGCCAACTCTCATCCAAGACAATGGATTCTCCGTGCACTCGGCCGACCGTGGTGGATTGTGGCAGTACTCGCAGTACTGCTCCTGGCTCTTGGATATCGCTGGCTCAGTCTTCCCCATCAAAGTCCGCCGGAACCTGTAGCTGAATCCGTTCCGCCCTCTGCTCGCCCCGCCGAATCGCAGTTTGGTCTGCCCGTCGGAGAAGAAGTCCGAATACTGGCCGGCGGAGGCCGCAGCTTTGTCGATCACGCAGGAAAACTTTGGAGCGCAGACACCTCGTTCACCGGCGGAACACCAGTCAAGGCATCTGTTCTGCAAATCTGGCGCACCCAGGATCCCGGCTTCTACCGTACCAGCCGGCAAGGACAGTTTCGCTACGATATCCCCCTGAAGAAAGGCATCTACGAGTTGCGCCTGCACTTTGCTGAGACCGTCTATGGCCCCGAATCTATTGGAACAGGAGGAGAGGGCAGCCGCATCATGACCGTGCGCGCCAACGGTAAAGCGCTGTTGAACCGCTTCGACGTCCTGGCCGACGCTGGCGCTGGCCACACTGCCGATGTCAAGGTCTTTCCGGAAATCAGCCCAGCTGCAGATGGGCTGCTGCACCTCGAGTTTTCAGGTGAGGATGGGACGCAAGCCATCTTGTCGGCAATTGAGATTCTCCCCGGAGCACGAGGGCACATTCGCCCCGTGCGTATCTTGGCCCGGCAAACACCTTATTACTCCAACGACAGCAATTGGTGGAGCCCCGATAGCTACTTCGAAGGTGGCCAGTTAGCGACCTATGCTTCACCAGTTAGCGGGACCGACGATCCTGAACTCTACGAGACCGAGCGATGGGGCAACTTCTCCTATGCAATTCCCGCATCGCCGGGGAAGTACTCCATCACGCTCTATTTCGCAGTGCGTCATGGCGCATGGGACGAACCTTCAAATTCTTCTGACCAGAACAAGCCAGGCGTAGCTCATGTCTTCAACGTATTCTGCAACGGGCGCGCGTTGCTGACAAATTTCAACCTCCCCAGGGAGGCACACCAGTCAGACGTGGTGACTCGCAAGTTCGCTGGCCTCGAACCGAACGCCCAAGGGAAATTGCTTCTGAGTTTCGTTCCGGTAGCGGGCTACGCGACTGTGACAGGCATAGAAGTTCTACCGCAGTAATACGACTAACATCGGTGTCTACCGGATAAACCGATAACTATCATCACAGCCACTGGCCGAAATTTCTGTTTTCCCGGCCGGCAAAATCTCTCTAAGTTATCAGTTCTGCTTGATGGTGCCCAGAGGGGGACTTGAACCCCCACGGCCTTGCGGCCTGCGGATTTTAAGTCCGCTGCGTCTGCCAATTTCGCCATCCGGGCTTCGAGGTACGGCCTACACAAATATCGTACCTGAGCAGGCAGGCATCTTCCCCGTCAACCCACATTCGTTTTTGTCTCCATCGAAGCGCCAATGGTCCTGCACACGCCAGCATCCAAGCGCTTGCCGGACAATCCCGTCCTCGGTGATCAATGCCTACTGCGTACTGCGGAAGCAGATGTTCTCGCCTTCCAGCCGATACTCGGCTGAACAAGCGTCGCCCCCGCAGATCATTGTCTCTCCGCCGCACAGTTGGTGACGCGTGATAAGCCCCAGCGTACCGCACCGCGGGCAGGACATCACGGCCACAAATGGGTTTTGCGCATGCCCCAGCTTGGATTGGTTTTCAAGCACGAAAACCGTACCGGGATCCATTCGATCGGGAATCCATTCTTCCATGAAATGCAAGTCGGCTGACATCCTGCCCTCCGGTGGGTCGATGTAACCGAGCCGTCCAATCGTCTTCGGCCGGCTCCGTTGTACAACAACAGCAGGCTGCGAATGGAGCTCCGGAGGTGGGGAACCACCGGACAACTCAGTGTTGCTTTTGACGCGCCAGTACGTCAACTGGAATCGGATGCAAGGAGTATCGAAAGGGATTCCTGCCATTCCGCCTCCCGCAAACGGAAAAGCCTCTCGTTAGCGGGCAGCCAGTGTCGCAGTCTTGCCCTGCGACCCGGCGTATTCGTCGATGGCCTTGTAGGTTTCGATATTGCGCAATATCGCTTCTACATATTCGCGGGTTTGTGTGAACGGAATCGACTCCACAAACTCGTCCATGCCGTGATAAGGACCAGCAGCCTCCCAATCCGTCACCCGCGAGTCTCCTGCGTTGTAAGCCGCCAGCGCGTACTCGGTCACGCCGCCGAATTTGTTTAGCATCTGACGCAGATACCGCGTTCCCAGCCGGATGTTCGTCTCGGGGTCGAGCAGTTGAAACGTCTCGAAGTGGCTGATTCCCTCTTCCCTGGCCATGTTCTTCCCCACCACTGGAAGCAATTGCATCAGCCCATACGCATTCGCATAAGAGATGACGGAAGGGTTGAATTCCGACTCCTGCCGAATCAGTGAAGCCACAAGATACGGATCCAGATTGTTCTTTGCCGACTCTGCCTTGATCGTTTCCCAATAGGGCTCGGGAAACAGAATCCGCCAGTACGCCAACGGGATGGATTTAACGGAAGCCGTCGCGGCATAAGGCAATGCCCTCTTCAGCGCTCGCATGGCGCGGTAGGTTTCCCCATACGAGGCATAAATCTGCGCCTCAGCCAGCGCGCTCCACGAAGCAGAGTCCGGATCGGCGGCAATCTCCTGCGCAATGTAATCGTTCAATCCTGCATTCGCCAGCAGCTTGGCTTTTGCCAAATGGGGGCTGTCTTCCGGAAAGCTCCCCTCCAGAACCGGCACCGGCGCTGGCTGCAACTTGTCCAGCTCCGGTTGTGCCACCGGTTGCATATCGCCCAACGCTGCCAGCCGCTGCCGCGCCATTTGCGCATAGAAAAAATGCTGGTAAGCCCGCACCAGCGTACGGTAATTGGCCGCGGCCAGGGCCGGCTTATGATCTTGCATCTCATAAAGCCGTCCCCGCCAGTAGATCGCGGACGACGTTTCCGTCGCGCTTGGATAGAGCCGTATCTGCTCGTCGAACATCCGTGAAGCATCCGCAAAAAGTCCTTGGCGATAGCTCAGCCATCCCGCTCGCCAGTGCGCGGCAGAGGCGTTTGTGCTCTGAGGAAAGTGTTCCGCCAGGTAGCTGTAGTAGTTCACAGCGGTGGGATAGTCGCGGCGCAGCATATACATGTTGCCGCTAGAAAACAGCCCTTCAGCCAGCCATTGACTGCGCGGGAACCTCGACTCCATCAGAGTAACAATGCGCTGCTGATCAACGGTGTCGTTGCGGTCCCGTGCCAATTCCATCAATAAATAGAGACGTCGCGCGCCATTCTCGTCATTTGTATCCGCCAGCCCCTGCACCTGTGCCGGACTCAGCCGCTTCAGTTTCAGGTCGCATGCCGCCTCCGCCACCGCGAACCCGTTCCGCGCCTGCTCATCCAGCCCTGACTGCCGGACCAGCGCGCGATATTGTTCCGCAGCCTCCTCATAGTGCCCGCCATTGTAGTAAGCATCGCCCAGGCTCCGCAGTTCCGCCGTCGTCAATGTCGATTCGGCGCCCAACGATGTCAGCTTCGCGCGCGCAATCAGCGCTTCCTGGCTCAACGGATGCGCCAGCAACAGCCGCTTGTAGAGCCCTACAGCCTCCTCTTTTTTGCCCTCTGCGAATGCCACCTGACCCAGTGCAAGCTGGTATCCAGGGCGGCTCGCCGACTCGGGACTCGCTGCCAATACCTGCTGCGCATCTGCCGCTTTGCCCAGCGCGAGCAGTATGTTTGCTTCCAACTCCGGAGCCTGTGCCACAAAGATGCTGTCAGGATACCGCCCCGCAAAACCATGCAGCAGAGTCTCTGCTGCCGCTTCGTTCCCTGCCTGGTGGTTCGACTGTGCACCCAAATAGTCCGCATAGTCAGCCAGCTCCACGCCTGCCTGCCTCGCCATGCGCAAATTGTCTTCAGCTTCGCCAAATCGCTTGTCCAGCAGATAAGCATGGCCCAGCGCAAGATACGCCGCCGCAGCCGCCTCCCCCGTATGCGCGTGCGCGTACTTCGTTACGCCCGCATAGGCAGCCGGCGTGCGCAGCGTAGACAGTTGCTGTGCCATCGGCCTCAATTCCGTCGACGCCACAAACGCCTTCCGGATACTCGCCGTCCGTGCCGCCCTTGCAGCCCGCGATGCGCGAGAAGCTCGCGACGAGTGGGAGTTCCTGGTCGAGTGCGACCCAGTTGACGAGGATCCCGGCCGCTTCCCAGCCCCGTTTGTAGACTTCTTCGCGCTGGCAGCCGGCTTCGTCGTCTTTTTCGTCTTGGCCGTCGTGGCCTTGGCAGCAGCGGGGTCCTGCGTAGTGGGGCTGACACTACCCGCGCTCTGGCCGCAAACCGGGGAAACCGCCATCAGGACGGCAATCGCATAACTCAGCCGACGCACACGCCAACAAGCCGTTTTGGGGTAAATCGAGAACCGCATAGTTCCACTTTATGCCGCTTTTGCCCGCTCGCAACACGCCGGAACCATCGCCGTTACACAAAATCGCTCAATTCCCCCCGCCGCCCCTTCGGCAATCGCGCCCCGTCCGGAATCCCAGTCGCCCTAATCTCTTGCTTGGTCACACCCCCCTCCGTCCGTTACACTTAATAGGCGCTTGACTCCAAAGTGTCAGCCAGCCCCAAGGATTTCCGCATCCTACCCCTATGTCGACCATCCAATCAGTTGCAGGAGAACTCGAACCGCATCCTGACGTAGCCCTGGTCGACAGGGTCCGCGGCGGGGACGTTTCGGCGTACGATACGCTGGTCCGCAAGTACGACCGGCAGATCTTTCGGATTGCGCAGCACATCACGCAAAACCGCGAAGACGCCGAAGACGTAATGCAGGACGCGTTTCTCAAAGCGTACGAGAAGCTCGACCAATTTCAAGGGAATTCGAAGTTTTACACATGGTTGGTTCGCATTGCAGTCAACGAGAGCCTGATGCGCTTGCGCAAGCGGCGCACCGGCAAGATGGTGTCGATCGACGAGGACGTCGAGACCGAGGAAGGCAGCGTTCCTCGCGATCTGGCCGACTGGGCGCCCGATCCGGAGCAGAACTACACACAGTCGGAATTGGGCGAGATTTTGCGCAAAACCATCCAGGGATTGCCGCAGGGCTTTCGCATTGTTTTTGTCCTGCGCGACGTGGAAGGCTTGTCCACGGAAGAGACCGCGGAGACGCTCGGACTGAGCGTTCCCGCAGTGAAATCGCGCCTTTTACGCGCACGTTTGCAGTTGCGCGAGCGGCTCAGCCGCTACTTCAAGATGAAAAAAGGGTCTGCGGAATCGAGACCAGGGGAATCGAGGAATGAAAAGTGACTTGCACTGAGTTTCTCGCTCTTCTCGACGATCTGATTGACGACACGGTGACCACCGAAACGCGTGCCCAGTTGCAGCAGCATCTGCACGGCTGCGAACATTGCGAAGTCACTCTCAACACCACGCGCAAGACCATTGAGATCTATAGGTCGCACGAAATCTACGACCTGCCTGCTGGCCTTCGTGAGCGCCTCCACGCCGCCATCATGGCCCGCTGCAAAAAGGGCTGTTGAGGCTCGGCGCATCCAGAGCAGCCCGTTTGCGTGCAATGGCCGGAAAACAGGAAGAGCACTGAGGGACACAAACCTGTGTCCCCCGTGAAACGCATTCCCGTCCCAATCCAAGTATTACCGCGCCCCAACCGATGTAGCAGCTTGCTCGATAAATTCCGCGACTCTCCGCGGCTCTTGAAGCATTGCGAGATGGCAGGTTGGCAATGTGATCGTTGTGGCCCCAATCCTCTCAGCCATCTGCTCCTCCAGACCAGCGGTGATCGCTTTATCATGAGCCGCGACGATGAACCAAGTAGGTTTCGTTCGCCAAGCGGGCGTCACAGTAGGTGATGCCATGAGGACAGCGACAGACGCGGGGCCTTGTGTAGCCGTTAGCAGGGCCTGCTCGGGTTTCGATAGGTCTTGAGCAAAGGCCGCCGCGACACCTTGTGCAGAGATCGTTAAGAATTGGTGGGCGTTGTCTTCGAGAAGAAATGGCGTGAGCGGAGATTCAGGCTTTAGCGCGCTCAGCAGTGAGAACGCGGACTCACCGCTATCAGGAGCAAACGCGGCAACATAAACCAGGCCCGCAACATTTGGATCGTTTCCGGGCGTGTCTCCGATAACAACACCCCCATAAGAGTGTCCGACGAGCAGCACGGGACCCGGGTATAACTTCGTGATGCTCGCAATGGCACGCTCAGCTGCGGCGTCATCGTCTGCAAGGGAAGTGAGAGGAAGCTGTGCTGCGACAACGTGATATCCCTCGGCCTCCAGCAGAGGAATCACGCCGGACCAGCTCGAGCCATCCGCCCATGCTCCGTGAACCAGCACGATGTTTTTGACGCCGTGATTGAAATTGTCTCGCGACGATTCGGGTAATTGTTGGGCATGGCCAACGCCATGGAGTCCTGCCGCCAGCAGAAGTCCGGTACTCAATACTGCTTGAATAGTCTTTTCTGTTCGCATAAATTGTCCTCTCATATTTTGATATTCACTTTGTGCGCCGGCCCGATACGTCGGCCCGCTTTCGGTTACTTCAAAGGCTAGATTTGGGCGAGGGAAACTATCTAGGCGAAAACGATCAAAAGCTGGCGATTCCTGCTGCATACGTCAAAGGGTGGTCGCAATCACAAGGCCCACTGTCTCTGGATCGAGAATGGGCCGCATAAGCTAATTCACAATGCAGCAGCGGGTCGTGGATCGCCGCCATATCCCCGGAGTTACCCCGTGGATCCGCTTAAAGGAGCGATTCAGTGCGGATTGATCAGCAAATCCACATTGAATGGCGATGTCGGCGAGGGGTAAGCGGGAACTCGTCATAAGATTTCTAGCCCTATCCACACGCCGCTCAATCAACCACTTATAAGGCGGCTTGCGGAAGCTCGTCTTGAAGGCCCGGGCAAAGTGGCTTAAGGATAATCCGCATGCTTCTGCAACCTGCTGGAGCTCAATATTGCCGTCCAGATGAGCCTCCAGTAATTCTGTCGCTCTTCGCATCTGCAGAGAGGAGAGCCCGCCGCGAAATTGCGGGGCCGACATTTTCACACCGCCGTACGAGCAGGCGAAATGGCAGTTCAATGCATGCAAGACATGGTCCACGAAAATCTTCGAAGTGTGATGCGGTTGCTCAAGCGTAGAGTCGAGTGTTTTTCCCAAGTGGTAGACGACGGGGTCCACCTGCCCAAGCGGCCAAACCAGTTGCTGCACCCAGGGCACTCGGTGCGCATATGCGATTTCATCCAGAGCATCTTGAGTAACATGAAGCACCAAGGCGTCGAAGGGGTTTGGGAGCAGAACTGACGGTTCCTCCCGTAAGTCGATTGCACTTACAGCCCCAATTGGATAAGAACCGCTCGATACTTTCTTGTTGCCGAAGAATTGTTCGATAAACGGTATTGCTTTGAGTTGCAGCGCAACTAAATAGCCCTGCTCACCAGCGATCGGGCGTGCAATTTCCGGGAGGCCTTTGCTGCTCTTGACACGGCCGAACGAGAACGAGGCAGGTTCGGATAGCGTAACCTCGGCCGTAGGAGAACCCTTGAGATGCATAGTCTCGGCGAGTTCATTCCAGAGGGTGGGGACTCTGGTGGCCATGTCCATATGTCTGCGAATCCTGGCCCTTTCTTGAAGAAAGCATGGGAACAAAACCCCATTACACACTTAGAGTGCATGTGTGCTCTGAGGGTGGCAAAGTATTTTGGTTGAAGTGTAGGAATGGCAAGTGGCCCCCCATCGCGGTGTCAGGAACTGTGCCGTTCATCGCGGCATTATCGCGATCAGCGGGTCTTCGGACAAGATCGGCGGACTAGTAGCCAGGGTCTCGTCCGTCGCGGTGAAGACCTGGGATATCGATTGCTGGCATACCGAAGGGCCTGGTTCACTATCTGCAATCGGGCTGCTTCCACTTATCACCTTCGGCCGCTATCGCAGGCTTAAGCACCTCAACTCTACCGCAGCGCGAGACACTCGCCAGAATCAGCCTTGGCTATAGGTCGAGCATCTTCAGAAGATCGTCCACACTCATCCGATGGTGCGCGGCAACGTGTTTGAGAATGTTGGAGAGCGTTCCTGTTTTAATCGGATGATGGTAGGGAATGACTTCGTGATTCTCGCCGTTTCGCTGAGTAGTCACTCGGATATGCGATCCCTTTTGCCGGGTTGCCTCATATCCCAGAACAGCCAGCGCCTTGACCAGTTGCGGCCCGTCAATATCGCGCGGCAGCCTCATTAGACCAGAACTTCATCGCGCACAAAGTGGAGCCGGATGATCTTCGGAGCCTCCATCGTCTCATCGAAGTAGCAGCGAACGGCATCCTTCACCATCGCGCGTACCTCTTCGACCGTGTCTCCCTGCGTATGGATGCCGTATCCCAGCGCGGAAGCCGTGAAGCCCCCATCCGCCTCGTCCTCGCGCACCTCAAAGATGATCTCGCTCATCGGAAGCAGAACCTCTCTAGCCTGGAAAAAGGCTAACACGCCCGTATCTTCGGAACAACCCAGCCGGCTCGCCGGGTGCTGCTGGATCCATAGACATAGAAGACCTCGACCGGCCCTCCAATCTCATCGATATGCGCAAGTAAACGCAGGCAAAGTGCGTTGAACCCACATCTAACCCAACCTTTAGTGGTTATTAACGCGTCAAAAACGCCCAAATATTGCCTGTTTAGCGTCATTTTTCGCACCTTATTTCACTTTTGCCTGCGCCTCTATGCACACCCTCCGCTGCGGTCCAACCCCTCTCCTGCCTACTTCGCCGCGCTTCCCTTCTCGCTCCACTCCACCACGGGCGCCAGCTTCAAATCCGTCAGCCCAGCCTGGATCTTCGCTTTGTCTCCCACCGCGATGACCAGCATGTTCTCCGGATGAATGTACTTTGCGGCTACGGCTTGCGCGTCTGCTGAAGTTACACCTTCAATCTGCGCGGGAAGCTTCGAATAGTAGTCCAGCGGCAGGCCGAACAGCCATAGATTCGCCAACTGCCCGTTCACGCTGAAGTCGCTCTCAAAGTTGCCGGGCAGGCTGCGGATGATGGAGTCCTTTGCTTGGCGCAGCTCCGCATCCGTCAGCGGCTTGGTGTGAATGCCGTCGAGCTCCTTGAACAACTGTTCTGTTGCCGGCGCGGTTACATCCGAACGGACCTGCGCTCCGGTGAGGAATGGCCCGGTGCCGCGATAGTAGCGGAAGTTGGAGAATGCGCCGTAGGTATAGCCGTGCTCCTCGCGCAGGTTCATGTTGATACGCGACGAGAACAGGCCGCCGAGCATGGTATTCATCACCGTAGCGGCGGGATAGTCGGGTGAACTCCTGGGCAGCCCCACGCCGTAGGCGATCAGCGCGGTTTGGGGCGAGCCCGGCTTGTCGATCAGCAGGATCTTGCGTTCCGGTGCGGCCGGCGCGGGGGGCAATGTTGCCGGTGCGGCGGTCGAGTTCCACTTGCCGAAGGCCTCTTGCGCCAGCTTGCGCGCTTCCGCGGGCGTGACATCTCCGGTGAGTTCCAGCAGGCTTGTTCTGGGTCCGTAGTGGCTCGAGTAGAAGGTGCTGACCTCGTCGCGCGTGATGGCTTTGAGCGAGTCCGTGGTGCCGAGCGAGTCATAGCCGTAGGGGCTCGACTCTCCGTAGAGGTTCAGGATTCCTGCGCGCATGGCCAACTGCATCGGGTTGTCGTGCTGCTGCAGAAGGCCCGTGAGCCGGTTGGCACGAATGCGGTCGAGGTCGGTGGCCGGAAACGCCGGATTCTCAGCCGAGTCGGCTACCAGTTCCAAGCCGCGGCCGATGTGCTTTGAAAGCAGCGAGAGGCTTAACTGAGCGCTATCGTTGTCGCTGGAGGAATTGAGCTCCGTCCCCAACAGTGCGGCATCATTGGCAATATCCTCAGCGGTGTGTTTCTGTGTGCCCTCGGTAAGCAGAGCGGCAGTGATGCCTGCAAGTCCCGGCCGGTCAGATGGATTCTCGGCATTGCCCGCGAGCGTAAGAAGCTGCGCGGAGACAATGGGAAGCTCGTGCCGCTCAACCAGGTATACCGTGAGGCCGTTCGACAACGTAAAGACTGTCGGCTTGGGCAGCACCAGCGGGCGCTGCGGTCCCGGCTGTGGTGAAGTGGCACGCCATTGCTGCGAAGCCTCAAACTCCGGCGTATGCGCGGGGATCACTTTCACATTGGCGTCGGTGTCGTCAGGGCTGCGCGGCACGTCGTCCAGCACCTTTTTCCCTGGCACCCCATACACCACGACGCGCTGATTCTTTCCCAACGTAGCCTGCGCGTACTTTTGTACGCTGGCGGGGGTCACCGCGTCATAGCGTGCGAGATCCTTGGCAAGATATCCTGGATCGCCGGTGTACTGGTTGTAGTAGTTGAGCTGGTCGGCCACGCCGCCGAAGCCGCCCAGCCGCTGCAATCCGGAGATCAGGCCGGTCTCTTCGCGGTTGCGCGCCCGCTCCACCTCTGCAGCCGTTGGGCCGGAGGTCACCAGCTCATCGATGATTTTGTCCGCCTCGGCTTCAAGTTTTTCCGGAGCGACGCCCGGTTTGGCGATCAGTTGGCACTCGAATACCGAGGCCAGCGAGAGCGAGAAATTGAAACAGAATGCCGACTGTGCGATTTGCTGCTTATAGACCAGCTCGCGATAGAGCCGGCTCGACTTTCCTCCGCCCAGAGATGCGGAGGCGACGTCGGCTTCCGCATCTCCAGGGGTAAACGCAGCCGCCGAAAGCCAGGCAAGAATCACTTTGGGCAGTTGAACCGTATCAGTAATTACTGTGCGTCTTTCCGAGGTGATGGCCGGTATCACAACCGGCGTGACAGGCACCGTGGGTCCCATTGGAATGGGTCCGAAATACTTCTCAATTAGGCTCTTGATGGTGGCTGGATCGTAGTCCCCGGCAATGGCCATAGTGGCGTTGTTAGGCGCGTAATACTGTGTGAAGAACTCGCGCACGTCGGCCAACCGCACTGCTTCCACGTCCGCATGGGAGCCAATCACGTTTGCGTAATATGGATGGCTCTTGGGAAACAGTTGGTGATAGACCTCTTCATCGACAACACCGTAGGGGCGGCCCTCCCCTTGCCGCTTCTCGTTGCGAACCACGTCGCGCTGGTTTGCCAGCTTGGTGCGGTCCAGAGTGTCCAGAAGAAAGCCCATCCGATCGCTTTCCAACCACAAGGCGGTTTCAAGCTGGTTGGCCGGGACGGTCTCGAAGTAGTTCGTGCGATCGAACGAAGTGGTCCCGTTGATGTCTGTAGCGCCAGCGCCTTCAAGGTACTTGAAATGCGCCTTCTCGCCAACATGCTTTGAGCCTTCGAACATCATGTGTTCGAACAGGTGTGCGAAGCCGGTGCGCCCGCCGCGCTCCTTCACCGGTCCGACGTGATACCAGATATCCACGGAGACAATTGGGAGTTTATGATCTTCGTGCAGCAGTACCTCGAGGCCATTGCTCAATTTGTATCGTTCGTACTTAATTTCGGGAGCATGCGCAGCCGGGACCTGAGAAGGTTCGGCCGCCAGAGCAGAAGTTCCGACGTGGCCGGGTGCAAAGCAAAAGGCAAGCGCGGAAAGAATCAGTGCGCCGGGAACGGATTTCATGGTCGTGGGTCTCCTTCGGCTGGTTTCGCGGTTGGGTGGGGTCGTCGCCCGTTGTGTGCAAGCGTTCAGCGGTGCGAAATCGTCTAACTGAAAGGGAAAAGTCTGCGCCCTCAGCATAACTCAGTCTTTTGGGGTTGCTTAACAACTTTCGACGTAGATCCGGGTTGAAGGGAAGCACGGGCCGCAGAGCGCGGAACTCCCTGGGCCAAAGCTGGCAAGACAAAGGGAAAAGACAAACCGGATAGGAGCACCATCGATGGAACACCTGCATGGGCCGATTGCCGCTCTTATGTGCGCCAGCCTTTTGATTCCGTCTGTCCCAACACAGGCGCAGCAGGCACCTCCGTCCAGCCAACTCAGCAGCCATCCCGCCGCCCGGCCTGCCTACCGGTCCGGCCAGTTGCGCGGCGATGAGCGCATTTTGCACGCGCTGAACCGCTTCACCTTCGGCCCTCGTCCAGGCGATTTGGATGCAGTTCGAGCCATGGGATTGGACAACTGGTTCAATCAACAATTGCACCCCGATGCTCTGGATCAGACTCAGCTGGATGCTCGCCTCGCCCAGTTCCCTGCTATGAAGCTGGACCCGCAGGACCTGCTCTTTTACCTCCCCAGCAACGCCGTGATCCGGCAGGCTATTGACGGCAAAGCCCCCGTGCCGGAACGCCCCGCGCTGCATGCCATCTACGAGAACGAAATTGCCCGTGTTGAGTTTCGACGCCAGGAGAAAGAGCTGAAGCAGAAGCAGGCCTCTGCACCGACCGCCGGGACAATGACGGGCCCTACCGCGATGGATGGCACTTCTGCAATGGCAACACCTTCCAGCATGGCGAACCCCTCAGGCACGACCAGCCCGTCAATGAGCGCTGCCGCGACAGCAACGATGATTGGCTCGCTGATGGATGATGGCAGTTCGTCAAACATCGCCTCGAAATCCGGAGCTGCTGCTCAACAAGCTTCCAATCCGAGTTCAATGAATTCGGGCCAGATGGCGATGGCTCCTGTCGCGGATGCACAGGATGCGCCCTACGACCCTGCCTTGGTCACCGAAATCCTGGCGTTGCCCGCACAGCGGCGAATTGCACGCCTTGCAGCGATGAAGCAGACCGAATTCGATGGCTTCCGGAAGGCTCTCAAGCCGCCGCAACGCCCCGCCCTTGTTGCTGACCTCAACCCCTCGCAAAAGGAATTTGTGGCCGCGCTTGAAAATCCGCAGCGCGTGGTGGCCGAAGAGCTGGCAAGCCAGCGCCTGGTTCGCGACATTTATTCCAGTGCTCAGCTTCAAGAGGTCATGACCGACTTCTGGCTCAACCACTTCAACGTTTACCTTCATAAAGACGAGGCAACTCCCTACTACCTCGTTAGTTATGAGCGTGACCTGATTCGCCCGCGCGCCCTGGGCAAATTCGAAGACCTGCTCGAGGCTACGGCTCACAGTCCCGCTATGCTGCTCTATCTCGATAACTCTCGCAGCATGGGCCCGGATTCCCCCGCCGCCGCGAAAAACAGACAGCGAGATGCGCGCAACCCCAACGCCAAGAGAAAGGCTCCTGAAGGCTTGAATGAAAACTACGCCCGCGAGTTGATGGAACTTCACACGCTTGGCGTGAATGGCGGCTATACCCAGGCCGATGTGACCCAGGTGGCGCGCGTTCTGACGGGCTGGACCGTGGATCGCCCGCAACGCGGAGGCGGATTCAAATTTGATGAAAATCGTCACGAACCCGGCACCAAGAAGGTTTTAGGCAAAAAGATCAAGGAGCATGGCGAACAGGAAGGACGCGAACTGTTGCACATGCTGGCCACCCGGCCCGCCACGGCGAAGTTCATCTCCCGCAAACTCGCGATGCGCTTTGTAGGCGACGATCCGCCACAATCACTTGTCGACCGCATGGCAAAGTCCTATATGCATACGGACGGCGACATTTCCGCCGTGCTTACGACTCTTTTCCACTCACCGGAATTCTGGGCCACTGATGCCTATCGAGCCAAGGTAAAAACGCCGCTGGAGTATGTGGTTTCAGCCGCACGCGCCAGCAGCGCTAATACCGACAACATGCTCCCCCTAGCCAATGCCCTTCGCGATATGGGAATGCCGCTCTATGGCGCAGTTCCTCCCACCGGTTACAAGTGGGACTCGTCCACTTGGGTAAGCACCGGGGCACTGGTTAACCGGATGAATTTCGCGTTGACCCTAGCGTCGAATAGGATTCCCGGCGTTACATATACATGGAGCGCTCCAGTCGTTTCGTGGACAACTAAGATGGGGGATGCCAATGGCGCGACCACTATCACCCACAGCCCAGTCGTCAGTTCGAACTCGGGTTCCTTGCCTGCGCCAGCCGTCGAAGAACAGCGTTTGGAATCGCTGCTGGTTGCAGGAGGAGTGAGCGAATCCACCCGCACCGCCGTGCTTGAACAATTTGAAGCGCAGACTCAAGACACAACCAAAAATGCAGAGCTACCCAAAGCGGTCCTTGCGGCGGCAACCAAGGCAACCAGTCCGGCGCAAGCCGCCTCAGCAATAGAAAAACAAGATCAGTTGCTCGCGGGCCTATTGCTCGGCTCTCCGGAATTTCAACGCAGATGACGGGCCTTTCGCAGGGCGCATTGAGGTAACTATGCAGACCAATCGTAGATTCTTCCTTCGTAACGGCGCACTGGCCATCGCAGGCACAACGACCATCCCCAGCTTTCTGCTTCGTTCCGTCATGGCCGAAGCCGCGGTCAATCCTGAACGAAAGCTTGTCGTGATCTTCCAGCGCGGCGCAGCAGACGGGCTCAATGTCGTGGTTCCCTATCGCGAGAAGAATTACTACACCATGCGCCCCGGCATCGCCATCCCGGAGAATCAGGTGATCGACCTCGACGGCTTCTTCGGGCTGCATCCCTCCATGACCGCCTTCAAGCCTCTTTACGACCAGGGTCATCTCGCCGTCATCCATGCCGTTGGCTCACCCGACATGTCACGCTCCCATTTCGACGCGCAGGACTATATGGAGTCCGGCACGCCAGGTATCAAAGGCACCGAGGACGGCTGGCTCAACCGCGCTCTGCAGGCTGAAGATTCATGTTGCGGCGCTCGTCACAACCAGGAGCACACCGCCTTTCGCGCGCTCGCACTGGGCTCGCAGGTTCCGCGGACTCTCGCCGGCAAGATTCCTGCCATCGCGCTCGCCAACGTGAACAGCTTCTCCGTTGGTGGCCGTGGTCCTGCTCCCTCGGTAGCAGCCAACGCATTCCAGGCCATGTATGGCGACAGTGGAGACAGCATCCTGCACGCCACAGGCGATGAAACCTTCGAGGCCGTCAGGATGCTCCGCACTGCTAACCCGGCGCAGTACAAGCCGGGCCCCGGCATCGAATACCCCAACAACGAATTCGGCAACAACATGAAACAGATTGCTCAACTGCTCAAGGCTAACCTCGGCGTCGAGGCCGCATTCACCGACGTCGGCGGTTGGGACACCCATCAAAATCAGGGAGGCGTCAACGGCCAGCTTTCCGACCGGCTGCGCGAGTTCTCTTCGGCTATTGCTGCGTTCTGGCTCGATATGGGCGACAGTGCGGAAAACATCACCCTGGTTACGATGTCGGAATTTGGCCGCACTGCCCGGCAAAACGGCACTGGCGGCACCGACCACGGCCACGCCAACGCGATGTTCGTCCTCGGCGGCAAAGTGAAAGGCGGCAAAGTGTACGGCCGCTGGCCTGGGTTAGGCGACCATGAATTGAACGAAGGCCGCGATCTCGCCGTCACTACTGACTTCCGCCAGGTTCTCGGCGAGGCCGTTGCCAAAACCATCGGCGCGAACAATCTTGACACAGTCTTCCCTGGCGCAAAGCTACAGACCAACAGCTTCCTGCGCCTGATCTAACGACAGACGGCGTTTTCGAAAACTCGGAAACTATGAAGCATATTTCATTCCGCTCTCAGTGCGTCAGTAGGATTCACTGATGCTGCTCGTCTCGCCGGAAAATAGCTGGCCAGTAGCGCCGATCCCGCCAGAACCAACGCAACCGCGATCAGCGTACTTGCGTCCCATGCCTGCACGCCGAAGAGCACGCTGCGCATCAGCATCGCAGCACCCACTGCGCACGCCAGGCCCACGACTACGCCTACCACGATG
The DNA here is from genome assembly GCA_049590315.1 of Occallatibacter sp. Classification (GTDB taxonomy): domain Bacteria; phylum Acidobacteriota; class Terriglobia; order Terriglobales; family Acidobacteriaceae; genus Telmatobacter. Next base: position 6,930 of record JBAWCO010000471.1, on the reverse strand, counting down.
AGTTTCCCAGCCTCGCCAAGCACCAGCTTGTACACAGAACTGCGCTGCGCACCCAGCGCCATGCGCACCCCAATCTCTCGTGTCCTCTGGCTCACGGAGTAGGCAGTCACACCGTAGAGTCCCACTACTCCCAGCACGAGCGCGATAGCCGCAAATCCGCCAACCAGATACGTCGCGAACCGATGCAGCAGCGCCGATTGCGTGCTTTCAATTTGGTCAGTCATGGTGATCTCACCGTACGCGCCCAGGTTTGGATCCACCTGATGCAGCATCTTCACCAGTTCCGGCAGCACCGTTTTTTCATCCTGCGTAGTGCGCACCGCAACTCCAAAAAAGCTGTCGGGACTCTGATACATGGCCTGATACTCCGATGGCCATAAATCTTCGTCGAGTCCCCCTTCGCGCACATTCCCCACGACGCCGATGATCTCCCGCATCGATTTCGGATCGAGACTGCCGTTGGCCACCTTCTGTCCAATCGGGTCTTCGCCGGGAAAATATTTCTGGGCGAGCGCCTCATTAATTACGATCTTCTGCGACTTGGAGGCATCGTCGTCCTCGGTGAATAGCCGACCACGGATCAGCTTCGCCTTCAGCGTTGGAAGATAACCGGGAGTCACATCGCGCTCGTCCACCTCATTGTGTTCGCCGTGAAATGGCTTGCCCACAATCCGGATCCAATCGGTATCGCAGTTGCACTGCACTGGCAGATCGCTCGTAATCCCCACCGACTCCACTCCGGGCAAACTCGACACGCGGCGAATGATCTCCTGGAAGAGCGCGACTTTCTGCTCGCTCTTCGCATAAGATTTGTCAGGCGCAGCCACCTGCACCGTAGCGAGATGCGTCGTGTCAAACCCGGTATCCACATGCAAGAGTCGATAGAAGCTCTGCCCCAGCAGCCCTGCGCCCGCGAGCAGCACCACAGCTACAGCTAGTTCCACGACCACAAGGTTGGCTCCCATGCGCCGCCAAAGTCTCCCCGCTGCGGTGCGCCCTCCATCGCCTAGCCCGGAGCGAATGTCCTGGAACGATAGCCGCAAAATCGGCGTCGTCGCCATCAACAAGCCTGCCAGCAAAGCAATTCCGCCAGCGAAGAAGCCAGTGTGCGCGTTGAAACCGACCAAGCCCAGGAATGGAACTCCGTCCGCGATTGTTTGCGGAATCAACTTTTTCATTAACACCATCAGCCAACCGGCAATCAGCCCGCCGCCCAGGCAACCAACCGCCGCGAGCAAAATCCCTTCTGTCATAAATTGCCGGACCAAGCGGACCGGCGTTGCACCCAGCGCCCCGCGCACGGCAATCTCGCGTCTGCGCGCCTCTGAGCGAACCAACAGCAGGCTTGCAACATTCACGCAGGCGATCAACAACAGAAGTCCTGCACCGCCGAGAAGCGTCAACAGAATTGGACGCATTTTGCCAACCACCATTTCCGCGAGCGGCTGCACAAAGGCGCCCTGCCCCTGGTTCGATCCGGGATATCGCACAGCAAGTTGAGCTGCAATCACCTTCATTTCTTCGAGTGCGGCTTCCGCGGTCACCCCATCGCGCAACCGGCCCACGGCAAAAAGATTGTGGCAACTGCGCCGCTGCTCGCACCCGTTCTTGTCGAGCAGCGGTACCCAGAACTCGGAAGTGCCGCGAGGCGCAAACGAGAATTCGCGCGGAAGCACGCCTACAATTGTGTATGACTCATCATCCAGGCTCACCGCTTGGCCAACAACATCGGGACGGGCGCCGTAGCGCGTCAGCCAGGTTCCGTAGCTCAACATCAGAACCTTCAAACCGCCTGGCCGGTCTTCGCCCGGCAGAAAATCTCTCCCTAACGTGGGTCTCACGCCGAGGGTTCTGAAGAAACCATCACTCACACGGGCCGCCGGCACCGGCACCACACCCGAGGGTGTGCGCAGCAAATAACCCGTGCCTCCATACACATCCAGTGAGGTGAAGGAGTGATTGAGCCGCTTCCAATCGTCATAGTCATCGCGGGAAAGATTCGATCGCTGATGCATGGTTCCGCTTTCGGCTACATCCATCAACCGGTTCGGTGCGGCATACGGCAACGGCTCCAGCAGCGCAGCATCCACAAATCCGAAAATGGCCACACTCACGCCCATTCCCAGGGCCAGAATGGCGATCGCCGTGAGCGCAAATCCTGGATTCTGTCGCAACTGCCGCAGGGCAAACCGCAGATCCTGAACCACACTCTCCATCTTGAATCCAACTATTTCGTGACTCCGCTCTCTCATCCGCGTCGTATTGCCGAACTGCCGCATCGCCGCGTAGTGTGCCGCCTCCGGTGTCATTCCACTGGCAACCAAGTCCTTCTTCGTTTGCTCGCGGTGAAACGCCATCTCTTCGTCGAGCTCTCCGTTGAAACGCTTGCGCCCAAAGAGCATCGAAAGCTTTTTCGCAAATCGAGTGATTGCGTTCAATTGAACCTCCCAGTTGCGCTGGCTCCGTTTGTGTTGCCATCGCCGGCGCTCACGAAATTGATATTTCGAAAGTGCTTGGGTCTTGCTGCATTCACTCTGCCCGCAGCGCTTCCATTGGGTTTGCCTTCGCAGCACGCCGTGCAGGTAGATAACAGGCGACCAACGCAATCGCAATTACCATCGCGGCGACGGAGATGAACGTGACCGGATCGGCGGGGCTCACGTTGTAGATCAAGCTCTTCAACACGCGCGCCATGGCGAGCGCAACCACGACACCAACGATTGCGCCCGTAACCGCGAGCCTGGTCGCCTGCGCAAGAACCATGCCCAGTACGTCGCGCGGCGGAGCGCCTAACGCGAGCCGCAGTCCGAACTCCGGAATTCTTTGACTTACGGAATACGAGATCACTCCATAGGTCCCAATCGCCGCCAGGACAATCGCCAATCCCGCGAACAATCCGACCAATGAAAACGCAAATCGTGGCGTCGCAATGGATTCGTCCGCAACCTGGTCCATGAGCCGTATGTCGCCTATTGCAAGAGACGGGTTCAGCTTCCTCACCTCATCGCGGAGCCCGTCTACCAATAAGCGCGGATCGGAACTAGCGCGAATCACCACCGTCATGTCCGAATTCGGCTGCTGAAGTTGCGCCCACCAGAAGGCCGGTTCCGCACTCGGACTGCTGGGTGTGTCTTTCACATCGCCCACAACTCCTACAATCCTGAACCAGTCTTTCTCCTTGGGAGTGTCGCTGAAAGTAAACCGCTTTCCGATCACGTCTTCATTCGGCCAATACCGCGTCGCCATCACCTGATTGATAATCAATGCGTTCGGAGCGCCGTCTTTGTCGGCCTCGGTGAAGAACCTTCCTCGGATCAGGGGCGTTCCCAACGCTTGGAAATAACCAGGTGTCGCCATGTGATAACGGGCGTGAAATTCCTCGTGCGGTGGCGGCTGCTTTCCTTCGATCCTGAACCCGCCCGCATTCTCGTCGTATCCCGTCCATGGTAGATCGCTTCCCGCCCCCGCGCTTTCCACGCCCGGCAGAGTGCTTAGTGCCACCATCAGCTTGTCATAGAACTGCGCTATAGCCGCATCGGTCTTGTACTCCGCGTCCGGCAGCGAGAGGCTCGCGGTCAGAACATTCTCGTGGTGGAATCCCGTGTCCTCATTCACCTGGTTCAAAAGGCTCCTCAGCATCAGCCCCGCTCCAATCAGCAACACGCATGCCAGGCTCACCTCTGAAATCACAAGAGCATTCCGCAATTTTCCCTGCCGCGCACTCCCCGTCGATGTCCGTCCGCCCTCATATAGTCCGCGCTTCGGATCAGTGCGCGATGCCTGCAAGGCCGGCGCCAATCCAAAAAGAATTCCAGTCAGAATTGAGACGAGCAATGTAAACCCAAACACCGCCGTGTTCACATGAATTTCGTGTGCGCGCGGGAATCCCGCCGGCAAGAGCGCAACCAGCGCCTTCACGCCGCCCTCCGCAAGCACTGCGCCCAGCCCGCCTCCGAGCAGCGCGATCAGCAGACTCTCCGTCAGCATCTGTCGAACTAGTCGCCGACGTGGTGCACCCAGAGCCAACCGCACTGCAACCTCGCGCTGCCGGGACGCCGCCCGCGCCATCAGCAGGTTTGCAGCGTTGGCGCAGGCAATCAGCAGCACCATACCCACTGCACCCAGCAATACCACGAGCATCCGCTGATTTGCTCCAACGATCTCCTGATACAGTGGAATCACCAGCACCTGCCAGCCCTTGTCCCCTTCATGCTCACGGCCAAGCTGCACCATAATCGCGTTCATCTCGGCCTTCGCCTGTTCAGCACTCACACCCTGCTTCAGGCGTCCGATCCCCTCGACGAAATGCGATCCGCGCTGCGCGGGATTACCCTTAAACTCGAACGGCGACCACACGTCCACGCTCTCGCCATACGGAAGTGAGTGGTAGACATTTCCCGGATGGTCGGTGCCGGTCAGCATGACCCCGACCACCGTGTAAGGCTTCATGTCCAGCGTGATCTTGCGGCCTATGACGTCTGGCGCAGCATCAAATCGCGTGCGCCAAAGGCGGTCGCTCAATATCACCTGCTGCTCATTGCCCGGCAACTCGGCATTCCAATCGAACTCCCTCCCGAGGTTCGGTTTCAGGCCCAACACGCGAAAGAATCCAGATGTGATTCGAAACCCAGCCAATTGCACCGGCTCGCCGCTCCCGGAAAGCTGCATGTCGCCCCGCGAAAATGCCGCCATCGACTCAAACGATTTGTTCCGCGCTCTGAAATCACGAAAGTCGAAGGGGTTCAAAGGAAACTTTGGAAATTCCGCGCTGGATAGGAACAGCCGCACAATCTGCTCAGAATGCGGATACGGCAGCGGTTTCAGCAGCACGCCTTCGATCACGCTGAAAATCGCGCTATTAGCGCCAATGCTCAAAGCCAGCGTTAGGGTAATGACAACCGTAAATCCGGGGTTCAGCACAAGCTGCCGTATCGCGTAACGAACATCCTGTATCACCGACTCGAAGCTGAACCCCACCTCCTCGTGGCTCCTTTCCTTCAACCGTGTCGCATTCCCAAATTGCCGTATCGCTGCGTAGCGCGCAGCCTCCTGCGTCATCCCGCCCGCGACAAATTCCCTCTCCGCTTGGTCGCGATGGAAGGCCATCTCTTCATCCAATTGGCTTCGAAACCGTTCGCGCCCGAATAGAATCGCGAATTTGCTTAGCAAACGGCGCATTACATTCATGGAAACATCTCCTACTCACGCGTTATTCCGTACGCAGTGCATCCACTGGATTGATTGAAGCCGCGTGAAGTGCAGGCCGTATCGTCGCGAGCAGAATAGGAAGTAACAACATCGCAATCGACACGGCATATACCCGCGGATCTCCAGGCGCGACGCCATAGAGTTGGCTGCGCAACAGCCTCGCAAGCGCCAGAGCAGCAAGGGTGCCCCCAAGCAAACCGACCATCGTTGCCAACACCGCACGCCGCACAAAGAGCTGAAGAATCTGGCCGCGAGTGGCTCCAAGAGCCATGCGCACGCCAATCTCCTGTACGCGCTGCGCAACGGACCACGAAACCACTCCGTAGATTCCTACGCACGCCAGCAATAGTGCGATCAAGGCGAAAACCGCCATCAATGCCATATTCAATCGCGGCTGCGCTACCGACTGATCCAGCCGCTCATCCATGGTGGCGACATTGGCAATCGCTCGCTGCGGGTCGGCCTGACGCACCTGCTCGCGGATCGACTGGATCAGTTGCTCCGGAGGTACGTGCGAACGCACAACGAACGACCGCCGGTTATCCGGATACTTCCCATCCGCCGAAAAATACATCTCCGGACCGGCTTCGGTAGCAATTGAGCCGGTCGTCCCGCGCACATCTCCGATCACGCCGACAATCTCCATCGCCTCGTAATCATCCACCAGATGTTTCCCAATGAGATTCTGGCCTGAAGCATAGCGGTCGACAAAGGCTCGGTTGACGAGAACCGGAGGTATCTTCGCACTTGCGTCTGCACGTGTCAGCGCCCTCCCCGCGAGCAAAGGCATTCCCATGGCGCTTAGGTAGTTGCCAGAAATCGACCGACCCTCAACGTTCACGCTGTCACGATGCTCTGAACTCGGCATCCAGTCCCCGTCGTATGTGATTCGCTTGTGCCAGTCCTCGGTTGGCAGCGCGCTGACCTGCCCCACAGCCGTTACTCCCGGCAATGATTCAATCCGGCGCTGGAATTCCCCAAACAAATTCCGGCTCATTGACGCATTCGCATTCCATGGCAAGACGATGCGAAAGGTCAGAACATGGTCTGGAACGAAACCCAGCGGCGATTTCATCAGGTTCCATAACGACTCTCCCAGCAGCGATGCGCCTACCAGCAAGATCAGCGAAAGTCCGACCTGCACGGCGATGAATGCATTGCGCACTCTGCCACCCGCCGAACCGGCCAGTTGCTTCTCCGCCTGTTTCAGGCTTGCGTTGAGCGCAATCCGTTTATTCTTGATCGCGGGCACCAGTCCAAACACAATGCCTGCCGTGACCGCAAGCGCAAAAGCTAACCACACTACCGGCCAGTTCATCGCAACCGTTCCCGGCGTTCCCAACCGGCCTGGCAGCTTTGTGGCAACAGTGCGTACAAGCACAAATGTCAACATCAGCCCGGCACATCCTCCCGCGAGAGCCAGCACCGCGCTTTCGGTCAGAAACTGCATTTTTATGCGCCAATCTGATCCGCCCAATGCGAGCCGGAGTGCAACTTCACGCTGTCGCGCGGTGGCCCGTGTGAGCTGCAGATTGGCGATATTGAAACAGGCAATGAGCAGCAGAAATGCTGACGCGACCTGTAACACAACGAGTGCCGGCCTCAATCCTCCATATTGAGCCTCTCGAAGCAACCCGCTTCGGAACTGCCACATTTCGTCGGTACCCGGGTGCTCGTGTTCTAGCTGCTCACCGATTCGTTGCAAATCGCTCTGAGCCGACG
>JBAWCO010000470.1:0-6457 GCA_049590315.1 Occallatibacter sp. | reverse complement strand
GCTCCTGAGAGGGGAGGATTGCCACCTTCCTAATGTTACCTGTGTTTTAGATACGATGGAAGGCCCGCTGGATCTCCTTCCAAGAATACAGCAAAGCTATTGGACGTCCATGGGGGCAACTTGTTGGGTGACTGGTCTTGGCGAGCTCCAAAAGTAACCACTCCATTCGAACCGGATCAAGGCGGGTGTTGATCTTGATGGCGGAGTGGCATGCGATGGAGGCGGCAATCCGCGAGCGGAGAGTGGCAAGATCCTGATTATGCTCGGCTTCGCCCGAGTCGGCGCTGGATTGCTCAATCACTTCTGCCAGCATTCGCTCCAATTCTGCCCCTTCCAGGCCCACCGGAGCGGCCTTGACAGCAAGTGTCTGTGGACCAAAGGGTTCCACCTCAAATCCATTGCGTTCCAGCTCTTCGGCGATCTGGGCAAAGACCACCATCTGCCAAGGCTGCAGCTCCACCAGCAGAGGCATCAGCAAGCGCTGCCGTTGCACTTTTTCAACTTGCCGATCACGAAGAATTTTTTCGAAAAGAACTCGTTCATGTGCCACATGCTGGTCGATTATCCACAGGCCATCTTCCCCTGAAGCCAGAATGAAGGAGTCGCGCAACTGCGCCAGGGGGCGAAGCGAACCCAGGTGGTTCAGATTGGCCGCTGCCTGTTCGGCTTCAACCAGTGCGGTTGCACTTGCGGTCTCGGCGGTCGAGCCAGGGGCGTAAGTCGCTCCATTTGCAGGGCCTACACCAGAGGTTGCCGAAGAGCAACCGTCCATGATGGGAGGAACCGCTGTTTGAAACATTGCTGCTGCGGCTTCGCCCAATGCCTGCCTTGCATCCAGGCCATCGGGCCCACCTCGAAGATTGATGGATTGCAGGTCGAATGGCAGCTTTCCGGGAACCGGCGTGGGCAGCCGCGCGGTAAGCTGAAATGCCTCCGCTTCCTGACCTGCGGTCTGAACCGCGCTTGCATCGGAGTCGGCGGGAACCGAGCCGTCCGGCGAACCCGGCAGCGGCGAAACCGCCGGGGGCATCAGCGATGGGCTGGCGGCTGGCGAGTTGTCCAGCGCGGCCAGGAAACCGGCAGCAGGCCGCGCCTTGATGAGGGCAGTCCGCACGCTGTCGCGGACAAAATCGTGGACCAGCGTCTGCTGCCGGAAGCGCACCTCCGTCTTGGCCGGATGTACGTTGACGTCCACCTCCTCGGGCGGCATTTCGAGGAAGAGCAACACCACCGGAAAGCTAGTGGGCGGAATCACGTTTCGGTAGGCCTCCGTGATGGCGTGCATCAGCAGCCGGTCACGGATGATCCGTTTGTTGATGAAGATATAGATCGAGTTGCGGTTCAGCTTCTGAAGTTCCGGCTTGGAATAGAAGCCGCTCAGTCGCATCGCTCCCGGATTGCGCGCCGGTTCGTTGGGATCGCGCTTCCACGGAGGTGGCTCGGGAAGTCCAGCGCGTTCCAACGGGATTTCGGCGGCTACCGGCAATAACTGCGCGAGAGTGTCCTTGCCAAAGATCTGGTAGATGCGCTCGGCGGTTCGCATCACCGGCGGGGCGGAGATGATCGTATGCGTCGCTGAGAGCAGTTCAAAGTGCTTTTCCGGGTGCGCCAGCGCGTAGTGAGTCACCAGCGCGGTCACATGAGCTAGCTCGGTAGACTCCGCGCGGAGAAACTTGCGCCGGGCCGGTGTGTTGAAGAACAGGTCGGCAACCGCAATTGTGGTTCCGCGAGGCAGCGCGGCGTCGTCCACGTGCAGAATCTTGCCGCCGGCAATCTCCATGCGGGTTCCCACAACCGCTTCGTTGGGCGCTGGCCCATCCCCGGCCCCTTCGCAGGTTTCCAGAGTCACACGAGCCACAGAAGCGATGGATGGCAGTGCCTCACCGCGAAAACCAAGGGTCGCAATCGAGAGCAGGTCGTCGGCGGTGCGGAGCTTTGAAGTGGCGTGGCGTTCGAAGGCCAGCAGGGCGTCATCGCGGCTCATGCCTTGGCCGTCGTCGGTGATTCGAATTAGCCGGCGTCCACCGGCCTCGACCTCGACCCGAATGCGGTTCGCCCCGGCATCGAGCGCGTTCTCCAGCACCTCCTTCACCACGGAAGCCGGCCGGTCCACCACCTCGCCCGCGGCGATCTGATTGGCAACCTGGTCGGGAAGAATGCGGATGCGGCCCATAAGGCTTTAGGGTATCGCAACGGAGCCTGTGCAAGAGATGGTTGAAATAGCGATCAATAGGTGGAATTCGCTCGGGCCTACCACTCGCAGATGCCCAATGATCGTGGTTGCTTGGATCTCTCGTAAGGTGCGGATCATTTCGAATGGATCTGAAGGTTGAGTGCCAAAATACTCAAGGATTTCTTATCGTCCTCGTCGTTATTGGTAAAAACGAATCTCCGTAAGGGTGACGTAGCGCGCATTTCAGAAAGCGAATAGAGCAACATACCCTCAGGCTCGTTCATCTCGACTCCATCCACTCCGTCAAAGAGAACAACGTGCTCGCGACCGCTGTAGCCTTCGAGGGTGACTTCGGCCGCCCCGCCCTCGAAGGAGACTCGCAAAATAGTCCCGTCATGTATGTCAGGGATGCCTACGTACGCAATGAATTCCGCATCGCTCATCTTCTGCAATTCTTTGCGACTGCGATCAAGGTCGTCAACAAAAATCCAGGGTGCGTTGCTGCTTCAATTTCAGGGTTGTTGCCCTCGTGCTCGACCTCATGCGCAAGATCCCGTCGCGCCGTCCGAAGTCAATAAACTTCGACTCCGCTAACCTTTGGCCAATCCGCATGCCCCTGCGTGAACTGAATGGTGATCACGCCCGCGCTAGATGCCGTTGCCGTGAACGTCTGGATATTGGCTTTGAATCCAGCTCCGGCCGCGACAACAATGTCAAAGTTCGTGAGCACCAGTTTCCCGTTGATGACGACATTGAACTGCCTGCCGCCGGAAGTGGTGTAGTAGGTTTCCGCGAAGTGCAGACGCACGGTGTAGGACTTGCCGGCAGTCAGGTTTGGAAGCGTGTAGCTGAAGCTGCTGCCGTAGCGTTCCCCTTGATAGATTGCCGAGGGAGCGGGGCTCTGAAACGTAACTCCGGACATATCGATGGCATGGGTCACGGAATCAGTTCCCATGTTGGAGCCTGACGCGTCAGCGTCCGCGGTATATGAACCGACAGGGCCAGCCTGCCCCGCACCGATGGAATAAACATCTCCGGCAATAGCAGAAACATCGCGCGGCATATCGTCGGGACCGCCGCTGAGTCTCGCGCCAAACGCGCCAATACCGGCAATTCCCCAGTTATAAGACGGCTCAGCGCGATTCCGCCAGCCTCCGCACCCGATGCAGTCATCCTGATACCAACTGGCCCCCTCGGCATCGTTGAAGGTCGAAGCCTGTAGCCGGCCAGCGGCATTTTGCGCCGCAGTGTTATACGAGGCAATTCCCGTAGCAAGGTAAAGATCGTTGAAGAAATACCCAATGCCGGAGACTCCCAGGTCTTCCGACATGTAGTAATCGTTTGCGTCAGCCCCGGAGAGGTACGCCTGCCATGCGTCGCCGCTCCCTTCGGCGGTCTGGACCGACAAGAGCCATGTTCCGGCGGCTTCCGCAGTTTGCAGATCCACTGCCGCATGGGTCAGCTTGTAGGCTTGCAGTTCCGCCCATCCAATGCCCGCCGCACCTTCCGCAATTTCTGTAGACAACGTCTTATTGCCACCGGTCCCTACGGAGATGGGCCACGCAATACCGGAAGACTGAGCTTTCTCCTGGGATCGCACCCACGCCATGATCTTGTTGGCATCGGTCAACCAGCGGGTGTTGCCGGTGTGTTGATAGAGGCTCAGGTAGGCGACAGCGACGCCAGCCCCGCCCTGGTACAGCCCCGTATCGTAAGTCGCGCCACCGGGAACCTCAGGCACGGCGCCGCTGGATGCGATCTGCGTCTCTTCGTACGCGGCCGCGGCCAGCGCATAGTTCTCATAGCTGGCATTCCCGGTGGTCTGGGCAATCTGGTCGAGGCCATAGAAGATTCCGGCTACCCCCGAACCCAGACCGAGATAGACCTTTCCCTGCGCAGGCACCCACCAATCCCAGTAACACTGCTGCGATGGGCAAGGCTTCCCGCTAGGCGCTTCGGCGACACTAAGGAGCCAGTTGATGCCCTTCAAGGCCGAAGCCTGATATGCCGCATTGCCGGTCTTCTGATAGAGCGCCAGCAGGAAGCTGGCTTGTCCAATGACGCCGTCGTCCAGACTGGTAAAGCCGTACTTGGCCGGGCCGCCGGGGCTGACATTGCTTGGATTCACATAGTCTGGCCACCATCCGGCCGAAGTTTGCGCAGCCACAAGCCAGTTGCCGGCCTCTTCGGCTGCGGTCAGATAACTGGCCTTGCCGGTAGCGTCGTACATTTGCAAGAAGGAAGTGCCGATGCTGGCCGTTCCCACGTCCCGGTCGGTCTGGTAGTTGGGTGCCTGGATCACACTCTGCCATGCCCACCCGCCGAGCAACGCGGTGTGACGGTTGATTAGAGACTGAGCAGCTTCACCTACTAGCGGATTCTGACCGGACGCGGCCGCCCCCGAGCATGCGGCCAGCAGGAACACTGACGTGAGAGCAAATGCAGTTTTACGGATAAGGCGGACCAGGGAATTCGGTTTGGCGGAACTTTCGCGTGCTGATTCTGTGCAATCTCTCATTAGTGCTCCCCAATCTGCTTATCGGCAGAGCGCGGAACAATTCTGCCGGCTGAGAGATAACGAAAGTCTGCTGTCGATGACGAAAGCTCACATTTCTGGCGAGGCGCTATCAAAATGCGGGATTCGGATGGATCGGAGTCATAGATTTCGACGGTCCGATGATCGTCGAACGAGCGCGGCAGTTCGCATCCAGGTTTTCTGCCAAAATGTCGTGCAAATGAAGAATGCCGCCCAGTGGGCGGCATTCTTCGAATCAAAAGAAGAGAGCGCTAAGAAGGTATCGGCACTAGATTCCCATCCCAAACTCACTTACGTGTTGCTCGCCGGCGTTGGAGTAGAAGTCGTAGGGCGTGCGACGGTTGAACTTGTAGCGGCAACGCAGTTCATAGCCAAGATAGATGCCGATGGTGGCTACCGCCATTCCGATGGAGAACCAGCCGATCACCTGAAGGGCCTTCTTCTCCCGTTTTGTTTCTGCGGAAGTCTCCTCCGTGGTTGTGACGTCTTGCGATTCGGTGGACATTTGGCTGCACCCTCCCTCTGCAGGCATGATACCGCAGTTTCTGTAGGACTGGCTCTTCCGACAGAAGGTGAGCGTACCACTTTCGGTTACTGAGTTGTACCGATTCGGGCCAGCCAGCGGGTCTTCTCCGCATCGGGAAGAAAGCTGGCATGTATGGAATTGGTGGCCAGTTGACGCAATTCTTCGCGGGTAAATCCTTGTTCTGTGTGGGCCAGCAAATACTCATTGGCAACATCGGAGCCGAAGAAGGCCGGGTCGTCTGAGTTGAGTGTCACCAGCAGGCCGGCATCGAAGTATTGCCGCAGCGGGTGCTCGGCAAATGACGAGCAGACACCTGTGCGGACATTCGAAGTGGGATTCAACTCGAGCTTGGTGCCGCGCGCCCTAAGTTCGTTGATGAGAGCTGGATCCTGAATCGCGGAGAGTGCATGTCCAACGCGCTCGGAGCCAATCGAGAGCGCTTCCCAAATTGCTTCTGGTCCCGTGGTTTCACCGGCGTGGTTGGTCAGCCTCAGCCCTGCCCTCGCCGCCTCGGCGTAAAAGGCGCGGAAAGGCTCGGAGCAGCAGCGGCGCTCGTCGCCGCCTAAACCGATGCCAATGATCGATGGGAATCGCGGACGCATCTCGGCGGCCTTGCGAAAGACGACCCCAGCCTCTTCGACTGTGAAGTGGCGCACGGCGTCGAAGACCCAGTAGAGCGAGAGGCCCAGTTCGCGTTCGCCGCGTTCGCGTGCTCGTTCCAGGCCGGCAAAGATGGGCTCAAGTGCCTTTGGATCGTGATTGCGCCACATGTAGATGACGCCCACCGAGATGTAGACCTCGGCGTGAACCACGCCCTGCGCAGCAAGCCGTTCCATCATGCGCCACGCGGCAAGCTCGTAATCCTCAGGCCCGATCAGCCGCCGTGTGACCGCCTTGAAGGCTTCAATGAATCCTGTGAAATCGGTGAACTGATAGAGGGCTTCGGCTTCGGGCAGAGTGATGGGGTTTGCGTCGTGGCGAGCGCTCAGATCCACCAGCGTGGCGGGCGTGATGGTGCCTTCGAGATGCAAATGTAATTCGGCCTTGGGCAGTCGGCGGATGAAGGCCTGTATGTCATCCATCATCTGACTAGTGTACGAGGTGAATTTCGAGCGCCGCTGATGCGGATAACTTCTCAACGAGTCCTGTCAAAAGCGGTGCATTTCTGCATGAAATCGATCGAAAATGCCCCTGAATAAGACGATTGGACGGGGTTTTTTGC
>JBAWCO010000469.1:0-9682 GCA_049590315.1 Occallatibacter sp. | reverse complement strand
GTCAGGAAACTTCTCCAGCAGCCGGTACATCACTGGCACCTTTCTAATAGCAATCGGTGGGCCGTTCTCAATAGGACGCGCTTTCAATCACTTACAAGAAACAACTTATAAAGATCGTCTAAATTTTGGAAGCATTATTCCAGAAACATACCGAAAATCATAGGGGCTTGCTACCGTTGGCATCGCGGACAGAAGTGTGTACCCCTTCCAGCCAACAAAATCCGCCGAATCGACGTCCCGCATTGCCGACAGGGGAGCCCGGTCCGAAGGTAAACGCAGTGCTCCAGTTGAAAGAAGCCCTTCACACCGTCCGCGTCCACATAATCCGACACTGATGATCCGCCCATCCGGATTGCGTGCTTCAGAACCTCCCGGAGCGCCAGCCGCAGCCGCTCTAGTTCCGCCTCGGTCAATCGTCCCGCCATCCTGCGTGGACGGATACCAGCCCGAAACAGGCTCTCGTCGGCGTAGATGTTCCCCACTCCGGCTAGCAGCGTCTGGTTCAGCAGAGCGGCCTTGATCGCCAGCCGCCGGCCGCGAAACAGCCCCACAAACTCCTCCGCGTCAATCGTGAGTGGTTCTTTGCCCGGGCCTTTGAATCCCTCCTTCCGCAGCAGATCGCGAAACTCCAGCCGTCCAAATCGCCGCGGGTCCACAAAACGAATTTCGCGCCCGCTTGCCAGGCTCAGCCGTGCATGCGTATGCAGGGCTACCGGGCCATCGGGGGTCGTCACAAGCAGCCGCCCCGTCATCCCCAGATGCACAATCCACTGTGCATCAGCCGCGCCATCCATGGTGCCAAGTGTGCAAACAATATGTTTTCCGATGCGTTGGACCGTCAGGATCACACGTCCTTCAAGCCCTTTGGCTTGCTGCGCCGGCGCCGTCTTGAAAGGTTCCTTGTGCGACCCGAACCAGGCCTGCACAATCCGATCGCCCTGCACCCGCTCGTTGACCCCACGGGCAATCGTCTCCACCTCAGGCAGCTCGGGCATTCATCAATTGTAGGGGATTACTTGTGGTGGGAATTACCTGCTGTGATCGTTGCCGTGGTCTCCAGGCTCGCGAATCCTGTTGGCCTCAAAGCTCACAACCTTCCAGGCGCCTTGAGGATTGCGTACATACACCCGCGTATAGCGAAAGCTCCCTGAAATCGACCCCTCTGGATTCGTCCCCTCGATGGTAGCTACTGAGGTCACCAGGGCAGTCGTCCCATAGAACCGCACCTTCCGGTCAGATATCTCCAAACTCGTGAAATGTACTTTGCCCGAGCGCAGGTTTTCCATCGCCTCCTGCTTGGTTTGCAGAGTGCCCGACGGCGTAATAGCCATGTAGTCGTCCGCCAGCAGAGATTCCATGGCTGCTGTATCGCCCTTCAGAACGGCATTCCGCCACTTCTCCTCAAGCCGGTCGATCTCGTGCCTGACCTCGTGCTTGTGCCCCTTGGGCGCCGAGCCATGCGGAGCTTGTCCGGTTTGGGCAGATTGTGAATTGGAAGGAATTGGTGCGCAAACGCCAAACATTGGGACTAACAGCAGTCCCAACGCGGTAAGGCGTCTCATTTGCATTGCAGATGTAGTTCTCGCACAGGGCATTGGCGTATCGGATGGTAGCCCGTGAAGTGATTGCGGGTCAAACGAGATTCGAACCGCTGCCTCTGGACCTTCCATCATCCCGCCTCAAAACCAGCCGTCCATTTGCACCAGGCCATCACTCATTTGACGCCGCCATCGCGTTAAACGACAGCAGCCAGGTCTTCCCGAACGCGTTCCCGCATCCGCTGGTACAGCACGCCCACCGCGTACTTCTTGAAGTGCGCCGATTGTCCGTGGGACTCCAGCGCGCTTGCATCCCGCCACTGCTCATAGATCAGCACAGTATCTGGATCGTCCTGTACAAGGTGGGGAATAAAGGTCACGTTACCAGCTTCCTGGCGCGAAGCCAGGGCAAGCGATCGCAGCGCTTCTGTTACATCCGCACGATCTTCCGGGGAAAACTTCATTCGTACAGTAAAACTCACCATAGATTCCGATTCTCTCTTCTCTCGGCGGCTCGAGGCCGCGCTTCCTGGCGCGCTCATCGTTGCACTGCGCGCTCTCAAGTTTACGCGTGAATCCCTTATTTATGCGTGAATCTCCTTCAACGCCGCCGCAAATTCCGGCAGCACCATCGTCTGGTCCCGGTCAGGTCCCGTCGACACCATTCCGATCCGCGCCCCGCTCTCCCGTTCCTGGAACCGCAAATACTCCTGCGCTGCCTTGGGCAGCCTCTCAAAATCCGTAATCCCCTCGGTCGATTCCTGCCAGCCTTTCAGCTTGGTGTACTGCGGCTTGATCCGCTCCAGGCCTGCCACATCCGCGGGGATCTCATCCGTGACCTTCCCGTCGATCTCATACCCCACGCAGATTGGAATCTCAGCCAGCGTATCCAGCACATCCAGCTTGGTCACCACCAGCCACTCCGCCCCGTTCACCTGGTTTGAGTACCGCAGCAGCGGAATATCCAGCCATCCGCACCGCCGCTTCCGTCCTGTCACAGCACCAAACTCCTTGCCGCGCACACCCAGTTCCTCGCCCAGCGCGCCGGTCTCTTCCGTGGGGAACGGACCGCCGCCCACCCGCGTGACATACGCCTTGGTCACCGAAATCACGGTCCCAATCGCCGTCGGACCTACACCCGTTCCTGTTGCCGCCCCGCCCGCTGTCGCCGACGACGAAGTCACAAACGGATACGTCCCGTGGTCGATGTCCAGCATCGTGCCCTGCGCTCCTTCGAACATCACGCTCCCGCCCTTGGCCAGGATCCCGTTCAGCAGCCGCCCGGTGTCGGTCACAAACGGTCTCACCTTCTCCGCCGCGGCCGCGTACTCGTCGAACATTTTCTGCGGGTCCAGCGGTGCTGTTCCCGTCCCGAATAGCGCCCGTACAATCGCATTCTTTTCCGCGCAGGCCGCCTCAATATGCGCTTTCAGCAACTCCGGCCGCAGCAGGTCAACCACCCGCAGCCCGCTTCGTGCCATCTTGTCTTCGTATGCCGGCCCGATTCCCCGGCTTGTCGTCCCAATCTTCTTTCGCCCCGGTGCGCTTTCAGCAGCCAGTTCAATCATTCGGTGATACGGCAAAATCACTTGTGCCCGGTTCGACACAAAAAGCTGCTCATCTACCCCGACACCCAGTTCCCGCAGCTTTGCAACCTCTTTCAAGAACGCAATCGGGTCTAGCACCACGCCATTTCCGATCACGCCCTTGCATGTCGGCCGCAGCACCCCGCAGGGAATCAGTTGCAGCACAAACTTCTGCCCGCCAATAATCACCGTGTGTCCGGCGTTGTGTCCGCCTGCATACCGCGCCACCGCGCTGAACCGCTCGCTCAGCACGTCCACAATCTTGCCCTTGCCTTCGTCGCCCCACTGGGCGCCCAGCACTACTGCCGTCTTAGCTCGCATCGGACTCCGCTTCTTGCACAAATCTCCTCGTCCCCAGTTGTCACAAGGGCCAGGAATCAGGCGCCCCAAACCACACCGCACCACCTTCGATGATAAACCCTGTTTGAAGAAGCTCCCGAAGCCATTGGAAGGGCTCGCGCCTGTTCAGCCCGAACAGGGAAAACCAAAGTTTCTTTTTCTCGCGCCAATTCAGAATTACTTCCGCCGATCGGCCGATATCACTCTTTTGCGCGCACGTCACATGCTTGTCGCTTGAGGGCATGTGATCCGCGCTCGCCCCGGGCGAAGGAGCAACAGTGAGCAAGATCAGTCTCTTATTGGCAATTTTTCTTCTATCCGTACTTAGCGCATGCGGTGGCAGCCGCAACGATCCCGGTCTCACCAACCCGAGCCAACCGCAGCCGACCGATACCGTTTCCGGGACAGTCCAATTCAAAGGCGCTCCGCTCGCCGGCGCAACCGTCACCGAGTGGCTCACCAACACCAATACCGTCATCGCAACCGCTACGACCGACGCCAATGGCAACTACAGCTTCTCCGGACTCGTAACCACCAGCAACTCACCCTTCGACTACCAGTTCTGGATCCAAAAGGCCGGCTACGGTTTTTATCCCTCCGCGAGTGCTCCCGGCACCGTGGAGAGATTCGACCACACCGGCCAGTTTCAAGGGAATGGCCTAACCGACACCGCCATCTACTTCACAGTGGTCGACTTCATCGCAAACGCAAATCAGCCCCTGGCCAACGCCAATTTCACCGCGTACGACGGAACCAATCCGCTGGTGACCCTTCCTGCGACGGGCCAGACCACCAGTTATGTCCCTGGCGACGACGCCTCGCTGCACAAGGGCGTTGCCTGGCCTGCAAACCGCTTCACCGACAATCAGGATGGGACGGTGACCGACCACCTCACCGGGCTCATCTGGCTCAAGAACGCCGGCTGTCTGAATCCCGCTGTCTGGGCTGGCGCAATCACCGAAGCTAACCAGTTAGCCAGTGGTACTTGCGGTCTCAGCGATCAATCCAAAGCCGGGCAATGGCGCATGCCGAACATTCACGAGTTGGAAAGCGTGGTCGACGTCTCCGCCAGCAACCCTGCAATTACTCCGGCCAATCCGTTCACAAATGTCTCCAATGCCATCTACTGGTCGTCCACCAGCTACTTCGGTGGCGTAACCGGCTCTCCCAACGCGTGGGCCATCCGCATGAGCGACGGGCGTTACATCAACGACGGAAACGCCAATCTCAAGTCAACGGCGATCAACGCGGTCTGGGCCGTCAAGGGGACCGGTGGCGGAACCATCAAATTGCAGGCTACCGGCGCCTATGTCTCGTTTGCTCCCGGCGACGACGGCGCCATGAAGGCCGGTATCCCGCCGACCTTTCCCCGTTACATCGACAACGGCAATGGCACTATCACCGACACCGTCACCGGCCTTGTCTGGCTTAAAAGAGCCGACTGCATCAATCAGTCCTGGTCAGACGCAGTCGCGGCCGTCAACACGCTCGCCAGCGGCCAGTGCGGGCTCAGCGACAGCTCAAAAGCAGGCGCTTGGCGCATGCCCAACCGTGCCGAGATGCAGAGCCTCTCCGATCGTGCGGAGAACAACCTCGGCTCCTTCCTTGACGCCAACTATCTCAACTTCGATGGAAGCCTATTTCGATCCCCCATCTTCACCAACGTCGTCGGATACCAGTACTACTGGACCTCAACAACCGATGCAGCCAATTCCAGCGAGGCATGGACGTTCTTCAGTTGCGATTTCGGAGTCTATGACACGCCAAAGGCCAACCTCGGCTACACGCTCGCGGTGCGATAACGTTTTTCCATAGCCGCTGAAGGTGCCCCCCGGAGATTGCGCGGAGAAAACTGGCAACCACCTTCAGCGGAAAACTATTGTTAACCATCTCCCTCCCCGGCCCGTTCTATAGGCAGAAGACCTCCTAAGGGCTCTTCCAGAGGGGAAGAATCGAAATGCGCGACATCCGTATCATGCCTAGGATCATGTCCAGCCTTCTTCGTTCCGTTGCTTTACCGATTGTCTTTTCCGCTGCATTAGCGTCCGCGCAATCCCATACCCCGGCGCCCGCTCAGCCGCCCGTCGCCGTCAGCGATCGGGATCTGGCCAGCACCCAGGAAGAGCTCATTAAGCTGTTGCGCCTCAGCCCCACTCTCACCACGGTTGTCGAACACGATCCCTCCCTCCTTTCCAATCAGGATTACGTCAACCGCAACAATCCCCAGCTCGGCCAATTCCTGTCGAGCCATCCTGAAATCGCCCGTAATCCCGAGTTTTACCTCTTCTCTCATTTGGATGGAGAGCGCGACCGCGATCACGCTCTCGAGCGTGCGGTCTGGCCGGAGTTGGACCAGCGTCCACACAGCTCAGGAGCCGGGGAAATTATCCAGCCGCTCTCAGCCGTTCTGGCCTTCGCCTGCTTCCTGGGCACCATCATCTGGCTGCTGCGCCAATTTCTTGAGAACCGCCGCTGGTCCCGCATCTTCAAACTTCAAAGTGAGGTTCACAGCCGTCTCATCGACAAGTTCAGCACCAACCAGGAGCTCGCCCTCTACATGGCCACCGATGCCGGAAAGCGCTTCCTTGAAGCGGCGCCCATCTCCGCCGGAATTGAGCCCGAGCAGCCTGTCCCCAACGCGGTCGCACGCGTTCTTACACCGCTTCAAATCGGCATTGTGCTTGTACTCCTTGGCATCGGCCTCTTCCTGCTCCGCCATGTCAGCCACGATGCCGAAGCCCCCATGCTCATCTTCGGAACTGTGGTCCTCATGCCCGGACTTGGGTTTATCATCTCCGCAGCGGTCACCTGGGTTCTCGCGGCGCGTCTCGGTCTCATGCCCGGCAACCCGGCATCCACAGTCGGTTCGTCTTTTGACCACAGGCAGCAACCGTGAGCCGCAGGGCCCACGTAATCTTCGAAAGTGCTTATGCCCTTCTCCTGGGAATCCGTTCTTCCGAACCTCGTCGCCGGCAATGCGTCGCAAGTGGCAGACCTGCCCATGGACACCATGGATAGCGACGCCTTCGCCGGCTTCTACCAGCGTTCGGCTCGACCCCTGTGGGCATACCTCGCGCGCGTCTCCGGCGATCCGGCTCTTGCCGACGACCTCATGCAGGAGGCCTACGTTCGCTACCTCTGCGCGTCGCATCCTGTGTCGCTCGCAGTCAATGGAGAAATCGCTGCCCGCCGATATCTCTTCCGCATCGCGACCAATCTGCTGCGCGACCATTGGCGCCGCCCCAGCTCCACCTCAATTGAAGACCTCCCGGAAGAGTTCTTCGCTGCAACCGCTAATTCCGCCCAGGCCGACTCGCGAGCCGTCCTCGGTCCTGCCCTCGCCCAGATGCGCCCACGCGATCGCCAGCTCCTCTGGCTCGCCCACGCTGAGGGCTACTCGCATCGCGAAATTGCTGAGGTTACCGGCCTCGCCTCGGCCAGCGTTCGCCTGCTTCTCTTCCGGGCTCGCCGCAAAATCGCTCGGCTGCTCCGCAATCAGGACCAGCCGCAACCCCAGCGGCACCCCATCCTTCAAAGCTCCAATTGTGAAGAAATCGCCCAGCCGCTCAGTTCTCGGAGGCCGTCATGATCCTCGGCCCCTGCCCGCATGAAAAAGAAGTCGCTGAACTTCTAAGAATCGGCCATTATCCCCAGGCCTGCCCGCCGGAACTGCGTGCCCACATCGCCGCGTGTCGCTCCTGTGCCGACTTGGCTCTCGTCACTCAGACCTTTCAGGCCGCGCGCGCCAACCTTGCATCCTCTGTCAATCTCACTGCGCCCGGCATGCTCTGGTGGCGCGCCCAACTCCGCCGCCGCAACGCCGCCGTCGAGCGCATCGGCAAGCCCATCCTCCACGCGCATATCTTCGCCCTCACCGTCAGCTTCGTCTTCGCCATTGGATTTCTCGCCACCCAGGCCACCCATGGCCTCCGCTGGCTTCCCTGGCTCCAGCAGCTTCCTCAAGCGTCCGCCCTTCATCTTGAAGCCCTCTGGCCATCTGCTCTCTTCAACTCCGGCTGGAGCCTCCCGGTCTTGCTCCCCTTGATCGCCACCCTCGTGCTTCTCAGCAGCGTAGTCGTCTACCTCGCCTCAGAAAAGCAATAGACCCGCATCTCAACTGCAGCTAAACTGGGCGGACTCGACTCACAATCCTTGCGAATAGACTCAGAAAGCCGTATCCCCGGGTCGAACCCCTCAGAAAACCAACCGCTCCCGATCCGAAACCCAAAAATAATTTGCGCCCACCTCAACTTCCTCACCGCAACTAAACCCCCAATACCGTGTCTACCCAACACAGCCGTAATTCCCCCGCTGGCCAAAACAGGCCGGCGGCCCGGAATGCAACTTGTTGTCTCGGGGCAGCTCACCTGGCCCGCCGGGAGGGAACATGAGTCCCCAGTTCACTTTGCGCCTTGCGGGCGCTGTCCATCGCGTTCGTCAGCCTGCCCTAGCGCCTCTCCTGTTTGCGCTCTCCACCAGCATCGCCGCCCAGCAGCCTTGGCCTCAGAATCCCCAGTATGCTCCCGGCCAATATCCCCAGAATCAACAGCCCGCATACCCCCAGCAACCCTACGCAGCCCCCAATCAGGCGCCCAACCCCGAAGCCAGTTACGACCCTCGCCTGGATCCCGACTACGATCCCGGTTACGGCCCGGGCTCCGCACAGCCCAACTATCCTCAACCCGGCTACGCCCCGCAAGCCCAGCCCCAGGTTCCCGTCCAACAGCCTCTCAGTCCTGACCAGCTTGAGCAGCTAGTCGCACCCATCGCCCTCTATCCCGACACGCTGGTCGCCCAGATTCTCGCCGCCGCCACTTACCCCGCGCAGGTCGTCGGCGCCGATCATTGGGTGCAGTCTCAGGGCTACGCCTCCCCTGACCAGATCGCCTACGCCGCCAACGCCGAACCATGGGACCCCAGCGTCAAGGCACTCACCGCATTCCCGCAGGTCCTGGCTCTGCTTGACCACGACCTCCAGTGGACCACCGACCTCGGCAACGCCTACTACAACCAGCCTCAAGACGTCCTGCAGACCATCCAGGTCCTCCGCCAGCGTGCACAATCCGCCGGAACCCTCCAGAACACCCCGCAGGAATCCGTCGACAACAATCAGGGCTACGTTCAAATCGCCCCCACCAATCCTGAAGTCGTCTCCGTTCCGGCCTACAATCCCTGGGATGTTTACGGCCAACCCATCCAGCCCTATTCCGGTTTCTCGCTGCTAGGTTCTCTGGCCTCTTTTGTTGGGTCAGCGGCGGTACAGTTTGGCCCCGGCGTCGCCATGGCAGCCTTCAACCACACGCCCTTTGGCTGGGCAACCTGGGCCCTCAACTGGCTCTCCCAGTCCGTCCTTTTCCACCAGTCCAACTACGTCTCGCGCAGCACCACGGTCGCCCACTGGAATTACCCAAGCCGAGGCGTTCCACCGTACGGCCCCATCTCCAGGCCCCGGCCCATGGACGCATACAACCGCGGAGCCGGCAACTACGGGCGTCCGGGAAATAACTACGGCGCCTACAACCGGCCTTCGCAACCCTTCGCCCGCACCACTGAGCCCTACGCCGCCTACCGCGGCAACGAGCCTCCGAATCGCGGCTATGAATCTCCAAATCGTGGCTATGAAGCCCCAAACCGCGGCTACCAGCAGCCCGGCAACTACGGGCGTCCTGCGCAACCCGCCTACGCCTACAATCGCCCGCAAGAAACCATGCCCGTCCGCCCCCAAACCTATGGTCGTCCTGCCGGTAGTTACGGTTCCAGCTTCTACGGCAACTCCGGCTCGTTCTACGCACCTCGTCCCGCCACAGCCTATGCCCGCCAGCAGGCACTTCGCGAACCGACGCCCCAATTCAACACCTACGGCCAGCGTCAGTATTCCCAGCCTTACTCCGAGCCGCGCTCCTATGCTCCCAGCCGCAGCTTCGCCGAAGCCCGCCCGGAACATTCAGGCGGTTTCCACCCCTTCAGCGGCCACGACGGCGGAAGCTTCCACGAGTCGTATCACGCTCCCAAAGCTCCCAAAATGCCCAAGGAGCATGGGGGCGGAGGCCACAGCTTTGGCGGAGGTCATAGCTCAGGCGGCAGCCACCACAGCGGCGGCCATCACTTCTAAGTCAAAGATGAGAATGGGCACTCGCCCAGAGTCGCTGCCCATTGAAACGCGGACGAAACTGTGCCCCATCCATTTCGCGGCCTTTTGCGGAATGGGTGGGATAGTTC
>JBAWCO010000468.1:0-20296 GCA_049590315.1 Occallatibacter sp. | reverse complement strand
CACTCGGAGTCGGAAGCCACAGTTTTACTGCGCAGTATACCGGAAGCTTCGATAGCAGCACCTCCAATACCGCGGCTGTAACAGTTAGCGGCGCCACAGCGACCCGATACCATTTCACGCCGATCCTTTCAGACTTGCCGGGGCTCCCGAACGGTGGAGATCGCCTGCTAAAGAATCCGTGGGGCCTGACATTCATTCCGGGCGGGGCTTTCTGGACCGCTGAAAACCAAAGCTCGAACGTTAGCGCCTTCGACGAAACCGGCGCGAAGCAAAGTCCCTTCGACATTCGGGTGGAGCTTGCGAATTTTGGCGCGGCCAAGCCAACCGGCATCGTTTTCAACCCGACCGCAGCAGTTCACAACGGCGACTTTACACTCCCGAATGGAGATCCGGGACAGGTTCTATTCTCCACCGAAGACGGCATCATCGGCGGTTGGGGCACCGTCAACGGTGAAATCCTCGTGGTGGCGCCCATTGCAAGGGACGATTCCGCCAGTGGCGCGGTCTATAAGGGCTTGGCCATTGTCGCCCCTCAAGTTTCCTCACCCTACCTGGCGGTCGCCGATTTCTTTCACGCGCGGGTGCAAACTTTCAGCAATACTTTCGCCTCGCTTACAACGGCAGGAGGCTTCGCGGATCCAAGCCTGCCGGACGGCTATGCGCCTTTCAATATTCAAACCATCGGAACCCAGGTATTCGTTACCTACGCAATGCAGGATACCGCCAAGCACGATCCGGTGGTGGGCTCCGGCAACGGCATCGTCAATATCTTCGATCTCCAGGGCAATTTTGTCCGGCGGTTTTCGGCGAATGGTGTTTTGAACGCGCCCTGGGGCATCATCCAGGCCAGCGCCAACTTTGGCGACTTCAGCAACGACATTCTGATCGGCAACTTCGGCGACGGCACGATCAATGCCTTCGACCCCGCCACGGGAAATCTTGTCGGCACAATGGAAGATGAGGATGGTGCGGTGATTGCCGCCCCCATCATGTGGGGTCTCACATTTCGCAGTGACAATGGAACCGTCGACCCAAACACCTTGTTCTTTGTCCAGGGACAGAATCACGGCGCGGATGGCCTGTTCGGTTCCTTAACTGTAGCTCCGCTCACCGCGACCATCACCCCCACGGTGGCCGTCAGCTTTTCCGGCGACCCCTCAACTAACACGCTTCCCCCGAACGCTGAGCCCTTCAGCACAATCTTCAGCTTGAACGCCGACGTCACGGCAGCCTCCGGCACGCCCACCGGAGCTGTTTCATTCTTCGATGGTCTTACGCCGCTCGGAAGCGCGCCCGTAACAAACGGCCGGGCGTCTGTGGTCAACACGGTGCCTCTGTCAGTGGGTTCCCATGTCATCACCGCGCGATACAGTGGCGACGCAACCTTCCTTCTTACCAAGACGACGGCACCATTGCAGATCGTCGGACTCGCGGAAACCGTCACCCTCGATGTGCCTGCAACTGCTGTGGTGGGTTCAACGGTGACTCTGACTGCCAAGGTTTCTTCGACACAGGCCCAACCGACCGGAACAGTGACGTTTCAAGATGGAGCGGCCGCGCTGGGAACCGCGAGCCTGAACCCCTCGGGCACGGCCACGCTCAGTTTGAATAGCCTGACACCAGGCACCCACACCATCGTCGCCGTTTACAGCGGTGACTTCGCATTCCAGATCGGGATGTCGAGCCCAGCGACATTGACGGTCCAGACTGCCGCCGCGCCTGGGCCAACCGCCACCACAACCACCCTTTCGATCGCATCGGGCGGCAACTCTGTGTCGTCGGGCGGATCGGTAGCCATCGGTAGTCAAGTTACCCTAACAGCCGCCGTGATGGCTGGAACCACGCCCGTACCGCAGGGCCAGGTCAACTTCTGCGATGCCTCGGCTCCGTCCTGTACAGACATCCACCTGCTGGGCTCAGCACAACTCATTGATGCCGGCCAGGGGATCGGGACAGTGGTCTTCCGGTTCCATCCCGGCATAGGCAACCACAGCTATAAAGCGGTCTTTGCTGGAACGCCTCGCGGTTCGACGGCTTATGCAGCCAGCACCTCCAGCACTGTGGCGCTGATAGTAACAGGATCCTTTCCGACGAAAACCTCGCTAGTTGGAAGCGGCACTCAGGGCAACTACTCGCTGACTGCCACCGTCACCGGGTTGGTGAACGCATCGGGTGTGGCCGCGCCCTCGGGAACGGTCTCCTTCCTCGACACATCCAGCGGCAACATTTCGCTGGCATCTGCGGCGCTGGGCGCAGGCACTCAGATTCTCAGCTTCCAGAATTCCAGCAACGCGGCAGCCGAAGGGGCCAATGGCCCTTCAATGGCCGTGGGTGACTTCAACTCAGACGGCATCCCGGATCTGGCCGTGGCCAACGAAGATGACGATAGCGTCACTATCTTTTTGGGCGACGGGAGTGGAGCGTTTACACCCGCAACAAACTCCCCGGTAGTGGTCGGCGTTGCTCCTGCATCCATTGCAATGGCCGACTTCAACGGGGACGGCAAGGCCGATCTGGCCGTAGCCAACCTCGGCGACAATACCGTGACGATCCTCCTCGGAAACGGCGACGGGACCTTCACGCATGCAACGGGCAGCCCGATCACGGTGGGTCGCGGTCCCATCTCCATAGCCGCAGGAGACTTCAGCGGCGACGGCGTCCCCGACCTGGCCGTGGCAAACGTGACCGATAATACCGTAACAATTCTTCTCGGCAACGGAAACGGAACCTTCACGCAGGCGGCGGGCAGCCCCTTGGCGTTGATCGGTTCCTCCCCCTCCTCGGTAGCCATCGCAGACTTCAACGGAGACGGTAAACTCGACTTTGCTGTCGCCATCGTCGGTCCCAACAATGTAACCACCTTCCTCGGCAACGGGGACGGCACATTCACCAAAGCTGCGGGTAGTCCGGCGGCCACCGGCCTTGGCCCCATTTCTGTAGCAGTGGGCGACTTCAACCGCGACGGCATTCCCGACCTCGTCACCGCCAACGACGCAGACGTCAACGACAATCCCGGCACGCTGACCATCCTGCTGGGCGACGGCAGCGGAGGCTTTACTCAGGCAGGCGGAAGCCCGATCGCGGCCGGCATCAATCCAGTTTCCGTAGCCGTGGCAGACTTCAACGGAGACGGCATTGCCGACCTGGTCGCGCTCGCCGCGAACGACACCACGGTGACGATTCTGCTCGGCCACGGAGACGGGACATTCATGCGAGCGGCCGGTAGCCCTGGCACCGTAGGCATCTTCCCTGCGGCGGTAGCTGTCGGGGACTTCAATGGCGACGGCGAGGCGGACTTCGCCGAAACCAACAATCCCAGTGAGACCAATACGCGCACCCAAGTCTCGGTGTTTATCTCGCAGTTGACGCAAACTGCGACCGCTACGGCTACGGGTATCTCGCCGGTCGGCACGGGAACGCATCTGGTTGTGGCGGAAACAAGCTTCCCCGTAGACAGCATCTACATCTCCAGCGTTTCGAATGCCATTGGACTCCTCGGACAACAGGCGCGGCCCATCACGCCCACGGTAGTAGTGACCCCATCCACATCCGCCATCACCACGGCGCAGGCGTTATCAGTGGCCATCGCGGTCAGCGGCGGAGGCGGCAACCCCACGCCCACAGGCTCTGTGACCCTAACCAGCGGCACCTACATGTCGGCTGCCACTACGCTGAGCAGCGGCGCTGCGACCATCAGTATTCCCGCCGGTTCGCTGGCGACTGGGACGGACACGCTTACGGCTAGCTACACTCCCGACGCTGCGAGTTCCTCAACCTATAACAGCTCGAACGGATCGAATTCAGTTATTGTCATGACTGCGGTCGGTCCTGCATTTAGCGTCGGCGGCACGGCGGTGACGCTTGCACCGGGCGCAGCCACGGGAAATACTTCCACCATTACGTTGACTCCGTCCGGAGGATTTACCGGCAGCGTAGCCTTGACAGCGGCCATCACTGCAAGCCCGGCGGGCGCCCAAGACCTACCAACATTGAGCTTCGGCTCAACCAGCCCGGTTTCCATCAATAATGCCGCCGCAGGAACGGCAATCCTCACCATCTCAACGACCGCCCCCACTAGCGCCTCGCTGGTTAGTCCGAGAAGCTTCCGTGGAGTCTTCTGGCACACGGTGCCCAGTGCGGCTCTTGCCTTCATCCTGTTCTTCGCTACACCTGGGCAGCGACGCAGATGGCGGACCATGCTCGGTATGCTGATGCTTCTGGCCGCTCTGGCTGGCGGTATGCTTGCGTGCGGTGCCGGTGGGGGCGGTAGTAAAGGGGGAGGTGGCCACGGTAGTCCCGGAACCACAGCGGGGATCTACACGGTGACCGTGACAGGCACATCCGGCGCTACCGCGGCGACCGGCACACTCACCCTAACTGTGCAGTGACTACACGGGGAATGAACGGCAGGAATCGGCTGATCGGGAGCTGACGCGAAGAGCCTGTTCCTGCCATCTCTCGCAAGTGAATTCCCATTCCGACGGTGCATCAATGGCGGTCCGATGGCATGGTAGCCAAACGCGAAACTGCCCGCAAAGACTGACTCGATGAGCGCATCGTCGCCAGTGGGCTCATCGACATCGGATTGGTCCTCAGATGTCGGCCGGCGTCCGGAATTCAGTGTTCGAAATCGTCCACGAAGCGCGATGGTGTGCGCAGGCAGCGCACAAGTGCGGCTTCCGAGATTTTCTCCGAGCAGATAATTCAAAGGTATTCATTTACTTGTAACCTACGCACTCTATAGTTCGTCCGGATACAGAATTCCCCAAAGCGTTCTCCCTATTGAGGCGGCGTATTCTCTGTCCACCTGCCAACCAGCGAGGGGCTACACACCGCACGTCTCACGCTGTCCCCATTTCTCCGCGGAGCCCCTTACCCACCAACCGGATTTCGCCAACCAGGAGGTTGAAAGCATCATGAACGTAAAGAGAATCGCATTCTCTCTGTGTCTCGCAGCATCTGTCGCCACTACCGCGCTGGCCGAAGACCACGACCGCAAGGCCCCACATCTCGATCACGTCTTCGTGATCATGATGGAGAATCACTACTACGGCCAGATCCTGGGCAATGCGAACGCGCCTTTCATCAACGGGTACGCCACCACTGCCAACCTGGCCACCAACTACTTTGCGGTTGGACACCCCAGCCTGACCAACTACCTCGAAGTCATTGGCGGCTCAAACTTCGGCGTCATCAACGACGACTCGCCGGACTGGCACAACACGACCTGCCTGTCGAATATCGAACTCAGCATGCCGGCTCTTGAATCGGCGCCCACAAATACCTGCCCCATTGCGGGGCACGGTATGGATGGTGCAACGCCGGCCATAGACACGACCAACGAAGGAACGCCCGATGAGCCGATCCACAACACTCCCTTTGCAGCTGCCGAAACGATCGGCATGAGCATCGGCGACCAACTGGTGGAAGCCGGCATGAGCTGGAAGAGCTATCAGGAGAGCCTGCCTCCCTCCGGCGCCGACGGTGTTGACAACAGCGACGGGCTGCTCTCGACCCTGACTGAAGCCGCACCGGGCGTGCCGAATCTCTACGCGGTTAAACACAATCCATTCGTGTATTTTGCTAGCGTCCAATCCGGCCGCAATCGTGAGAACAGCCTGAAGAACGTGGTGGGCCTCGAAGAATTGTATGAAGACCTAGCCAGTGGCCACGTTCCGAATCTTGCCTTCATCGCGCCCAACCAGTGCCACGACATGCACGGCCGCAGCACCAGTGAAGTGGGGCCCGGATGCTCCGTGGACGCGAACAACATTGCCCAGGGCGACGCCGCACTGAAAGCTCTGATCACTGGCATCAAGTCGTCGAAGATGTGGAAGGAAGGCAACAACGTAATCGTCAGCGTTTGGGACGAAAACGACTACAGCAGCCTGCCCAACCAGGTTGTCACCATCGTCGACACCAGCTACGCCAAGACCGGCATCAGCAGCAACGTGAGCTACAACCACTTCTCGCTGCTCAAGACCATGGAAGCCGGCTTCGACCTTCCCTACCTCAACCACGCTGCCGACAAGAATGTGAAAATCATGTCCGATCTCTTCGGCATCAAGTAACTCTCTCGCTCAGCATCACGGGCCGGCAGCGTTGAAGTGCGCTGCCGGCTTTTTCATTTCTCGCAAGAAAGCGGCCTCCAGGCTTGGTATCGCCTGGAGGCCCGTTATTGGTACATATTCGCGCAGTGTCTGTGCGGTCTCGACGCTCAGCTTCTGAGACCCATGCGCCGGGTTGCATTTCGTCTTAGACCGATGCCGCGATCGCAGGGTCCGTCACTCCGTCTTTTCCACTCTCGACGTGGCCTGCAAGGTGTTGTTCAAAGGTGGGGTCGGAATCGACTGTAACAACAAAGTCGTACCAGCTATAGGACCCGTGGAGTTCCCAGCTCTCGCTGAATGTGTCACCGGGTTCCAACTCGTGTGTAGTGGCGTGGTTCGTGTACACATTCAGAATGCGCACTTTGGCATTTGCCGAACCTGCGTTGCGAATGTTCAGCGCGATGTCGTCACCGTCGCCATCGTACTCGCTGCCAACATGGAGATTGGCGCTCCCGTGGCCGGAGACGCTGCCTTTGAACTCACGCAGGAATCCATTTGGCCCGAAAACCGAAAGATCGTACGCAGTCTGACCAGTCGCCGCGATGCCCCATGTGTCAGACACATTCGTCTTCGGGCCCACAGTGTAAGTCCAGGGGCCGTTCTGGTTGTTCCCAGATCGCACCTGGAATACTGCCGCTGCCCGGCCGGTATTCGCGAAGTGAATCTTCACGGACCCAGTGGAGAAGTCGGTCTCGCCATGCACATTCAGTTCATACGGTACTGGCCGCGCCGGACGGATACCCGGTTCCTGCGTGGGCATTACCTGGTTGGTGGGCGGAACAGGCACGTAGCTCGGCTGCCGGTTGAAGTTCGTCGGCTCGTACGCCGCAGTGCTCGGCAGCGCAACAACCTTTGCGTTGGGCGACTTGAAGTCGAACGCCGAAGTAAGATCGCCTGTCACCGCCCGACGCCACTTGGTAATGTTCTTCTCCGTAATTCCGGGGTACTGATGCCCAAAGCGTGTCTCGATAAACCGGATCAGCGAAGTGTGGTCAAATACCTCAGAACTGACCCAACCACCCTTGCTCCAAGGTGAGATGACGATCATGGGAACGCGCATACCCAGGCCGTACGGGCCGCTCTCGTAGGTCGAGTTGCCAGGAAATATCTCGTTAGTGATATCGACGGTCGAAATTCCCCCCGCGCGCGTTTGCGGCGGCGTTGGCGGCATAATGTGATCGAAGAAGCCGTCGTTCTCGTCGAAACAAAGGAAGAACACGGTCTTGCTCCAGACCTCGGGATTGGCAGTCAATGCATCGAGCATCTGAGAGACATACCAGGCGCCATAGTTCGACGGCCAGTTCCCATGCTCGCAATACGCCTCCGGAGCCACAATCCACGACACCTGCGGCAGCCGATTAGCCATTACATCCGCCCGCAGAATATCGAACAGCGTGCCGCCGTCCTGAACGTTTGTCCCGGTCAGCGCGCCCTCGAACAGGGGATCGCCGGGAAGCGAATCTTGATATTGATGGAAGTACAGCAGCGAATTATCGCCGAAGTTGCCGATAAAGGCGTTACTGCCCCAACCCCAGAATTCGGCGGCGGTCAATCCCAGCCCCTGATCCTGATAGATCTTCCAGCTGACGCCTGCCTTTTGCAGCAGCTCCGGATAGGTGGACCACCCGTAGCCGGCCTCGGCGTTATCGATCACCGGACCGCCGCCTGAACCGTCGTTACCCACCCATCCGGTCCACATGTGGTAACGGTTCGGATCGGTCGGCCCCAGCAATGAGCAGTGGTATGCATCGCAGATGGTAAATGCATCGGCCAGGGCGTAGTGATAAGGGATGTCCTGCCGGCTCAGATACGCCATTGAGGTGGTGCCTTTGTTCGCCACCCACTGGTCAAGCTTGCCCTGGTTCCAGGCCGCGTGTGTGGTCGTCCAGTCGTGCGGGAGGTCCTCGATGAAATCGAGTCCGAGCTGCGGCTGGTCGGGATGGAAGGGCAGCAGAAAGCCGGCTCCGTTGGGTTGGCGCCACACCGGGTCGCCAGAGGGGAGTTTAGGCACCCGCGGATCTCCGAACCCGCGCACGCCTCGCAGCGTGCCAAAGTAGTGGTCGAAGGAGCGGTTCTCCTGCATCAGGATCACAATGTGTTCCACATCGGCGATTGTGCCAATGCGGTTGTTTGCGGGAATTTCGAGAGCACGGGCGATGCTTGCCGGAACGGCGGCTGCGAATGCGCCGGAACTGAGCAGCTGAAGAAAGGTGCGGCGGTCTACTGCCATAGTGCTACCTCCAGGGGAAGATTTGGTGCGCGAGTGATCGCGTCCCGAAGTTAGTCCAGGGTTGTTTCTGCGACGTAAAGGAGTTGTTACAATTTGGCTCTTGTCATCAATCAGGAGCAATTCATGAAAGGTAGCGAACGCTGAGGGCGCCGAGCGCCGGGACGACGGGTACGGGCGTCGCTTGTTGCTCATGGTTTTCCAATATCGCCGGAGCGTTCATTTGGCCCTGGGGAATGGTCAACACTGGAAGAGCGGATCTCGACAACGAGGCCCATGGACTTGCGCATTTCCGTGGAAGAATTGCAGTCTCTTATTCACAATCTTTTAGTTATTTCGACAACGATAGGATAAGTAATATAGTTAACGCTGAAAAGCGGATAAAATCTGGATAAATGCCGATGAAAACCGAGATTTTGTGAGCTAGAATTTCCCTGAGGTGATGGTCATGGACGAGGTTTTCTGGGGAAAAGG
Organism: Occallatibacter sp.; assembly: GCA_049590315.1. Classification (GTDB taxonomy): domain Bacteria; phylum Acidobacteriota; class Terriglobia; order Terriglobales; family Acidobacteriaceae; genus Telmatobacter. The sequence continues at coordinate 11,485 of JBAWCO010000468.1, read as the reverse complement.
ATGCGTCCCAAGAGCGAAGCGAATCACCCGCAGCGAGAGTTATTCCAGGTTGAGTTAGAGCAGTTGATCGACGTTCAGCATCCGCTGGTTCGTCTCGGTCTATGTATTGATTGGCCGTGGTTCGAACAGACACGGGGCGGTACTTATCATCCCAGCCAGGGCGCGCCGGGGATCTCGACGCGGCTGATGGTGGCGCTGCACTATCTGAAATATCAACTCGATCTAAGTGACGAGGGCGTGGTTGCCGGGTGGGTGGAGAATCCCTACTGGCAGCACTTCAGCGGCATGAAGCGCTTTCAGCATCGCATGCCGATCGATCCGTCGAGCATGACGCGCTGGCGCAAGCGGCTGGGCGAGGCCGGAGCCGAGCAGATACTGCGCGCCACCATCGAAGCGGGGATGAGGATGCGGGCGATTGGTCCGGCGGAGCTGAAGCGCATCAACGCGGACACGACCGTGCAGACGAAGGCGATTCGTTATCCGACCGACGCCCGGCTCTATCACCGCATGCGCGAGCGGCTGGTGAAGGCGGCGCGGGCCGAGGGGATAACCATCAAGCAGAGTTACCAGCATGTTGGCCGGCGGCTGTTGATGCAGTCGAGCCGTTATGCGCATGCAAGGCAGATGAAACGGGCGCGGGCCTGCACACGCAAGTTGAGAACGCAACTGGGCGTGTAACTCGCGAGATAGAGCGGCAGATAGAGACACCATCGGACAAGTTAGCGAAGTTGCTTCAGACCGCGCATCGAATCTACGCGCAACAGCGGCATGATAAGAACAAGATCTACTCCGTCCATGAGCCCGAAGCGGAGTGCATCGCTAAGGGAAAGGTGGGCAAGCCGTATGAGTTCGGCAATAAGGTCAGTGTCGCGGTAAGCAGCCGCGGAGGGTGGTTCGTAGGCGCCAAGAGCTTCACTGGGAATCCCTACGACGGCCACACGCTGGATGCGCAGGTGAAGCAGGTCGAGCGTATCGTCGGCAAGTTAGTCAGTGAAGCGCACGTGGACATGGGCTATCGCGGCCACGATTATGACGGCGCGGTCGCTGTGCATGTCGACAAGCGGCGAAGAGGCAGCACGCCGCCCGCGCTGTGGCGATGGATGAAGCGCCGCGCCGCGGTAGAGCCAAGCATCGGGCACCTGAAGAACGAACACCGCCTGGAACGCAACCGGTTGAAGGGTGTTGCCGGCGATGCGACCAACGCGATCCTGTCGGCTGCAGCAATGAACTTCCACAAGCTCCTCGGAGCTTTTTGGCCCATTTTCCTCCGTGGCTCGTTATGCGTCCGGGGCCAGCTTCTACTCTTCCAAGCCCCTGTCAACCTTCTTGCACAAACCGAATCCGCCTGAAAATTGCCTTTTTCAGGATCGACTAGGTCGACTTGCGTCCGCGAGGGTGTCTGAGCACTCGACCATGGGATTTCCCCTAAAGACCGGTCGATGACAGGTGTTTCGTATTTCCCGGCCGTTCGGTCGCGCGGGTGGACTATGCTCAGGAGCGTGGATACTGCCTCTTCCAAGCCTGCTGAGCTGGTGCTGCCTGTACAGGCAGAAGAGCGATTCACGGCAAATCTCAATCAGGCCTTTCCAATTTCCGTTAGCCTCATCGAGGAGCTTTGGCGCGCGGCAGAGACGGAGACCTGTGGCCTGAACCTGGCCGAGTTCAGCATGGTGCTTAGCAGGGTCGGAGAAAAAGTCAATCACGGCGTTCCTGCCGGCGTGGTTCCCGATGCCGCGGCGAGAGCAGGGTTCTATCGTTCGCTGCATATCGCCGAACTCGCACTGGCACACGGATGCGCTCTCGGCCGCGAAGTGGCGTGGGAAGGATTCCTCAGCCGCTACCGCAGCTCGCTTTTCCGTGCTGCCGTGTCCATTACCGGTTCCGCCACGCTTGGCCAGGAACTCGCCGACTCACTTTATGCTGAACTCTACGGCCTTCGCCAGACGGATGGAGAGCGCCGGTCACCGTTGGCATCCTACTCGGGCCGCGGCTCGTTCCTTGGCTGGCTCCGCGCCACGCTGGTGCAGCGATGGCGTGACCATCATCGCCGCACGCATCGAGAAACCACACTCGACGATGTGGAAACCCCCGCACTGCCGCCGTCCTCACCAGTTTCCGCGGACCTGGACAAACTTGCCGTCGCGGTGGCGCGCACGTTCCGGAACCTTGATGCGGAAGACCGGTTTCTGCTTTCTGCCTATTATCTCGATCGCCAGACTCTTCTCCAGATTGCGCGAACACTTCACGTCCATGAGGCGACCATCAGCCGGAGGCTAAAACGCCTCGCCGGCAATCTACGCAAACTGCTGATTGGCAATCTGATTTCGATCGGACTGAGCAATGCTGCAGCGGAGGAGGCGCTGGGAACTGACCCACGCGACATTGAAATAAACCTGCGCCGGTTGTTGCAAACTTCGCAGACATCTACGTTCTCCAATAGGAGAGAGCAAACGGCAACACCCAGTCCAACATGAGCGAACCTCTCCAATCCGGTTACCATCCAGACGCGGACCAGATTTGCGCCTTCGTCGAGCATGTACTGCCTGCACATGAGCGGGAACAGATGCTCGACCACCTGGCCGTTTGCTCGGAGTGCCGCGCCGCTGTTGCGCTGTCGCTGCCCCCTATCGAGGAGCCACTGCAGGCGCCGGCTGGGTCCAGGCTCAAGCCATGGTGGTTGGGGTGGCGCATTGCGTGGCCTGCCAGCGTTGCGGCGGCCACGGTTGTGCTGTCTGTCTTTTACATCCATCGAGCATCAGTCGCTCCGAAAACCGCTATTCCTGCACAGATTGCTGAAGGCCGCCCGGCTGCGCCACCTGTCGCCGCACGGCAATCGCCGGTGCCGGCGGCAAAACAACCAGTGAGGTCCGCGCCAATTCAATCAGTAGTTACAAGCCGTTCGACTTCAAACTTCAAAACCGGCGTTGAAGCTCCGCGTAAAGCTGAAACCGTGGCCAACACTGAACACAACGGAGCGATTCAAATACAGTCCCAGAACTCAGTTGTTCTTGACAAGCTAAGTCAGCCGGCTCCGATGCCGTCAGCAGGTCCCTTCGGACAAGGGGCGGGGATGGGTGCAGGTTCTGGCGGTAGCCTACGAACCAACGTAGGCAATGCTCCCGCCGCCGTTGCCGGCGCCCCTCTTCAAAGAACGGCCTCAGCCCAGCAGGCGGAAAAACCAGGCGCCTCCTCAACAGTACCTAGAGACACCGCAATCACGGGCCGAAGCACCCAAGCACTTACGGTGGTCGGCGCAGCGCCTGGAATCCAGACGGAATCCATTGATGCATCCAGCCTCGCCTTAACCGAAGATGAGGCACAGGTCACCCAGTTCATCCGACTCAAGCATCCGTTGCCCAGCGGCCTTCCGGCTCTTTCCGCGGCCATGCAAGCGCGGAGGATTGTGGCGATCGATGCGCAGAATGGGATCTTCCTCAGCAAGGACGGAGGAAAGCATTGGAAGGCAATTCATCCGCAGTGGCAGGGCCGGGCTGTGCGCGTCGAGCGAGTTGACTTTGCTGCCGCAAGCAACGCCGACCTGGAACCGAGAAAGGCGTCCGAGCGGACAGGCTTGAAACCTGTGGGCGCGGCTCCTGCACCCAATGCAACTCCTCCCCCCATGGCAGCAGGAAGTTCGCTCGCAGCCACATCCGGTGCGAGTCTCGCAGGCACGGTTACGGACGTGACGGGTGCCGTAATTCCACGTACGTCCGTCTCCGTCATCGACAGCGCAACGCACACGGCTCACACGGTCACCACCGACGACATCGGGCACTATCTCGTCGATGGGCTTGCGCCCGGGAGCTATACGGTGGAGGCGAATGCTCCCGGCTTCGTCAATCAGAGCGTTGCGGACGTAGCCGTTCTGGCAAATCACCAGAATGTAGCAAACCTCTCCCTGAAAGTTGGCGAAGTCACGGAGGCCGTCACCGTGAACGCGACTTCCATCGAATCCGCGACGGAAACTTCGGCTCAAAGAACCTCAATCAAAGCGAAGAAGCGCGCGGCGTCTGATGTTTCTACGATGCCTTCTCCGGTCTTCGCAATTACCACGGACAACGGCGAGCGCTGGTCGAGTGCCGACGGCGTGACGTGGAAACGTCCCTAACAAACCACCGCTGCAAATTATTTCTTCGCGGTGCCGCAAGTTTAGAAAAGTACCGCGTTCTCCTATCAGACGAGTGGCCGGAAGCGTTTAGCTCCGCCATCGCCCAGGAGAACCCGCATGATCGTCCGCCGTCCTGGTTGTTCCCTCCGCACGCCTCGCTTCTTCGCAGTCTTACTCCTTGTTGGCTTGTGCGCATCGCTTTCTCTTTTGCAACCGCAGCCCCGGCACCTCGGCGCGACATACCGGGACGGTAAGCTTGCCATCAACATCCCTTACAACGCTTCGGAGCCCGGCTCTGGCAGGCTGACCATCGAAGTTCTTGATCCTGACGACAAGCCTTTGGGCCGCGTGGAGCGCAGGCTTGAAATACGCAGGGGTGATGGCGTGTGGCAGCAGACCATTTCGCTCTCGGAGCCGATGCCTTTCGAAGACATCCTCTGGCAGCGCATTCGTTATCGCTTCGAATACGACAATGCCAGCTTGTCGGCTATCGACGGGATTGAATCCATCTCGCAAATCATCAGCAGGCCGGTCATTCATATCCTAGGCCAAAAGGAGTACCTGGCTGGAAGCCAGGCATCCATTCGCGTCATCGTTACTGACGCCAATAGCAACAATCCGCAAACAGGGACACTGCGGATCGAGCTCCGCATCCCTGACCGGAAACCGCTCGCGCTCTTCTCCGGAAACCTGAACCGCCGTGGAACCGTCGAAGCGGCTCTTCGCTTTCCCGCGAACATCACAGGCAACTCCGAGTTGCATTTTGCCGTTGACACGCCCATCGGCTCCACGGAATACACCCAGCCTATTCAGCTCGAAGACAAGGCTGCCATCCTTCTGACGACCGAGAAGCCTATTTACCAGCCGGGCCAGACCATCCACCTGCGCGCATTGGCGCTGGATCGCGCTGCCGGTCATGCAGCAACAGACCGCACGCTGACTTTCGAAGTAGAAGACTCGCGCGGGAACAAGGTCTTCCGTAAAGCTACTCAGACCGACAAATTCGGCATTGCCTCGGCGGAGTTCGCACTCGCAGATGAAGTGAATCTCGGAACCTATCATCTGCGCGCGCTCATGGGCGACGCGCAAGCCCCGGCGAATACTGCGGAGATTGCACTCGATGTGGAGCGCTATGTCCTGCCTAAGTTCAAGGTCGCCGTTGAGTTCACCCAGAAGGACGGAAAACCGAAGCGCGACTATCGGCCCGGCGACCGCGTCACCGGCACCGTGCGCGCCAACTACTTCTTCGGCAAGCCGGTGAGCGATGCGGACATTACGATCAAGGCATCAAGCATGGACGTGGCGGTTTTCGAAGCGGCCTCATCCACTGGCAGGACGGATGCCGATGGCGCGTATTCATTCGATCTCAAGCTGCCCGCCTACTTCGCCGGACGCCCGCTCAACCAGGGCTCAGCCCGTGCACTGATTGAGGCAACGGTCAAGGACTCGGCCGCTCATGCGGAAACGCGCGGCGAACCCATCACCATCAGCGAGTCGCCGCTGCTCATCACCGCGGTGCCCGAAGGCGGCACGCTCATTCCCGGAGTCGAGAATGAAGTCTTTCTCCTCGCGTCGTATCCAGACGGGAGCCCCGCAAGCGTTGCTCTCACCGTTCATCTGGATGAGAGTCGCAACCGAATTCCTCTGGTCGGCGAAGCACCGGCGCACGTTGCCAAGCTAACGACCGATGCCGCGGGAGTTGCCGTCTATCGTATGAATCCTGACTCCGACATGGAGACGCTCCACGTCGAAGCCGACGACCACCATGGCAATCGGGCGAGCAGCACTGTTCCGCTTGAAGCGCGCGGAGGCGCGGACCAGATTCTGCTGCATACGAATCGCGCCACATGCAAGACGGGCGATAGCATCCAGCTCAAAGTTCTGTCTACGCGGACGCGCGGTACGGCCTATGTAGACATCGTCAGGAATGGCCAAACCATCCTCACTCGCGATCTCGATCTCGATGGTGGCAGAGCCGATCTCACTCTCACAGCCACGCCGGAGATGGCCGGGACTCTCGATATCGACGCGTATCTCTTCGGCCGAGATGCCCAACCTGTTTCCGACCATCGACTCCTCTTCGTACAGCCAGCAGACGAACTGAAGATCGAGACCACCACAGACTCCTCCGTCTACCGGCCGGGTTCTGAGGCGCGAGTGCAGTTTCATGTCACCAACTCGCATGGAGAGGGAGTTCAGGCTGCGTTCGGATTGCAGGTGGTGGATGAGGCTGTGTTTGCGTTAGCCGAAAAGAAGCCTGGATTTGCCAAGGTCTTCTTCTATCTTGAGCAGGAGGTGATGAAGCCGCGGTACGAGATCCACTCGCTCTCCATGGACGACGTGGTCCAGTCCCAGGACGCATCCGAAGGTGAATCGCAGAACCTGGCTGCACGCGCTCTCTTTTCTGCCACCGAGATGACCAACCCGGCAAAGATCGATGTCGAGTTCGGGCGGAGTCTTCCGCAGGACAAATTTGAGGAATACCAGCAGCGCTATCGCGCGGCCTTTGAAGAACAAGTCCGGCAACTTGCCGCGCGGATCGATAAGCAGCTTAAAGAACACTCGGAGGGCGCAAACATTGCGAAAGCGTTTGCAGCGATTGAGAAGGATGCCGCGCCACGCGATGCATGGAACACGCCTCTGCGCATTAAGCCGGAGCCGGCCGCGTGGTATGGCAACCGGAGGCATGTGTACGAGGCTCGCAGCGCTGGGCCCGATCATCATTTCGACAACGCGGACGACCTTGCCATCTATATCGAAGAGCGCACTGGGGATGTCGTGAACCATAGCGGCGGAGGTTCGTTCAGCGTCCGCATTGAGCATGACCGCGGTCCCGTGAACGATCGCGCTGAGGTGAGCGGCACGGTGATCGATCAGACGGGTGCAATTATTCCAGGGGCTACCATCACTCTGCGCGAAACTTCCACTCACGAGACGCGGACAGCTCACTGCAACAGAACAGGCCAGTTTACTTTGGCTGCATTGCCCGCAGGCCGCTACCGGATTGAGATCCAATCACCTGGATTCGAGGTTCTTTCCGGCAGTTTATCTGTGCAGCCTCGTGATCGCGCCGTTGTCGCAGCGACGCTCAATGTGGGCCAAGAAACCGAAACGGTAACGGTTGAAGCGGCATCCGTGGTGGTCAATGAAATGGCAATGGCAGGGGGAATGGGCGGAAGGGTCTTCAATGCACCCATGGCACTTCGCAAGAGTGAGGCGCTCGACAGCTTGCAGCTTACGGGCCGATCATTCGTGGCTCTCAAGGAAAAGGCCGAGACGGAAGGTCCGCACGTTCGTTCATATTTCCCCGAAGCTCTCTATATCAACCCCGAGATCCTCACGGACGGAAACGGCAACGCCACCATCACCATTCCGATCGCCGACTCCATTACCACGTGGCGTATGGGGATGCTTGCCTCAACGCAGTCCGGCGCGCTTGGCTCCGCCTCCTCAAGCCTCAAGGTCTTTCAGGATTTCTTTGCAGACATCGACCTGCCCGTAACGCTCACGCAGGGAGATCGCGTCTCAATTCCCGTTGCGGTTTACAACTACTCCGGCAAGTCCGGCCAGGTCAGCCTCAAACTCCAGCCAGACGATTGGTACTCGCTGAACGACGACACCGCTGAGAAAACTCTGACTGTTGAATCGGGCCGCGTCGGTGGCTCGCAGTTCACTCTTAACGCCAACCGCATTGGAAAATTTAAGCTCACGCTCTCCGCCCGCATGGGTGGCGGGGAAGCTCGCGAAGATATCGTCGTGCGCGAGATTGAAGTTATTCCCAATGGCCGGGAGCAGAACATCGTCTTCAATGGCCGGCTCGAATCAAGCGCACAGCACGATCTCAAGTTTCCCGCCAACGCCATCCCCGATGCCACTAGTGTTCTCGTCCGTCTCTACCCAGGACCGCTGAGTCAGATTATCGAAGGCATGGACAGCATTCTGCGTATGCCGGGTGGTTGCTTCGAGCAGACATCCTCCAGCACCTACCCCAACGTCCTCGCACTCGATTACATGAAGCGCACCAAGAAGCTGACTCCCGAGGTACACGCCAAGGCTGAGGGATACATCGCCAATGGCTACCAGCGGTTGCTGACCTTTGAGGTTCCGGGCGGTGGATTCTCCTGGTTTGGCCAGGCACCCGCCAACAAAATCCTTACCGCCTATGGGCTGATGGAATTCAGCGACATGTCCAAGGTTTCCGATGTCGATCCGCGGCTCATCGAGCGAACCAGTGCATGGCTGATCAGCCAGCAGCAACCCAACGGCGGTTGGAAACCTGATACGTCCTTCATCAATGAAGGTGCAACTAATCGCTATAACTCCGACTCGCTTCGGATTACTGCTTACATCGCATGGTCCCTGGCAAACACCGGATACCAGGGACCAGCCATCGAGAAGGCCCGGCAATTTATCGAGTCCTATGCGGGACCAAAGCCTGATGCCTACACTCTCGCCGTCATCGCCAACTTTGCTGCCGATTTTCATAGCGACCGTGAGTTCACCCGCCGCTCCATGCAGGCACTCATCGATGCGCGTGCTGAGACCGGCGATCAAATCTCATGGACCGCCGAGGAAACTGGTGTCTACTCCACTGGCCAGAGCGCCGCTATTGAAACCACAGGCCTCGCCACGCAGGCTCTGCTCAAATGGGGACAGGCTTCGGAGATCGCTCGCAAAGCCCTCAACTTCATCTCGTCAAAAAAGCAGGAGGGCGGCAACTGGGGCACCACCCAGGCCACTATCATGGCCCTGCGCGCACTTGTGCTCGCTACAGAGCTAAGCACGTCGGATGTGCAGGGCTCTCTGACGGTCGTGCTTGACGGAAAACCCGTGCAAACTCTCCAATTGACAAAGGAAAACAACGACCTTCTGCATCAGTTCGTCTTCAAGGGCAACGAGTTCATTCACCCGCTGAATGACACATCTATTCAACTCAATTTCGAAGGCAGTGGCACGCTGGCCTACCAGGTCGTCGGCCGCTACTTCACTCCCTGGGAAGAGAAGCCGCCTGCGGAGCCGCTCTCCATCGACGTTGCTTATGATCGCATGCATCTCGCCCAGAACGACATTGCCACTGCCACGACAACCATCCGCAACAACCTCTCAAAGACTGCCAACATGGTGATGGTCGATCTCGGCATTCCTCCGGGATTCGAGTTGCTCAGCGAGGATTTGCAATCCCTTCAGGAGAAATCTGTTGGCCAGAAGAGCGGCCGCCTCGAGAAGTTCTCCCTCACTGCGACCCAGGCGATTCTCTACTTCAACGCGCTCTCCGGGCATCAAACAGTCACCATCAGCTATCGGCTGCGCGCCAAGTACCCAATCCGCGCCCGCACGTTTGCCTCGCGGATTTATGAGTACTACGACCCGGATGTACACGCCACGACACGCCCAGTCCAACTCGAGGTCACCAGGTAGAACTGATCCTGTCAGATATTGCTCCGGTAGTTGCTCCTCCTGGACATGAGTGCGCACTCAAGTGCGCACTCATACGAGGCGTTCGGGGTTAGCAGTAACCTGGGGCGTTTTTGGGGAGTAACCACAGAATTCGCGTGCAACCTGAGGTCAACGAGCGCTTTGGCCAGCTTGCGCTCGTTGAGAGTTACTTCCAGCTAGCCGTCGACTCGACCGTTACTTGAAACGGGGGAGCGAGAGTGTTAATTGGGCAGGAATGCGGGGCTACCACCGCGACTCTGCAGACGATCGATTCCGCACATGTTGAGAACGCTGTCCACCTTCGCCCTTCACAGAAAAATAACATCCCCGTGACAGATGCCGACAAGGGAATGACACTTCGTTGACAATCTGCAATTCGTGCTGCGATAGGTTGGTCACAAGTCCAGCCGGCTGCGGCATTAACCCGCGACGAAAGCCGCACCTTATGACCGGTGTGGGAGCAGCCCGCTCCTCACGACGGCGTGAGTGCAGCCTACAGCTCGATCTCGATGAACAAATAAGAAGAGTCACCACCGAAAACCTATTAAGCCCAAAGTACGCAGCACAGAATTCGTGTGTAATATTTCACGCTCAACACATTGGAGGTCGTTCTTGAAACTCAAGTGTTTTTCCCGAATTCATATCTCCGCACTACTGGCCATCGTCCTTGGCGTGGGATCGTCACCGGCTGGGGCGGCGCAGTCTACCGGCTATCGAGTCTCAGGCCTTGCGGCGGACCGCCCAGGCGCCAACCACCAATCAGCAAATCTTCTGAACCCCTGGGGCGTCGCGTTTGTGCCCGGCGGCCAAGGCTTCTTCATCTCGGAGAACGCCAGCGGACGCGTGGACTCGTACGACGCAACGGGCAATCCTCTCGGCGGAGTGGTCATCCCCGCTCCTACGGGAAGCACAGCTCCCTTTTCCATGCCCACCGGAATCGTCGCCGACCCCGAAAGCAACTTCGGACCGCCGCGAGCAAATTTCCAATTTCTGGTTGCTGCCGACAATGGCACCATCTGGGGCATTACGGAGGCCAATGGGGTGCCCCAGACGGCGCAGCTATTCGTAGATCTTTTTGCAGGGCGCGCCAGCTACACCGGCATCGCGGTCCTGCATCCGGATTGTTGCGCCCCGTACGTGGCTGTGGCGAACTTCGCTGTAGGAACCATCGACACCTTTGCCGGCCCGAACACGCTGGTATCCCTCTCTCGCAATCAGTTCACAGATCCGAACCTGCCTACTGGCTATGCGCCCTTCAACATCCAGAAGATTGGCGACCAGGTATTCGTCCTGTATGCCCAACAGAACACTGCTCACATTCCTATCCCGGACCCTGGCGCGGCGGTTGTAGACATCTTCGATACGGAAGGCAATTTCGTAAAACGCTTTCTTTCTCCCGGCGCGGCTGTTAATGTTCTGGACGCTCCGTGGGGCATCACGCAGGCCAGCGAGAACTTTGGCCCTTTTAGCACGGCCATTCTGATTGGAAACGTCGGGGATGGATCGATCAACGCATTCGATCCAAGCGGTAATTTTCTTGGCCAATTCACGGATGAATCCGGAAACGAACTCAATTTCGTCGGACTTCATGGGCTCGCCTTCCGTGCCGATGGACTCGGAGATCCAAATACACTTTACGAACTTGGCGGCGCAACATCTGGAGAGGCGGCGGATGGTACATTCGGTGCGATTACAACAGCGCTCGCCACAACCACCACGCTCACTGCGCCTGCAACGGCGATCTTCGGCGCTCCGGTAACGTTGACGGCAAGCGTCAGTTCTCTCGCGGGCATACCGGCTGGAACCGTGAACTTCTTTGACAGCGACAACCTGATCGGACACCAGGCATTAAATACTGCGGGCCTCGCTAGCCTCACGATGAATTCACTCGGAGTCGGAAGCCACAGTTTTACTGCGCAGTATACCGGAAGCTTCGATAGC
>JBAWCO010000467.1:0-6223 GCA_049590315.1 Occallatibacter sp. | reverse complement strand
CGACTGGATCGCTTGTGTCGAGATTTGCACATTACCAAACAAATTGATCTGAGACACCTCTCCGAGGCGAACCTCCTGCTTAAGACTGTCCCCATCTTTGACCTGAATGACCTCTCCTGATTTCCCAACCCGGAAGCCTTGAGAGTTCAGATATAAGGGCCGGAGATCATCGCGAGCAGACACTAACTGACGAACTTCCGTAGTTGCTTCTTGCTCGTCGTTGCCGAAAAGCGAAAACTGTACCGGGCGACGTTCCTCGAATCGGAGAACTCGCGCACGCAAAGCATTGGTCTCATCAGGCAAGCAGATGCCCACCAAAGAGCACCGTGGGCACTTGGGACTATCGACCAGTGGCTCGGGAATCTGATCGCTCAGTGCAGCTTTCCGTGCCTGTACGATGAGGTCTTCAGTCTCGGAGATGAGGGCGTCGTCGATCTCGATCCGCACCCGCTGCTTTGTGCTGGCATAGTAAAGGATGCCTTCATCACAGGAATACCCGTTGTCGCGCAGTACGAGAGCTTGCGCTGCGATTTGGATGCGGTCCGAAGGCCAGGGCGCGGGAAGCCCGTCCACCTCACGCGGTTTGCCGCGCTTATAGTCCACAGGCCGTACAGAATTGCCATTAACGGCACCCGTGTCGCTTTCGATGAGGTCTAGTTTCGCGGTCAATCCGACACGCTCACTCGATAACGTCACCGAACGCGAGTGTATCCTCTCCCCATCCAGGTCCCTAGCCACTGGCATGGCGGTCGGCCCGGAATCAACTCGTGTGTGTTTGGCTTGGCCATCGAGCGTGTCGGCGCTATTCTCAAAAACGCCCTCCACCCACTCATAGAAAAAGAGCCGGGGGCAGTAGACGAACTCATTCAGCATACGAGCTGGAAGGAGATCGGGTAGTTTCAGCTTGAGATGATGAACTAAGTCCTCATCTACGCGAGCGGGTTGAATACGTTGAGCCTCAGTGGACAAGAGAGGTACTCCTTTCGGAACCAATCTGAATCAAACAACAATGCAAGGACTGTCCAGGTTTGTATACGGCTTTCCAAGAGCAGTGATAACGCGGTCCCCTCGCCCTTCCGATGGTCCGAGGTCCACGAAAAGAACCTGATCGTCATCATGATGGATGATTGCGCGCAACGCCTCCCGGCAACGCACCAAATCGGAAGCCGTAAACTGACACTCGAACACGGAAAATTGAAGATGGTCTCCAAACCCGCGCATCAACTTGAAAACTTTGCGTAAACGCTTGTCGTCCGAAATGTCGTAACAAACCAAATACGAGCTGCGCATCGCTAATTTCACCCTCCTTAGTTTTGAAGAGGTGCAGACAGTCCCAATGCAGTAGTGCTTCGGCGTCCAATTAGACCAATCCAATCAGAAGCTTGCGGGGGGGGTACAGCATTATGGTAACGTGGCTTTTTGCCAAGAGGCTCAAAAAAGTATATTTGTGCGCCTTTAATGATCGAACAGGCCAATTTGATCCGCCAGAAAAGAGGAGCGCGATAGATATGTAGATCAGGATTGGTCCCGTAAGATCAGTCGCGATCCGCGATTCTCGCACGGGTAAAGTTCATAAACTTGCCTACAGAAATCCGATTGGCTACTAGGACATGATCGATGCCCAGGTAGATGAGTTGGCCAGATTTACGCAAGTCCGGGTGGCCGAGCAGAGCACGAATTGCTGAAAGAGTTGCAGGTTCGTTCCAGATTGGCCAAGCGAAAGAAAAGCCTCCTGTACCAGAGGAACCGCCAAGGACGGAAGGACGGATTTGGCCTCCCCGTGTTTCTGGAATCAATGTAAGTGCGGCCAGACCCACGGCAGCCAACCGGTTGGCGCCGTGCTGAGTGCCACCTTTAAATGCGGAATCGGTGGGATCACCAGCCATCAGCGCATAGCGAACATCCTCTTCCGGGTCCCACCGAAAAGAGAAGGTGGGATCTTCGCGGTGCCACGGGGCGAAGAGAGCCTCAGCCAAGCATTCAGTCGGCGAGAGACTAACGGCTGTCTTGCCTTTGCCTCGCGTCGGTGGGGCTGCTTCAGCGGGAATCTTCGCTAGACGGTCGAGAAAATGCTGGTGGCCTTGACCGAACAGGAGGCAAAGTGGAGTCGGAGCTATAGGAGTCGCATCCGGGTTCTTGTCTTCTTTGACAGCGGCATCACACATAAGCGCCGCAAGAAGGTCTACGGCGTCCCTGGCTAGAGCTTCGGTAACATCTTTTCGAGTAAGGGGCTTCGCAACACTCAGCACCGGCCGTAACGGCGGCGAGTCGAGATTCCATGAGGCGCGGGGATAGAGCTTATCGCCTTCGGGTCGCTCGCGGTCAGCAGCTTCCAAAGATCGCAATAGGCCCAACAGTGCTAGGAAGGCGAGTAGGTTATCTGGTTCCAACCCCTCTAGGCGGTGACGGGTGAGAGCTTCGGTCATTGTGTCTCTCCCGTGCTCGGGTGTTCGGCTTCTTCAGACGCGCGATGGTCGGCAAGGCGCAGTATGGATTCCATGCGGGCCAGTTCCCATGCTCCATAGCGCGTCTTGAGCCGTTCATACAGACCCGGCCAATCAAGACCGTTCCTGTCGTATGCGAGCGACTGCGGCCCTGGTCCGGGTGGTAATGTTTGCGGAATACTAAGCACTGCTGGAAGATTCGAGCGTAACTGTGTGTCTTCGGGATCGCAGTGAGGGAAGAAGGGCCGACCATGACCATGATGCGTACCGATCAGCCACAAAACCAATTCCGGGTCCTTCGCTTCAACGAAGCGAGGCATGAGTGGGGCCAATCGGACCGACAAGGCTTCGTGCCGCCAATGCTCAGGCAAGCCGGAGCGAGTTCTGGCAGTGAGGGGTAAGGGACGCGACGACTTGGCGAGAATCTCGTCCAGACAATTCGGATCGGGTCCCAATGGGTCGCCATAGGACATCCACTTTTGAAAGCGCGGATCGGCCTTACCGGCATCGTGCAGGTGTCCTGCCAGCTTCAGGTCCACGACGCGATCTGCAAGAAGGCCAGCTAGCTTGGCAAACTGATTCGCCGTTCGTTCCACATCGGCGCTGTGCTGTTGGAGTGAGAGTTGGGAGCCTGACAGAGAGCCGGCAATGTCGTCCTCGGTCGTGCCAGGCGATGTATCTTCGGCTTCCGTGCGCCCCTTTATCCCGGACTGAGCTAGAAATACCACGCCGCGCGGACGGCCTTGTTCGTCGTCTCCATAGACATCTGTGTACGCTTCTACCTTGCCCTTAGCGAGATCGAGGCTGTTCAGTGTCTCTGCGATGGATTCGGGGAGGGCGATTGCGTTGACAGCATCACGCAAGTCCTTCCAGCGTCGGGTGTCTGAGTTTGCGAGAGCTTGGGCAAGCAGCGAATCATCGTCGATTCTATTTAGAAGTCCCGGTCCGACCCTCACCGCGAAACGGCGGCTCGCAAAGGGCCGAGCAGCTCTATGGCCAACGTCCTCGACTGGCTCTGGAGAATTCGGCTTCCATCCGTATTCATCCATGCCGCCATATGCTCCCGCAACGACCAGGGTATCGCCGGGGCGAATGTCCTTCGGACGAATCCATGAAGAACTGTCTTGATCTCCAGTCCAACGAAATACCGTCTGTTCTCGGCCATCCTTGCGAGAGGACTTGTTCTCATCAGGAATGGAAACGGCAATGTCGGCGAGCGTGTCGATAGTGGGACTGTGCTCTGTCAGCCAGCGACGCACTGTCCATACGGGAAGTTCCATAGCTTCGGCAGCGCGAGGTGGCACGAGTTGCAGTAGACGGTAGGTATCCTGAAAATGCGGCTCCACATCAGCCCGCCACACAACTGAAATCGAATCAGAAGGCCGACTAGGCCCATGCAAGTAAAGTGCTACCTCTGGATCGGCAGCAGGAATGGGAGCAGTTTGACTGAAAAGATCGAGATGAGCAGGCAAAAGTATGGGAGCATCCGGCTTGGGAGAAAGCATCTTCTCTATATTTGGAATGGGATTGCGGTCTCGAAAAGCGGCAAGACCAAAATCAACCACTGCGTTTTCGCTTTTGTGAGCCGGTTTATCTGGATGCTCAGTCAGGTACTTCCATGCGTTACCGGTCGCTTCGCCATATACAGGGTCCTGGGGATCAGCTTTTCCACTGATGATGGCAGCATACGGAGTGATGTCGCGTCCGTTCCGGTTGAGCCGACCGAATCGTTGGCGTAGCGCATCAATAGGCGCGGCCTCCGTAATGAGTCCATCCAAGTCAATGTCTACACCCGCTTCGATACATTGAGTGGAGACAATAATAAACGGCTTCTTCAGGTCGCGTTCACTTCCTGTACGGATCGGATTGAGCCTACCGGCAAGTGCGTCACGATCCACGGGACGCGCGGGACCAATCATCAAAATCAAGTCGATGGTTTCAGCATCGTATTCATCTCGAAGCTCCTCAAATACAGCGCGAGCCCTCGCTACACGGTTGACAACTACGGCCAAGGCCGGTTGATCGAGACCACTCTTCTTCAGTGCTTCCAGCCCATCCGTCGCCTTCGACACGATCTCGGCAATGAGATAGCTGTCGTCGCCCTTAGCGAGTTCTTTGTCTTCGTCAGCGGCTTCGGCGACCTTTGGATTCTTCGCCTTGACCGGAGTGATGAGTAGGGCTGGTTTTGAAGCCTTCCAGCGACGGCCAAGAATGAGGTTCTCATAGTCCTCGTCTTGAAGTTGGAATCGGCCACCCTCTTCCGTTCCTGGCGTGGCAGTTAGTAAGGCCATATCCCAGGGAGCGATGGCATCACTTGTCTCCCGCCAAGATGCTCCCTTATAGCGCTTCACCCATCCAAGCGTCTGCCGAAAGGGCTCAGAGAGATGCGCTTCATCGAGCAGGATTAGGCAATCCGCTCCTATCAGTCCTGCGTGGACTGGTTTCATGCTGTTGGAAACACCATAGCCCCGGAACAAAAGGCGGGAGCCAACTTGGTCTACGGTGGAGCACAGGATTGTTGGTTGAGATGGTGTGCGCGCCCAATCGTCTTCGCGTGGAATACCGCCCCGGAGACGGCGTGCGAGGAGAGCAGGAGAATTTTCGCCGGCAAGCAGCCGAAGGCGTCGGGCAACCAGGGCTATTATTGTTTCAGGACCGGCGTTGGCAAGAGCCTCGGCAATCTTCTTCGCTCGCCCAAACGCATCATCCACTACCAGGCGCCGGTCCACTACCAGAGCAATACGGACAGTCGCCCGCCGTTCCGAGCCACGATGGGCCTCCAATGCAAGATGAAATACGGCGACATCCAGGGCCGCCGTTTTGCCGGAGCCAGTGGGCAGATCAAGCACTTCCGGCCATTTATTTTCTACTGCAAGATTTTGGATAAGACGTATTTGCCAAGGAAAGGGTAGATGCCCATGAATCTCCTCAAAAAAGCGAGAGAAGTCGGCGACTGTCAAATCTTGTGTCATGCCGTATTCTCCGCAGAAGCGATCGGACGGCACAGTCCCAGACCTACGAATCGTCCAGCCCCCAGAATGATCGGACCTTCCACTGGCTGAGAGAAATGAATTACGGCATGGATCAGAGGACGGCTTGCTAACGAGACTGGGAGCCGCCAACGCATCCATTCCGGCGAATTACCCGACGGTTGTGCCGACGGCACACCTTCAATGGCGGAATGCTTGTCGGGAATGACGGCGTAGGGCTCAGGAAGGCCGATGTTCACGCAAGCGGACTTAATCTGAGCAATGACCTCTTTCTGCCGCGCCTCGCCCTTTTCTTTGAGATGGCGGTCCAGCACGACAGGCGTTACCGTGCCAAAGGTGGATGCCGCTTTCGTATACGCGGTCGAATCCAACGACCGCCTGCCGGGATCGAGCGTCGGGGCGAGCTTCAAACCGAAACTACGCAGCCGTATCGTCTCTTGCAGCGTTCGTCGCTGTTGAACGGCATCGAATGGGGCGATGGAGCGCGCGGCACGCAGGAAGTCTCCATCAGTAAAGAGGCCGCTGTTTCGGGGAGGTACGAGAGCGAAGCCGAGAACGTGTCCATCCGCGTAGGTATTGTTACCTGCAAACGCTAAAGGCACGATGGCCAGATGAGGTTTCCGCGTAGGACTCCCGTCTGGCAAATGCCCGCTGACGAGTTCTGGTATGCGGTCTTCCATCTTGATCTTGCTATAACCGGAGAGCAAGGTATCTCGAATCTCTTTCGCCACCAGTGCAGCCGCTCGGATATCCGGCATTTCGCCACCGACGTGCTCCAGAACCAACCAG
>JBAWCO010000466.1:0-12786 GCA_049590315.1 Occallatibacter sp. | reverse complement strand
TGGCTTGTTCCCCGCTACTGTCACCGTGACGATTGCCGTCGACGTCGTTGACCCGGCGGCATTGGTCGCGGTCAGCGTATACGTCGTCGTCGCCGTTGGGCTCACAGTTGTTGAACCGCTCGCTGACGTCGACGTGAACGTCCCTGGCGTGATGGCGATGCTCGTCGCCCCGGTCGTTACCCAACTCAGCGTGCTGCTTGAACCTGAATTGATGCTTGTGGGGCTCGCGGTAAACGAGCTGATCGTTGGCTGGCTGAGGGGGGTCACGGTGACTGTCAGCGTAGACATGACTGAGACTGAGCCTTTGGTCGCAGTCAGCGTGTAGGTGGTGGTTGCCGTGGGACTCACGGTTGTCGAGCCGCTCGCCGATGTCGACGTGAATGTCCCCGGCGTGATGGAGATGCTCGTCGCCCCTGTGGTCGTCCAACTCAGCGTGCTGCTTGCGCTTGAGACGATGGTGGTTGGATTTGCAGAAAAGGACGTGATCGCTAGTGCCGGCGAAAGCGGCTTGACACAGCCAGCCAGCCCAACGGAGATAAATAGAATCAGGCCGATCGCGTAGATGCCTATGTTTGAAGAGCGGAATTCCCTGGAAGGGGGTTGACTGCTGTGGAACGAGCAAGCAGATGGCATGGGTACTCCGTTCGTCGCCGCTAACCCCATCATCGTAGCAGGCACCGAGTACGCCGCCCCATTTGGCAATGACTTTGGTAATGTTCCAATTTGGCGTATTTATGAAGGCTTCTTTTTTTGAAGAGATTGCTTCACAGCATCCTGCCATCGTGTATAGATTTTCAGCACGTTCGGCTTCGGACCGCGCTTTGCCCCGGCTCTCATGGCCGGTGTTCCTTCCGCTGCATTCTTCGCTGCCATTTGAGCCGCTCCCTTCTTAGCTCGTCGGCTGTCTGTGCATGAGCCGGCCTACGCGGTCCAATGTGCGTCTCATCGCATCCCAAAGCGTCGTCAGCGGTGCCGCATCGTCGTCTGGAGACATCGCAAAATGAATGCGGGTCATAAGGAACAGGGCCGACTTGTAGCTGATTTGGCAGTGCTCTTTGATTTCGAGAGCCGAAACGCCTCCCTTTGCTGTGGCCGCTTTCCAGAACGTGTAGCACCAATGCCGAAGTTCGATACGCGACTCCTCAAACACGGTGCCGATACGGACCGTGTACTGCTGCCTGCATTCCCGGCAGCGCCACAAATAGCGTCCGTTCCGTTCGCCCGTCTTGGCATCCATCATCTTGTATACGTTAGCGCCGCCGCAGCGCGCGCACCAGGGACTTGCGCCCCAACGCTGATGCTCCAGAAACTCAACTGCGGCCAGTTCGTCGGTGCAAGCCAACGGAATCTTTTGAACTGCCGCTGACTGCGAAAGCGAACCTTCATGTGCTTTCCTTACCATGACTTTATTATGCTACTTGGCGCAAGTTGCGTCAGGGTAAAAATTATGGCACGAAGGATATCTCGCCTAATTTTGAAGCTCGGGCACAGCGTTGGATCTATCCGACAGATCTAACTCGCAAGAAAGTATATGTAAATTAACTATTTGCGTAAAGTATATAGTTTTCTTTCAAAACTGCATTCCCGCAGATTCCCCATTTAATTCGACCGCTGGGGTTGGAATCTAGAATGACCGCGATCAAGCTACCGCTGCCGATTTGCCCATTGCTTCCCTCCTCTGGCGCGCACTGAAATTCAGAGTCAGGTGCGCTCACCAAACACACAGGCAGGTAAACCTATGCGAACCGTCCGGAACATCGCAATAGCCGCTGTACGCCTGCACGGAAACGCTAGATTATTCATCAATAAAGACTTATTGGAAAGCTCGCATTTGCCGAAATGTGTATGGGACGGCAAATTACGTAAAATATGCCCAGCGAAAGCCGCCTTTTGTAGCTATAACCTTATTCCTTCACCGTAACCGTAATCTTTCGCGCGTCGCCGCCCTCGGATGAAATCGCGATCTCGCCCGTAGATTTCTTTCGGATGCTCTTGAATTTCTCTCCCCATTCCACCAGCACCAGCGCATCAGGGGTCAGCAACTCGTCCAGACCCAGCGTCTCCAGTTGCCGCTCGCCCTCCAAACGGTAGACATCGAGGTGAAACAACTTGACCGGCTTGCCGTGCTGAGTGCCGTCGTACTCGTGGACCAAGGTGAACGTCGGGCTGGTCACCTCGTCGGCTTCGGCCGCGTCCAGTGCCTGCGCAATGCCCTTCACCAGCGTGGTCTTGCCAGTGCCCAGGTCTCCGCGCAGAATCAGCAATTGCGGCGGCCTCAGCAGCTTTGCCAATTTGCGGCCCACATCGATCGTATCGGCCCCGCTATGCGTGGTGAACTCGTGCATCCTGCCTTCAGCGGTGGGTGCGTCTTTCGTCATTCCTGGGCCTCATGAGGGACTATTGCGTGCAAAGATTTCAGTGGCTGCCCCTGCAACCAAACATACCCGTTTGGGCCGCGCGATTCAAAGCGAAAAGCCCGCGAAAGTTGTTGAAGACTGTCTGTGGTCAGCAAAGTGTGCTCGTCGCCCACTTTTACCGCCAGGTCGGAGGCTAGTCCGTGGAGATAGACTGCCGCCTCGACGGCCTGCGCCGGATCGGCGGAATACTGCGCGAGCAGCCCTGCCACCAGGCCGGTGAGCAAGTCGCCGCTGCCGCCTTTGGCCATTCCTGGATTGCCGGTTGTGTTCACGGCTACGCGCCCATCGGGATGCGCAATCAACGTTCGCGCTCCCTTGAGCACCAGCGTCACGCCGAAGCGCTGTGCAAACTGACGCGCAACACCGAGACGGTCGGCCTGCACCTCTTTCACTGAGATGCCAGCGAGCCTGGCCATCTCTCCGGGATGCGGGGTCAGTACTATCGTTCGCCCGGTCTGAGCTTTCGCGAGACTGGCCAGCAATTCCGGTTTGGCAGACAGAATATTCAAGGCATCCGCGTCAATCACGACGGGAATTGTGGTGGTGAAAAGAAGCATTGCGACAAACTCGGCCGTTTCCGGCGCCTGGCCCATTCCAGGTCCGATTGCCAGTACCGTCTTGCCGGCCAACAGCTCCGAGAGTGCTTCGTGAGTGAGGCTGGCCTTGGAGATTGCGCCTGCCGGGCCGACTGCCAACGGCCACAGCATCAGCTCCGGCGCGACGGCGGCCACCACTGCGAGCGCCGGCGCTGGAACGGCTGCGGTCACCAAGCCCGCACCGGAACGCAACGCGGCCAGGGACGTCATGGACGGCGCGCCGGATTTGCCGCCCGCTGTCCCGAAGCATCCGCCCACCACCAGCACATGGCCGAAGTTGCCCTTGTTCGCCCCGGCGGCTCTCGGCGCCTGTACCATCGCTATTGCCGACCCGGCCCAGTGCAGTCCTAACTCTGAAACAATCGCTTCTTCTGGCGATCCAATCGGCGCAACTACTATCGGCTGATCCCAGCGCCGGGTCAACTGTCCGAAAACATGCGCAGGCTTCGGTGCAGTAAATGTTATGACGGCATCTGCTGGAAATACCGGACCGGTCACCGTGGCCTCAGTCGAATCCGCCGGCCAGCCTGAAGGCAGATCCACTGCCAGCACAGGGGCCTTGCTGCCCTTCAGCCATTCCAGCGCGGCCAACGCCAACGGTCGCATCGGCGGCCTGAAGCCTGTGCCCAATATCGCATCGAGAATCAGATCGGCTTCGAGCGCATTCTGATGCTGCGCCAGATCTACTGCGATCTCAACGACGGAATAGGATCCGGTCGTTGCGTTGGCAAGTTCTGTCCATGCCTGCGCCGCATCTCCTATCAGGCTCGACGGCGACCCAAGCAGAAGCGTCGTCACATCGAGGCCGGCATCGGTCAACAGCTTCGCAGTCATTAATCCGTCGCCGCCGTTGTTGCCGCGACCGCACAAGACAGTTACCCGTTTCGCTCGCGGAAATTGCTCTCGCACGAACTTGGCCACAGCATTTGCGGCCGATCGCATCAACTCAATTGACGGCACGCGGAATCGCTCGCTCGTCAATCGGTCGCAAGTCTGCATCTCCTCAGTGGAAAGAACGTGCATGGCATTTATGGTAACGGGTTCTTATACCCGCCGTCAGTGATTGGCTGTTCTCCATTGACGTCTTTGCAACTCAATTAGGAACTGACCGTTCTCTACGAAGCGCATTCATTCGAATGCCGATCGGAAAACTTAGCGGAACATCAGTACGAGGAACCACGCGTTCAGGCCCGCGATGAGCACGGCCACAAACCAGGAAAGACCCTGAAGCCATGGCCCGTTTACAAACTCACCCATCTTTTTCCGGCTGCTTGTGAACATGACCAGCGGGACCACTGCGAAACTGAGTTGCAGGCTCAGAATTACCTGGCTCAGCAGCAGCAGTTTTTCCGTGCCTCGCTCGCCAGTGATCGCGACCACGATGATGGTGGGGATAATCGCAAGCGAGCGCGTAATCATCCGCCTCAGCCAGGGCGAGAGCTTGATGTGGATGAAGCCCTCCATCACCACCTGGCCTGCCAGCGTACCGGTGATGGACGAATTCTGCCCGCTTGCCAACAGCGCAACAGCAAACAGCGTGCTGGCCCCGGCTGTACCTACAAGCGGACTCAGGAGCTTATATGCGTCCTCAATCGCCGCGACTTCAAAATGGCCGCTGCGATAGAACACCGCAGCCGCCACCACCACGATTGCCGCGTTCACAAACAGCGCCACCGTCAACGCCAACGCCGAGTCGATATTCGCCATGAAGATGGCTTCGCGCTTGCCCTCGGGTGTGCGCTTGTATCGCCGGCTCTGCACAATCGACGAATGCAGATAGAGATTGTGCGGCATGACCGTTGCACCCAGCATGCCGATGGCAATGTAGAGCATGGTGGGATTGGTGATGATCGACGTGGAAGGAATGAACAGGTTATACAACGCGGGACCGTATTCCGGACGCGAAAGAAATAACTGCACGCCAAACATGGCGATGATGGTTCCGATCAACGCGATCACCAGCGCCTCGACCCAGCGGAAACCCCAGCGCTGCAGAAGCAAAATCAGCAGCACGTCAAGCCCGGTGATCAGCACGCCGTAAAACAGCGGAATGTGAAACAACAGATTCAGCGCAATCGCCGAGCCGATTACCTCGGCCAGGTCGCATGCGGCGATTGCAATTTCCGCGCCTATCCACAAACCGAAGCTCACCCAGCGGCCATAGCTCTCGCGACAAAGCTGGGCAAGATCGCGCTCCGTCGCGACGCCGAGCTTAAGGCTCAGGCTCTGCAGAAGGATCGCCATCAGGTTTGAGATCATGATGACCGAGAGCAGGGTGTAACCGAACTGCGACCCGCCGGCAATATCTGTGGCCCAGTTGCCGGGGTCCATGTAGCCGACCGAGATGAGAAACCCTGGCCCCAGAAACCCCAGCAGCCGTCGCCAGCGGATGGGCGAGCGGGAGACGCCCACGCTTGAATGCACCTCCGGCAAAGAAGGCTCAGGCAGCGAAATGTTGGAATAAATTTCTGTCGACATGGTTCCCGAGGGGAAAAGCCGAAATGGCTCTCTCAACCCAAGTATGCCACAAGTTGTTAATTATAGTTAAGTAATTTTCTTATGTTTAATTATGATGAAAATGCGTTACGCAACCACACCGCCTCTGCCGCCGAACGGCCCAAAATTGAATTCTGCATGGATTTTCCAGTATCTATCTCAATCGAAACAGTTTGATCGTAGTTCTGGCTCAAGACCTTCAGTTTCTGGCTTGGACCAATCCCGGTCTTGTGCAGAAAGAGAAGGAGTTTAGGGTCCCTCTCGTGCAGGCTGGCCACCGTGTAGCTTTGACCCTCCCGCGCTTCCGAGAGCGGCACTTCACCGCGACGCTTTCGCGCGGCCGGACTCTCGGGCAGCACGGCATTGCCATGTGGGCACGCACCGCCTTCTCCCAGCTTCTCTTTCAGTTTGGCTTCAAACTCCGGTGAAACCGCATGCTCCAGACGTTCGGCCTCTTCGTGAATCTCGTACCACTCCATGCCGAAGATCTCGCTGAGCATTCGTTCGATCAGGTGGTGACGCAGCGCCGTGTGATAAGCCGTCTCGCGTCCAGCGGCCGTTAGCCGCACGATGCCGTCCGCACCCACCTCCACAAAGCCGTCGCGCTTCAACCGCTTGAGCGCCATGGTCACGGCAGGCGCAGAAACTTCAAGCCAATGTGCGAGCAAGGCTGGAATTACCTCGCGTCCTTCGGCCTCAGCCTCCAGAATCGCTTTCAGATAATTCTCTTTCGAAACGTGGATCGAATCCTTCATCTTGGTGTTTCAATCAGTCTATACGGTGTTGAACGTGGCGCAGGTGACGTAAGGCCTTTTGGCTCTGCATTCATAGTGCTTCACGACCTTGCAACCCGGTACCCCCATTGCACTTCCGCCCGTTGACTGAAACAATACAGGTACCTTGAAGTCCACTGATACACCTAAGGGAACCGCATGAAGTTCTGCCCCCAGTGCGACACAGGCTATCCCAACGACGCCGCCACATGTCCCATACATGCGGAGCTGTTAAGTGAGATGCGCGACCTGCGGCCCGGCCTCCTCGTCGCGAATTCCTACCGCATCTTCCGCAAGCTAGGCCAAGGCGCAGCCGGCTCGGTTTACCTGGCAGCGAACGAGCAGACCGACGAGCCGCGGGCGCTCCGATTCCTTACCGCTGAGTTGAGCCGGAACGTCGCATTTATGAGCCGCTACCAGCGAACGGCGCGGACGCTGGCGCAAATTGAGCAGAGAAGCATTATCAGCACGGGAGTTCTCGAGACCGCTGAAGACGGCTCCCTGTTTTTCGCAATGGATTATGTCGATGGGCCCACCCTGCGAGAACTGATGAATATGGCTCCGGGGCCTTTCGATGTGGGGCTGGCGTTCGCCCTTGCTCGTTGTATTGCGGAGGGCCTGGGCGCAGCGCATGCGGCGAAGGTGTTCCACCTGGACCTCAGGCCAGAGAATATTCTCATAGCGCGGGACGGCCCGACGCTGGCGCCCAAGATCGCCAACTTCGGGATAGGGGTTATCAAGACGAATGGGACAGGCCCTGGACACTCTTCTGGCCGATCTGTGCTCATATCGTCGTACGCTGCGCCGGAGCAATGGCTTGAATCAAAGCCCGCTGAACTGGATGGCCGCACCGACCTCTACGCTCTTGGAGCAATTCTTTTCGAGATGCTGACCGGCGAGGCGCTCTTCCAGGCCAAGGACTTCGAAGATTGGGCGATGCATCATGTGAGTCCAGTACCCCGACGGCCCAGCGAATTGCGTCCTGAACTCGCCAAACAGAATGGCCTGGATCGCTTGGTTCTGAGCCTTCTGGCAAAGAAACCGCAAGATCGTCCCAGAGACTCCGCTGAGGTGTTGCGGCAGCTTGACGGTATTCAGTTCGGTTCTCCAGTGATCGAAACTCCTCCGGCGGTCATTGCGAGCCCTAGAGCAGTTACGGTGTCTCGTCACGCCGTCATCGAGGATCCTGCTGATGTTCTAGAACCTTCTCTCGCCGTTACAAAACTTCCGCGTGTGAGTATCGAGACTCCTGCGGCCGTTCAAGTACGTTCTGCTGCGGTAGTCGTGGCTCCTCCGTCTGTCGTCGAGACTTCTCCCGTCGCTATAGATTCTTCCCCAGCAGTCGTCGAACTACCTCCCGCTGTGATCGCGGTCGCTCCCGTTGTTACAGAACCTCCGCCGGCAGTCACGGAGCCTCCTCCCGTTACCATCGCGACGCCTCCGGCGATTATCGAATCGTCCCCAGTTGTCGTCGAACCACCTCCCGCTGTCATCGCGGCTGCTCCTGTTGTTACAGAACTTCTGCCGGCAGTCACGGAGCCTCCTCCTGTTGCCATCGCGACGCCTCCGGCGGTTATAGCATCGTCCCCCGCCATCGTCGAACCACCTCCCGCTGTGATCGCGGCTGCTCCTGTTGTTGCAGAACTTCCGCCGGCAGTTGCATGGCCCCCGTCCGTCGCCGCCGCAGCGCCCCCGGCTGTAACAGCGCCTCCTCCTGTCGTCGAACCGCCTCCCGCCGTCATTGCTGCTCCTCCCGTTGTTGCAATACCCGCACCGACAGCGGCGGAAACTCCTTCCGCATTCATTGCGACGCCTCCGGCTGTGACTCGGCCTCCTGTCGTCGCCACTCGTCCAGCCGTCATTGAGCCTCCTCCGATCGTCGTCGAAGCTTTTGAGCAGGACGAACTGCCGCCTGAGATCCTCGAAGATGACGATGCCGTGTTCGCCGAACAACAAAGTCCTGCCAGCCAGGAGGACATCTACCTGAGCGACGAAGAATTCGCCGCAGAGATCCTCAAACAGGAGAGTTATTTTGGCAGCAGGATGAGGGAAGCGGACGACGAAGAAAACAACAGCAGACAGACCGAGCTTCCGACTTCATTCAGCCTGGATCCCGTAAGCGCCCAGGATCGGGTGTGGCGTGCTCAGGCTTTCGAACCACAGGGCCTCTACGAGGGCAGAGATCAGGAGGAGGATGCCGGAGAAGAGCCGGAAGCCGCTCCCGAACTTCCGAATTTCCTAACCAGGATTCTGTCAAGAAGCAAGAACGAGGCAATGCCCAGTGTAGTTCCCGATCGACAGAGTTACTTTCCGAGTAAGGACACATCGCAGGACAGCAAAGACGAGTCCGGCGGCGTTAGCGCGGCCCCGCAATTCTCCAGCCGAGTTCCCACGAGAGACTACGTTCCGGTACAGCCGACACGAATTCCCGAGCCACCGGTTTTCTCCGGCCGCAAAGACACACCGCAGGACTTCAAAGTAGCCCCCCGTGACGATGCCGCGTTCTCACAGTTTTCCAGCAGAGTTCCCGCGAGAGACAACGCCCCGGTACAGACAAAGGAACCTCCCGAATCGACGATTTTCTCCGATCGCAAAAGTACGCCGCCGGACATAAGACAGCGACCAGTAAACACTGCTGTGCCCCATTCCGCCCCCCCGGAACTCTTCACCGGATTTCCCGGTAGAGGAGGTGGAGTCCGCGCACTTCCGAATGAAGCTGCCAAGCAACCAGCGGTCGCGAGTGGTCTGGAGCGGGGAAGCGACAGTCTATTCAAACCTAGAGGTTCAGAGGATTTTTCGGGCTTTTCTCCCCGCGATTACGCAGGCGGAGGCACCGCAGCGGGGTCCTCGGGCATTTCTGCATCGCCGCGTTTCATCGGACGTGCTGACACCACAAGGAACGCGGACACCCCCCCACAGAGCCTTGCCGACTTGCCCGATTGGCTCCGCAGGGTGAGCCCAGACATGGGTCCGGGAAATGGACCGAAAAAAGCTACGGAATCGCAATCGCAGTTGGGTGGTGTGAATAAGGCCACGGAATGGGGGCCCGACAGCGTTCCGGAATCGCCGACTGCCTACGTCCCTCCTTCTGTTCGCAACGAGGTCCACCCGAAGGACTGGGTTGCAACAGGGGTGACTCGTAACCTTCGCCCAGAGAACACACCCAAGATCGCCGCGGAGATGCAGGTCGCCGAACCGGCAAGCCCCCTCGGCGAGGTGAACCCGGCCAACGCAAGCCCGGAGATACTTCCTCCAGAGGTGGAACCATCTCATGCCTTCGTTCCCGTCGACGAACCCGGCGAGACAGAGAGTGAGCCAACGCAGACGGAGGAATTCACTGGGCTTTTGAGCGACTCTCCTTCCGCCCCTTATGCCTACTACGTGCAGGGAGATGAGGACGACGACCCACCGCCCAACAAATATGGCGTTGTCTTGAAGGTGGGCGCCGCTTTGTTCACAGTCGCCGCGTTGGGATTCGCGATATGGACCGCTGGTTTCAGCAAAACAACACCGCCGGTAGCGAATACGTCAAAGGCCTGCGATGGAGGCGATGCCAAAGCTTGCGCCGGTCTTGCCCAATGGTACGAGCAGACCAACACGGTTTCCGATGGAGACGAAAAAGCGGTGACCTACTACTCCAAAGCCTGCGACGGCTCGTTTGGGCCTGCCTGCAGAAAGCTTGGACTCAAGTACCTGCTTGGAAATGGTGCTACGCGTGACAACCCAAAGTCGATTGCTTTGCTGGGTAGAGCCTGCGATTTAGCCGACTTTGAAGGCTGCGATACGCTCGCAGGCATCTATCATGACGGGAAAGGCGTGCCTGTAAACGACAAGAAAGCTGGGGTGCTTTACAGCAAGGCCTGCGCTGCGGGCGATGATTTTGGTTGCAAGTGGGCGAAGAAGCTGGAGACCCCCGTCAAACCGCTCGCGAGACTCTATTCGCCGCGTCCGACGACAGCTTCGTCAGATGGCGCACGATAGAACACCGATGTGAGGACTCGACGCCAGCCTCTAAGAGCGATCGACTTCACGGTGACGACCGGAATTAGTTCTTTACCCTCACCGTTGGCTCAACCGATAACCCCGGCCTCAGCAGGTGATTCGGGTCTTCATTTTTCAGATCGCTGAAGTCGATGCGCACTGGAACGCGCTGCACCACCTTGACGTAATTCCCTGTCGCATTCTCCGGCGGAAACAGGCTCAGCACGGATCCCGTCGCCCCGCCAATCTGGGTTACTTTGCCGTGGTACTTCTTGCCCGTGGCATCGACTGCAATCTCCACTGGCTGCCCCGCGGTCATGAGTCTCAACTGGGTCTCCTTGAAGTTCGCCGTCACCCAGATATCTTCAAGAGAAACCAGGGTCAGAAGGTTCTGGCCGACTCCCACGTTCTGGTTGACCTCGACACTTTTGCGCGTGATGATTCCCGCGGCCGGAGCGACAATCTTGGTATAGCTGAGGTTCAGTTCGGCCTGATCAAGTTGCGCCTTTGCCTGCGCCACCTGGGCTTGGGCCTGCTTGGCGCGCGCGGTCTGGGCCGCTACCTGCTGCGGCCCGGTCTCCGCATATTTAAACGCTGCCTGCGCCTGCGACTCCCGCTGCCGGGCGACTCTGATTGCATCCTGAGCCGCTCTCTCAGTAGCGCGAGCATCGGCCACGGCCGCCTGGTCCGCTGCTGCTGCTGCCACAGCTGCGTCAAACTGCTGCTTGCTGATGACGTCCTTTTCAACCAGCGGCTTATAACGCTCAAGATCGGCCTGGGCTTTGACGTTATTGGCCTCGGCCTGCGTCACGCGCGCGTGTGCTGCCTCCAACTGCTGTTGCGCCTGCTCTACGCTCGAATGAGCACCGCTCACATCCGCTCCGGCCGAACTCAAATTGCTGCCTGTGTTGATTGAAGTGATGGGCACGTTCACACTGGCGGCAGCGGCATTGGCTTCCGCGCTGGCCAGAGCGGCTTCTGCGTTCTCCACGGCGACGTTGTAGTCGGCTGGGTCAAGTTCGGCAATGGTGTCGCCGGCTTTCACCACTTGGTTCTCTTCCACGTCTACTTTCAGCACTTGCCCGCTGATGCGCGAACTCACCTGGATGAGGTGTCCGTTGACCTGCGCGTCGTCGGTATCTTCAGTGAAGGTGGAGTGCCACCACAGTGCGACCGCGGCCACCAGGAGCACGGCGAGCACGACCACGATGATGCCTCTGCGTCGCGACTTCGGCTGCTCGATTTCCGTCTCTGGAGCCGCCTGTGGGCTCGGTGTTGGTGTTTGGTCCGCCACGTTTACTTTCCTCCCAGATAGTTCTTGTAACTCTGCCCCGCTCCCAGGGCCCGCGCCAGACTCAGCTTGGCCACATTGTGCCGATAGAGGCTGGTTACATACTGATCATTGGCCTGCGCCAGGCTCTGCTCGGCCTGACTCACCGGCAAGTTGTCGCTGACTCCGTTTGCATAGCGCTGCTGCGCTTCGCTGAGCGCCTCGCCGGCCAGCGCCACGTTCGATTTTGCAACCTCGACCAGCTTCTGCGTCGAGGCAATATCCAGCAGAGCATCGCGCACATCGGCATTTATCTGCGCTCTCTTGTCGCTCAACTGAGCGCTCTGCGTATCCAGTTGCGCCTGCGCCTGCTGCGCCTCGCCGCGCAAGGCGAATTCCTTGAACACCGGCACGCTCAGCGCGCCTGTCACATCCTCTGTTCCATGAGAATGCGCCAGCGTTGGACCGATATCGCCATAGTCTCCATCAAACTTCAGCGTGGGGAAACGGTCCGCAGTTGCCGCTTTCCGCTGTTCTTCGGCTGCCTTGGTTTGCTCCACCATCGCTGCAAGGTCTTTACGGTTTGCCTGGGCTTGTCGAATCGTCGCCTCGACGTCCAGTTGGTCAAAGGCCGCGTAGGGAACCTTGTCGGTCACCGTAAAGCTCTGTGCCAACGGGAGGCCGATGGTCCGAGCCAGCGCCAGCTTGTCTTTTTCCAGAGCATTTTTCGCCACAATCAACTGCTGATCCAGAGTCTGGTAATCCACGCGTGAACGCAGTTCATCGAGCAGCGGTGCAGTACCCGCCTGGTGATTGGCGACAGCCTGGTCCAGCGAAATCTTTGCAGTGGCCACTTGCGCTTCCACGCTGCTCACCTGGCTCTCGTCGGCCACCACCAGAAGATAGGCATTGCCAACGGTCAGCACCACCAAATCCCGAGCGTCGTCCGCTGAAAGCTGTGCCGCAGTAAAGTTGTGCCGCGCGGCCAGGTAGTTGCGCAGAGATTGCACATTGACCAGCGACCAACTCAGCGAGGCCCGCACATCCGTGAATCCGAATGGGCCAATCACAGTAGGGAATCCGGGAAAGCGCAACCCCTGTGCAGCTAGATCCGTCTGCATCACGGTCTCCTTGGCGCTCGCGTCCAAGCTTGGCAGCAGCGATTGCAATTCGCTCAGTCTTTGCCCGCGCGCCGCCTGAGTCTGCGTGCGGCTCAGAATCACGCCAAGGTTATTCTTGAGGCCGCGCTGGAT
>JBAWCO010000465.1:0-13677 GCA_049590315.1 Occallatibacter sp. | reverse complement strand
GTGGACATCGAGCCCGACATATCGCACACTATTCATCTGGGTGTTCCTCCCTGTTGGCTTTGGTTGTCTGCTCAGCACAGCAACCGCAGCTTACAGGAATGGGGCGCCCTTTTATAATGCGTGGCCCAGTCATCCTTTCACGGAAAACCGCGATAAGAGATGAACCGCTGTGCCCCATTCATCACGGCATTATCGTGATGAGTGGGAGGTTCAAGTCTAAGATGAAGTTATGCCCTCCGGTTTGAAACGGTTCCAGAAGGCCGAGGCTCTTCTCTTCATCACCTTCAGTTGCTACCGACGGGCAGGTGGCCCGGTCATCACCCCCTGAATTGACCAAGTGCCCCATCCATCGCGCACTTTGCGATGGGTGGGAAGCAATCCGTAAACACCCGCCTCATCGGATTCGACTCAACCCCGCCCTGCACCAATCTTCCCCGACTCCACCGGGCAGGTGACCCGTGCATCGCGACCTTTTCGCAATGAGCGGGCGTCGCGATAGAATCGTGTCCTGACGAGGATAGGCCATGCCGAGCGGCTTGAAGAGGTTTCAAAAAGCGGAGGCTCTGCACTTCATCACCTTCAGTTGCTTTCACCGTCTACCGCTGCTTGAAGCGCGGGGCGCCAGAGAGACGGTCGAGGCCGTACTGGAAGCGACGCGCGTGCGTCATCAGGCAAGCGTTTACGCATACGTGCTGATGCCGGAGCACGTCCATCTGCTGATCAATGAGCCGCAATCGATTCTGCTGGCCCAGCTTCTCAAAGCTGTTAAACAGATCACTTCGCGCAAGCTGAGAGGCCGGCGCGAGAAGTTCTGGCAGGCCCGCTATCACGACAGCAGCGTCCGCGGCGATGCGGCCCGGTCCAAGGTTATCCGCTACATCCACCGGAACCCTGTCAAGCGTGGCTTGGTCGAGAAAGCAGAACAGTGGCCGTGGTCAAGCTTCCGCCACTACGCAACGGGAATGGTGGGTACAGTACAAATCGAATCCAAGTGGACAGCATTCCGGCGAGGCAACCAATTGCCGGAACATTTACGTTTTAGACCGGTGGACCCGCATGCCGATGAAGAAAAGTGAAATCCCCTACAAATGTCGGATCCCCAGGATGTCTCGCCTTTGAGCACCTTGCTTTGCTTCCAGCAACCTATCTCCGCTGAAAAGCTGAAGTCACCTTCGCACACAGAGACTCCCGATCGAATGGCTTCATCACATACTCGTCCGCGCCACACGCAATCGCCTTCTGAATGTGGTCAACATCGGTTTCGGTCGTGCAAAACACCACCGTCGGCTCCTTGCCTCCGTCCGTCTGGCGCAGTGCTATGAGGAATTCCAATCCGTCCATCTCCGGCATGTTCCAATCCAGCAGCACGATATCAGGCATCCGGTTCAAGCACTTTTCCAAAGCGATCTGGCCATTTTCGGCCTCGTCAATTTCCAGTCCCAGGCTCGTCAGCGCTTTTCGCGCAATTCTCCTCACCATCGGCGAATCGTCGGCGATCAAGCACGACCTGGACGCCAGATCTGAAGTTGCCAAATCTGAAACCGGCGATTGGCTAGCTGCGCACTCGGTCGAGTTCAACACGATTCCTACCTTCCTTCTTTGCCTGATAGAGCGCTGCGTCGCACCTCTCTACCCACTCTGGCAGTGGGTCTCCATGCTCATAGCATGCCACTCCGATTGAGACAGTAATGGGCGTCATCGGCGGAGTGACATCGAGTACCAGGGGGCCGCGCGCCAGCGCATGGCGAATGTTTTCTGCCACAATCGCCGCGGACCGTGCATCGGTGCGCGGCAAAATGACGGCAAATTCCTCGCCCCCGTAGCGCGCAACGTGATCCTCGCCGCGCACCGCTTTCTGCACGGTCCTGGCAAGGTAGTGAAGTACAGCATCGCCGGTCTGATGTCCCCACGTATCGTTCACCTTCTTGAAGTGATCGATGTCGATCATCAGTAGTGCCAGTTCGTCGCCGCTGTTCATCGCCTCGCCGGCCAGCCTGCGCATGGCTGCGTCGAAGGACTTCCGATTTCCGACTCCGGTCAAGCTGTCCATCGCGGCATCCCGGATCGCAACATCCAGATTGCGTTCCAGTTCCTCAATTTTTTCGGCCGATTCGCGCATACGCAGCCCCACGTACTCGCTTCGGCCCGCCATCCTCTTGCTCTCCTGCACCAGGCTCTCGATGAGCTCTTTTAGATTGTCCAGGCTCGCGCCCAGGTCGCCCGAGGCAAAGCCGTCCAGGGCTGCGCCGAACTGATGAGCGCCCGCGCTGGCCGCATGCGCGTCGTCGCGCGCCACCTCGGCAATCTCAACAATTTCCTGCAGGGTCTCCAGCGCATGGAGCGAAGTCTGACGGACAGCCTGCGCCTCTTTCGCGGAGGAAAAGAACGTTGAATAGAGATCCTCCAGCGTGCCCTCATCGAACCTTGCGTTGTTCGAGAGAATGACATCGATGGTCCGCTGCAGATTGGGACTCAAACCCGCGTGATACTCATACCAGATCGCATAGTTCGCGGGTGTAGGGGGCAGGTCGAGCTTGTGCAATGTTGCAATGGCCAAGTCCGCTATCGACTCGGCTTTAGCAACATCGGTGAGAAGCATCTTTAGACTCCAATCGTTTCCAAGGCATCGAACAGGCCTCTTCAGCAATCGCTTACGAATCGTCGTGCATTGTGGTCACTGCGACGTCGCCATTGTTCTTGAGGCATTCAGTCAGCCCTATCCGATCGCCTGGAAGACTTACTCCACATCGATACAAAGACGCATCGAGACGCCCGACTGAAACTCGCCACGTAAACAGGCGCCAAGACAGAGAACCGCTCTCCCGGCGGACGAGCTGACCGGGTATTCTCCCTATCGGCACTTTGGCATTTCCTTAATAGCCCTCTCCCCCAAAAGGGTCAGTTGACACTGTGGTGCCAGGTCAGCCCACTCAATAGAGGAATCGAAGCTGTGCCGCGTTCATCGCGGCTTTTGGCGATGAGCGGGTCTCCGGGTAAGGCCGCTCTTGCACAAGTACCCACATCCCTCTCATCGGACATGGGAACGCACGCCGACTTCACAACCATTCTTGAAGCGCATCTGCACAGTCAGCGTAAACATAGAAAACCCTCACGTTTTCATAGTCTTACGCCCACATTACGTGTCATTTCAGCATCTTCCACAAAAACGCCGTTCAATTCTCAGCAACCCTTTTGCTTAATTCGGCACTATTCCAGGTGCCAATCTGCGAACGCAGCAGGCCCACAAGGTTAACCCCTCGAGTTTCTGCAACCACCCAGGCCAACATTTCGCACAATTCGCAACCCTCCTGGCGACCGTTTACCGGTAACCGTCCACCCTTCCAGGCCAACATTTCGCAGCAGGTGACCCGAGCCTGTGCCGTCACATTGCAAGGTCTCGCAGGAGTGGTATCATGGCCCGTTATTTTCAGACGAATGGGGGACAGCGTGAGAAAAAGCATCTTACTCGTGATCTGTGGATTGGCATTTTTGACCGGCTGCCAAAGCGGCGGCGACAAATCCCAAGGCATTCCCGTTGGGCCCAAATGGAAGGGATTTCCTTATCGTCTAGCGTTTGACACAAAGGAATCCGCACCCAGCCCGGATGGCATCACGCTTCCGGCCATCAAATTCACGGCCAACCCCAACGCGCTGGAGAAGAGAGTCACCATCATCGTCCGCTACGACTCTTCCGCCGTGAAATCAGACAAGCTGATCATCAACCAGTTCGTCATGGCCCCCGTCGATATCTCCGGCGAAGAGGGAACCCTTCCCGCCGACTACATGGAACAGGCCGACAAGGGCCTCGCGCAGCTAGCCGGAACCTACTGCATGAAGGGAAAAATCAAGGCCACCGTAGTGATGGTTCGCTCATCAATCTCCCCGCGGCCGGGAGACGCTGAAATCAACGACAAGCGCCTCTCAGACTGGATACCCACCGAAGTCGAAATCAAGAAACCCAAAAAGGGCTGCTAGCCATACTCCCCCGGTTTCGATCCTGAGGATTCCAGGCCGGGGGATCGCTATCGACTGTCATCCGCAATCTGCCAGCCCTTGCCCCCCAAGGTTCGCCTGTGCCACGCCGCACACCGTTTCGTAACAGGGAAATGCTAGCCTTGAGCTGAAGCATTCTCTCCCAGCGACCCGGAGGCTTGCGCTCGAGGCTTGAATCCCTTGGCTGTTCCCACCCCCCAGCCGCAAGAACCGCGACCCCTCACTCGCCCCCGCAGGCAACAGATTCCGTCTGCCCGCGTGCGGGGGCACCGCAAGCTCGCCGGGCGCTTCACCTTCGCGGTCCTGCTCACGCTCGCCATCATCACTGGCTCTCTGGCCGGCCTCACTCTCGTCTACTCCGTCGATCTGCCCCAGATCAACGACCTCGAACGTTTTCGCCCCTCCACCACCACGGATCTCTACGACCGCAACGGCAAGCTCTTTGGCTCCTTCGCCCTCCAGCGCCGCGAAATCGTCGGCTTCAACGACTTCGCCCCCATCCTCCGCCAGGCCGTCATCTCGATTGAAGACAAATCCTTCGAGTCGCACTGGGGCATCAATGTCTTTCGCGTAGCGGGCTCGGCCTGGCACGACATTCGCTCTCACGGCCGTGCTCAGGGCGCCTCCACGCTCACCATGCAGCTCGCGCGCAACCTCTTTCTCTCTTCCGAGCGTACCGCCGCCCGCAAAGTTCAGGAAGCTTATCTCGCCATCCAGATCGAGCGCGCCTTCACCAAGGAGCAGATCTTCACTCTCTACGGAAACCAGATCTACCTTGGCAGTGGCATGTACGGCTTTGAAGCCGCATCGCAGTTCTTCTTCTCCAAACACGCCAAAGACCTCAATCTCACTGAGGCAGCTCTTCTCGCCGGCCTGCCCAAAGGGCCCAGCGCCTATTCACCTTTGCTCAATCCCGACAAAGCTCTCCGACGCCGCAACCTAGTCCTCTCTGAAATGGAGTCGGACGGCGTCATCACCCACCAGCAGGCGGAGCAGGCGCGCCAAGCTCCGCTCGGCCTCCACATCGCCCAGCCGGAGATGTCCGTCGCGCCGTGGTTCCAGGAAGAAGTCCGCCGCGAGCTTGAGAAGCGCTTCGGCACCGAGGAAGTCCACGAAGCCGGCCTCAAAGTCGAAACCACCCTAGACCTCGACCTTCAGCAAACCGCCAACCGCGCCGTCGCCGACGGTCTAGCCGCCTACGAACGAAGACACGGCTGGAAGGGGCACCAAGGTCCCGGGCACGAAGGCCCAGGCAAGCTCGAGAACGTCCTCGATGCCAATGTCACAATCGACGACTACCGCCATCCCGACTGGGCAATGAAAACTCCACCCGGCAGCTATGTCCACGCCATCGTCACCCGCGTCCTGCCGCTTGAGATTCACGCCCGCATCGGCCCACCCGGCCAGCCGAACTCTGAGATCGTCCTTCTCCCTGAAGACTGGCAATGGACCGGCCAGCGCTTCGGCGATTCCCTCGTCAAGCCCGGCGACATCATCTACGTCCAGTTCTCCGCAAACACTGAAGGCCCCGCACATCGCGCCTCGCTGCAGCAGGATTCAGGTGCCCAAGGCTCGCTCATGGCCATCGACAACTCCACCGGCGACGTCCTCGCCATGGTCGGTGGCCGCGACTACGCCGTCTCCGTCTTCAATCGCGCCACTCAGTCCGAGCGCCAGACCGGTTCAAGCTTCAAGCCCTACGTCTACACTGCCGCCATCGAGGCTGGCGCAAAACCCGCAGACATCATCGTCGATGGTCCAGTGAGTTTCGGCGGATACACTCCGCACAATTACGAGAACGACTACAAGGGCGCCATGACCCTCACCAATGCCTTTGCCGAGTCGCGCAACATTCCCGCTCTCAAGCTCGCCGCACGCGTCGGCATTCACAACGTCATCGACGTTACTCACCGCTTCGGCGTCACATCCAATATCCCGCCCTATCTACCCGTCGCCATCGGTGCGGTCGAAATCAATTTGCAGGAGCAGGTCGCCTCGTACGCCGTCTTCCCCAACGACGGCATCCGTGTCGCCCCTCGTCTTATCCGGAAAGTCTCCAACGCTGACGGCATCACCCTCTGGGAAGATCCGCCGGCTGTCACTGAAGTCATCTCGCAAGAGACCGCCCGCACCATGATGATCCTCCTCCGCGCCGTCACCGCCCACGGCACCGGTGCTGCAGCCTCACAGCTCAATCACCCTCTCGGCGGCAAAACCGGAACCACCAGCGACTACACTGACGCATGGTTCCTCGGCTTCTCTCCCTCTGTCACCTGCGGCGTTTGGGTTGGCTATGACAGTCGCGAGTCCCTCGGCGACAAGGAGACCGGCGCCAAAGCCGCCCTCCCCATCTGGATGAACGTCATGAAAGTAGCCATCGCTGGGAAGGACGACGAGCACTTCCTCGGCGACGATCAGTCAACTACTTCCCTCGAAAAAGCCGCCGCATCACCAGCGCCTCTCACGCCCGCTGTTACATCCAAAAAGCCCGGCACCGCAGCCACCATGCAGCATTCCGCCGACAAAGCCCCAGACCCCAAAACCAAGCCCGCCGTCGCCGCTGTTCCGGCGCGTTCCACCGCTCCGAAACTGCCTGATCCCATCGTGGCAGAACCTAAAAAGGCCGCAGTAGCTTCTGGAATCTCGAATCCCCCGCAGCCCAAATCCCCGCAGTAGGATTGTCTCCAGTGATTGATCGCCAGATGACTGGCTGCTGCTTCTTCGCACCACAGGCGTTGGCAACCAGCGACCTCAATCTGTTAGAACAAATCGTCAAGGAGCATTCCCCATGCCGGAAGCCGTTCTCGTCAGCGCCATGCGTACTCCAGTAGGCCGCGCCCCCAAAGGCGCTCTTTCCACCTCGCGCCCTGATGATCTGGCTGCACTCGCCATTGGTTCAGCATTGAATAAAATCCCCGCGCTCGATCGCGCCGAAGTCGACGACGTCATCCTGGGTTGCGCCCAGCCG
The DNA here is from genome assembly GCA_049590315.1 of Occallatibacter sp. Taxonomy (GTDB): domain Bacteria; phylum Acidobacteriota; class Terriglobia; order Terriglobales; family Acidobacteriaceae; genus Telmatobacter. Next base: position 6,716 of record JBAWCO010000465.1, on the reverse strand, counting down.
GAAGGTGAACAAGGTTGGGATATCGCCCGCTGGGCTGCTCTCCGAGCCGGTCTCCCGGTCGATGTTCCCGGCGTTACCGTGAACCGCCTTTGTTCCTCGGGCCTCGAGGCCGTTGCCCTCGCAGATCTGCGCATTCGCTCCGGTGGCGACCGTGTCGTCATCGCCGGCGGCGCAGAGACCATGAGTCTCCTCCCTTTCGGCGGCCTCAAGCCCAGCCCCAATCCCTACTTAGCAGAGCACTATCCCGCCTCGCTGCTCACCATGGGACTCACCGCCGAGCGCGTCGCCCGCCACTACAACGTCTCTCGCGAAGATCAAGACGCCTTCGCTCTCCGCAGCCACCAGAAGGCCATAGCCGCGCAATCCGCCGGCCGCTTCGTCGACGAGCTCGTTCCGGTCACGATCATCACTGCGGTTCCAAGCGCAAAAGCAGGCAAGCCGTCAATCTCAGAATCAGCCTTCTCTGCCGACGAAGGCCCGCGGGCCGACACTTCCGCCGAAGCCCTCGCCAAGCTCAAGCCCGTTTTCGCTGCCCAGGGAACCGTCACCGCGGGCAACTCCTCGCAAACCTCCGATGGCGCCGCCGCCGTTGTCTTGATGGATGCCGCCCGAGCGCAGGAACTGGGCATCAAGCCACTCGGTCGCCTCGTAGCCTATGCCGCCACCGGCTGCCTGCCTGAAGAAATGGGCATCGGTCCAGTCACCGCCATTCCCAAAGCGCTGAAGCGCGCCGGCCTCACCATCGACCAGATCGGTCTAATCGAACTCAATGAAGCCTTCGCCGCGCAGGTGCTCGCCGTCATCCGCGAACTCGCGCGCAACGGCTTCGAAATCGATCCCGACCGCATCAACGTCAACGGCGGCGCCATCGCCCTCGGCCATCCTCTAGGCTGCACCGGCGCAAAACTCACCGCCACGCTTCTCCACGAGATGCACCGCCGCAATGTCCGCTATGGCATGGTCACCATGTGCGTAGGCGGCGGCATGGGCGCAGCCGGTATCTTCGAGTTGCTGAATTGAAGGGTTGAAGCAGGCTTCCCAATAGACACTGTGATCCTGAGCGACACAGAGCGTAGCGGAGGGGAGTCGAAGGATCCGCGTTCTTTCTGCTATAGTTCAGCTCGAATCCAGACCCAAAAAGCAAGAACAGCCGGGAGCAATCCCAGCTGTTCTTGCTGATATCAATTTGTCGGTCGACGTCCGCTTACGCCCTGGCCAGAACCAGCGCCTTCAGCCGAGCGTTCAGCCGGCTTTTATAGCGGGAAACGGTGTTGTCGTGCAGAATCCCCTTCTGCACACCCTTGTCCAGGGTGGAGACGGTTTCGCGATACTGCGCCTGTGCGACCTTCACGTCGCCCTTGGCCAGTGCCTCGCGCAGAGCCCGAAGACTGGTGCGCACGCGGCTACGGTTGGCGCGGTTCACTTCAGTGCGGGTGACTGTTTGCCGGGCGCGCTTCAGCGACGATACATGATTTGCCATTGCTGTTCCTTAAATGTGCAGAAATGATGCGGGTCAGAATGCAGACACAACCGCATCCCTCGCAATTTCCTAGTCTACGGGAAACCGGCCTGTCGGTCAATCCTCGCCCCTTACCTTAACCGCGATCCCTCACCACAACGGTGCCACCGGCTGCTCCTGATACACCGGACGCGGCCCATTCTGGCTGGAGAGCCGGATCGTCGATAAGTAAGGCTGCACTTGCGGGTCGTAGGTGACTGTGATCAGTCCGCCTCTGCCATCCGACCCGTCTGAGCCGTCGTGCCCGCTCGAGCCGTCCATTCCGCTGGAACCACTCGGCGACCCCATCCCTCCGGGACCGCCTCGACCTCCGCTGCCGCCCTTCCCGCCTGACCCTCCAGATCCGCCGTCGGCCAAAATAGTCAGTGAGCCGCCTTGCGGATCTACCAGGTAATACCGATGATGTGCTGCAGCGGAAACTTCTGCCTGCAGCAGCGGATGGCTTCCTGCCCTAAGAGTTGCCAGCACCTGGACTGGCGGTGCGTCGCCACCGTCCCCGCCGTTTCCGCCATCGGAGCCATCGCCGCCGTTTGTGCCATCTCCGCCAGCCGAGGGGTTATTCGGATCCATCGAGCCGTCGCTGCCGCTCATACCGTCTGTACCGTTCGCGCCGCTCATCCCATTGGATCCGCTGCTGCCCGAGAAATTCGAGCTGAATTTGTAGTCGTAACGCAGTGGTATTTCCAACTCCGCGTGCATGTCCGGATGACTGGGTACGGTCACCGTCACAAGCGGAAGCTTCCCGTCACTCTTCCGCGGATCCTTCGCAAGCGTAATCACGCCTTTTGTGTTCACGGTAACCACGGTAGCTGTCACCGCCAGATCGCGCCACATCACCTTCCCATGGCCCGCGCCTTCCGTCACAAAACTCTTTCCGTCAGCTCCAGCCACTGTCACCGCCAGCGAAGATTTCTGCCCCGGCACTATCCCCGGACCCTTGGGCTGGCCGATCTCGATCGATGTGACCGGAATCTTGGCCAGATACACCTTCATCCCCAGATGTACCTGGATCGTCGAGCAACCGCTCAGTGCGGCCACAAGAGTTCCCACCATGCAGGCTGCGGATCCAATTTTGCCGGTGCGAAAAAGAGCCAAGTGTCGCGCGGCGAAAGGTTTCAAAGCACAAAAAAGTGCGAACCAACTGCCCCTATCCATGATTCCACTCCATTCATTGGTAACCAAGCCGTGAGTATCTGGATCTTCGTTCGTTAGACACCATATTGCGTTCCCGGTTATTGAATCTCTGTCATCCATTCAAACCAGAGCGCTTGCATGCACTACCCAGGGGGCGCTGATCGTCTTGCTGGGGCGCCGCAGGTAACCGTCTAGTCACGTCGTTCATCAAATAACAACAGGTCGTGGGATTGACGCCGCGAATCATTGGCGCTACTCTCAAGCCCAGATACCCGATTTGGTCGCCATCGCCATCCCGCGGTTTCCTCAGCCAGCCTGGAGCTTAGGCTCGGTTCTGCCTCAAACCTCACGCTCTCCTCAACAAGCAAGCCTTTGTGCAATCGCCAAGCATCCCGCATGCGCAAACCCGACTCTACTCAACTGTTGGGTTCGATCGGAAGATACGCGACCGGCAAATCAATTCCCAGTCACTCAGCCGATTGCGGCTCGGTCACGCCGTAACCGGACCACGTCAACTATTCAACGCCGTATTGGAGGCCATCGATTCCTTTGAAGATCGCCCTGGAGATCACGCCCAACCTTGAGCCCCTGTTTGGGACTCGCGATGAAAACCTCAGGCTGATGGAAGATTCACTCGGCGTCCGGATCGATCTCCGTTCCGACGCCATCCACGTGCAGGGTCCCGACGACGGCGTAGCTCGGGTCAAGCGCATCTTTGAGGACTTCGAAGCGTTGCGACGACAAGGAATCAATCCCCACAACGGCGAACTCAACGGAATGCTGCGCCTCGTCGTGGCCGATCCCGCAACCACTCTGCGCTCGCTTGCCGACGCGGGCAAGCAGCGCTCCGCAGGTGTGAAGCGCACCGTCCAGCCGCGTTCCATCAATCAGCGCAAGTATGTCGAGGCCATTGAGCAGAATGACATGACCTTCGGCGTTGGTCCCGCCGGCACCGGCAAAACCTACCTCGCCGTGGCCATGGCCGTCGCCGCCATCAACGCCAAAAAAGTCAGCCGCATCGTGCTCGTCCGTCCCGCGGTGGAGGCTGGCGAAAAGCTCGGCTTCCTTCCCGGCTCCCTTCAGGAAAAGGTCGATCCCTACCTGCGTCCGCTCTACGACGCCCTCTACGACCTGCTCGAACCGGAAAAGGTCGACAAGATGCTTGAGAAGAATGTCATCGAAGTTGCGCCCCTCGCCTTCATGCGCGGCCGCACCCTCAACGACGCCTTCATCATCATGGACGAGGCCCAGAACACCACCATCGAGCAGATGAAGATGTTCCTCACCCGCATGGGCAACAACTCCAAGGCGGTCATCACCGGCGACATCACGCAGATCGATCTGCCCAACCCGCGACGCAGTGGACTCGTCGACGCAATCAATGTTCTCGATGGTGTCGAAGGCATCCACTTCTGCCACTTTGAAGACACGGATGTGGTCCGCCACGCCCTCGTCCAGCGCATCGTCCGCGCCTACGAGTCCGTCAAATCGCAGCAGCAGGAGCTTCCGCTGGCGATGGGCGAAGCCATCGACGTAAACGCACAGCCGCGCGAAAACCGCCAGCAGCCGCAAACCCTGCAACCAGCAAAACCGCAGTAAACAGACGTCTCGCGTAGAATGATAGATGAATCAGGGCCGCGCCCATCGCGGCCCTGAGCACGATGATCCTCCTCGACCCAGATCTGGACCCCGACCCCTCGCCGCGTGCATATTCGGTGAAGCGCACCTCTGCCGGTCGTACCAAGCCTATTTCCCGCGACCTGTGCCTGCCTTCCGCGCGCACGCTTGCCAATTTTCTCGCCGCAGCTCAGTCGGCCGAGCGGCTCAACGGCCAGGTCACCGTGCTCCTCACCACCGACGCCGCCATCCGTAAGCTCAATCGCCAGTTCCGCGGCAAAAACAAAACCACCGATGTCCTCTCATTCCCTGCCGAAGGGTTAGCTGCGCAAGGCATCGCCGGCGACCTGGCCATCAGCGTCACCACCGCGTTAAGCCAGGCCGCCGAGCAAGGCCATTCGCTCTCCACTGAAATCAAAGTGCTCATCCTCCACGGCCTACTCCATCTCGCTGGCTACGACCACGAAATCGACAACGGCAAGATGGCCCGCCGCGAACGCCAACTCCGCGCCAAGCTCAAACTCCCCCAAGGCCTCATCGAACGAGCTGCGGCCCGCAGGGCCAAACGCCCATGAGCACCCTCGCCATCCTCATGGTTCTCCTCCTCGCCGCAATCGAAACGCTGGCCTCCTACATCAGCCGCGTCTACGCCGAGTTCGGAAAGATCCTCACTCGCGATATCGAAGAGAACCTCGATGCCTGGGAAGAACTGATAGAGCCCCAACTCGGACTCACCCGCGAGCATGCCGCCATCTCCGCCGCAGTCCTTCAGCAACTTGCTCTCGGCATCATCGCCCTCGAGTTCGGCGCTGTCCTTTTCGATCGCGCGCCTCATACAGGCCGCCCCAGCTATGCGGAAATCGCACAGGCCGTTCTCGGCGTTGTGCTGGTCGTGGTCTTTTGCAACCAGCTCCTTCCTTCAGTGCTCTTCAACCGCACCGAGGGCCGTTGGGTCCGGCGTATCGTCTGGCCCATTCGCTTGCTGCTTTGGTTAATGACGCCCATCACCGTATTTGTCCGCTTCTTCTTCTCCGTAGCCGCGCTTGCGGAGCAGCCGGCAAGCCCCGCGGAAGAAACCGCCGTCGATGTCGAAGCACTTCTCGAGGCCGGTGAGGAAGAAGGCATTCTCGAAGAGAGCGACCGCGACCTGGTCCGTTCCGCCGTCGAGTTTGGCGACAAGCTTGTCCGCGAAGTCATGACCCCGCGCCCAACCGTCTTTGCTGTTCCCGAGTCCATCACCCTCGAGCAATTCCTCGACCGCTTGCGCGAGCACAATTTCTCCCGCGTTCCCGTCTACTCGGGCACGCTCGATAACGTAACCGGCATCGCCTTCGCCCATGACCTGCTTCAGATCGCCGACGAAGAGGCCCGCACGCGCACAGTGGCCAGCATCCAGCGCCCAGCCGTCTTTGTCCCTGAAACCAAGCGCGGCTACGAACTCCTGCGCGAGATGCAGCGTGAAAAGCAGCACATGCGCATCGTCATCGATGAATACGGTGGCGTCTCCGGTCTGGTCACCATTGAAGATCTGCTCGAACAAATCGTCGGCAACATCCGCGACGAGCACGAAGAGGAAACGCCAGTCGAAGAACCACAGCGCGAGCCCGGCGGCGTTTGGCTGGTTCCCGGCAGCTTCCCCGTCGATCAGCTCTCGGATCTATTTGGTGAGATGGACGGCTTTGGCGAACTCTACGATGCCTATGAAACCACCACCCTCGGCGGTCTTGTTAGCGAGATCGAAGGTCGCATCCCTCACGTCGGCGAAGTCGTGATGCTCGAACCCATCGGTCTCCGCATGGAAGTGGTAGCCTCCACCGATCGCCGCGTAGACCGCCTCCGCGTCTTTCCCCCTGCTCTCCCGGCCTCAGTGCCTTCGTAAGGCGACGTTAGTCCGATCTGCTGTCAGTAGCTCAAGAGCCGTTCTGTTTTCGAACCTTCCACGCCCTCCACTCCTCCGCAGTGATCTCCCAAACGTCGAACGGCAGCCGCCCGCAAACGTAGTCTTTCTCCCCACTGTCCACCAAACGCATTCGCTGCTTTTCGGAGATACGGCGCGATGCAATGTTCGCTGCGGCCTTGGGCACGCGCAGAATGGGAAAGCTTAGGGTATCGAACCAGAAGTCATTGGCCCATACACAGGCCTCGCTCATCAGACCCAGACCCTGCCACGGCAAACCCATCCAGAATCCACGGTTGTCCTCCTCGCCCTTGATCAACGTGATGTAACCGATCATCTGGGATGGCTCGCTGCGCAGCCGGATAGACCAGTGCCAGGCTTCGCCACTCTCCATTTGAGGAATAGCCACATCGCGACAGTATTTGAGCGCTCCGTCGGTTGGGTACGGCCAGGGAACTTGCTTCACCAGGTATCGAACAATCTCCCAGTGCGGAAACAATTGCTGAATCTGTTCCACATCGGCCATCTCCAACGGGCGGAGAATAAGGC
>JBAWCO010000464.1:0-17545 GCA_049590315.1 Occallatibacter sp. | reverse complement strand
GCAAAAAACTCCGCTAAAGAATTAACCGATGCTCAAGCACGGAGATTTGTGGGAGGTCGTCCACAGTCGTCACTGACGCGATCAGTCGATCCTTCACCTGACGCGAAAGGACTTCGAGATCTCCGCCTTCGAAATACACAAGCGCCTTCATGCATTCACTGGGTTGAAAGGTGGAACCAAACAGGGCGCGCGCAGCTCCAAGGCCAAGCATAAGGGGCGTACCGCTCTCCAGAATTGCCGCAGTGTCGATGTAGTCCTTCGATTCCACACGTTGAAGAATGACCTTAAGTTTCGTTCCAAGCAGGTCTTCCGGCGACGCGACCTGTGCGACACCGTCCTTGGTCCACTGTGGCACTCCGACGCGGCCGAAGTTGATTGAACCAAAGAAAGACACCTTGACCGTTTCGCTGGATCCTGCGCTAGGCATCACGAGAAAAGTCAAAGTGTCCGGCCTGTCTTGAAGTACTTGGGCTGCTTTGAGAAAGGGCATGGCTGAGAACAGCGCACTTCGGTCAAGGAGAGTGGCGCAGAAAAAATCAAAGTCAATCGAGGTGCGGTGTCCGAGTCTGAGTGCAATGGCAGTTCCACCATAGAGAGCAAATCCGAGCGCCGCGGCCGGTTGCAGATTTGGCCACAGAAGTCGCTGGGCCTGAGGGAGGATTTCCAGACATGGTGAGAGTTCAGACATCAGGCAAATCTCCGTTCCGGCAAAGCGGGCACCTTGCCAGGGTCACTGAGACCGAGGCGATAATGCCAGTACGTCCATGATCTCGCATCAAACTGACCCGCTTCCGCGCGCGTCAATACCTCGCAAAGATACGACACTCCAGCCTGATGAACGAGAGATTGCACATCGTCATAGTCACCAATGTTCATGACCTGGGCCACAATTCGCTCGGGCCGCGCCATAGCCTCCTCAGGCGTCTTCCACCAGACATACTTACGCGCGTACTTCTCCAGCAGTTCGGTATCCAAGGGCATGGGTGATTTCTCCTCTCTCACCGAGCGCGTAGGTCGTTTCTAAACGAACAAGTAAGTAAAGCGGCCCGTGGCACAATTTCGCATAGCTTATTCTATCGCGTGTTCCGGGCCACAAGCCGGCGCACAAGTTCCTAATTTTCAATAGATTATGAATGTGTAACCTGCCTCGCTCAATTGCGGATCGACTCTCCACTGGAAACATGAATTTGCCCACGACGCTTAGACTTCACCAAAACACGGCACAAACAAAAGCTCCACTATCTACCACCCGACGGCAACCAGCAGTGTAGCCGGGTTATTGCACGAAACATCGCTCGAGTACCCTCCCGCATCGTCATAAGGAAACGCATATTGTTGCCCGTTGATGGCGTTGGCATGAAAGAACTGAGCATAGTGGTCTGAAGGATCCGTTTGATAAAACGCGCTCGGATTTCCCCACATGGATTGAGATATGAGCGTGCCGTTGGGATTGAATGTTCCAGGAGCTGCCGTATGCCGATAGATTGCAGCGGACAGGTCTGGATAATTGGTTAAGCCGGATCCGTTGGGACCAGCCAGCGGAATGGTAAGCCCGTTGGACGACCAGATCTCTGCAATGTAAGCGGTGTAGTAATCCTGATAGGGACCGCCTGTGTTGAATCCACCCGCGCCCGGTTCAATAATCCTGTACGGGGCATAGAGCTGTGCTTCCGGCAGAAAGTCGGCAGGAACAGCGTTGAGATAACGCTGGAACGTCGTAGCGCGATTCTCTGCAAAGGTCGCGGAATTCTCGCCAACGGCAATGTCAGTTCCGTCGCCACAAGCTAGCTGAAACGCCAGCTTCACGCCGAAAGCGTCAACCCGCGTCGTGTCACCATTGAAGAAATAGGCTCCCGCAGTACCCGTAGTGCCTATGGTGTACTCGATAAAATCGTAGTAATCGCTGTTGTTTTGACCGACGCTACCAAGATAAAAATACATACGCCCAGAAGCGTTGGCGGGCATGCTGAAAGTCGGCTGAGCTGCAATCGTGTTCGTCGTAGTGACCCCGTTAATGGTTGCGCTCCAGGTAATCTGATCATCGGTATACTGCCCGTTTGTCCGATTCAGAAACTTGAAGACCATTGCATCCCCAGGAGCCGTGGTCGGCATGTTACTCGCATCCCAAAAGGGTGGGTTCTCGCCAAGCGCCAATGTCGTGGCGTTGACAGGACCATTCGGCGCCGAGGTTCCGGACGGATTACTGGCCTCGACCTGGTAGTAATACGTCGTCGATGCAGCGAGCACGACATCGTTATAAGCATTGGACTTTGTTGTGCCAACTTGGTTGGCGCCCGATGGAGTGAAGTTGGGGGTGGTGCTTCGGAATATCAGGTACCTTACCGGAGCCGTGGCAGTGCTCGCAGGCCAACTCAAGTCGATCTCGTTCGCAGAAGTCGCCACCGCACTCAGCGCGGTTTCCGGGGCCAGCGTGGTCCCCTTGGCTGATGCTGAAAGTACTGCAGACACGCCGTCCTCGTCAGCCGCTTGCACCACATAGTAGTAGGTTGTCGACGACGTAAGTCCGGTGTTGAAGAATTCCGTGCCCGTCAGCCCGACTGCGATTTCATTGGTGGCGGACGGCGTGAACCCACTCGTGGCGCCACTGTACAGGTTGTAAGTGATATTGGCGCAATTAGCCGGCGGGGTAATTGCCGTCCAACTCAAGCCGATGGCGCTCGAAGAAGACGCGGTTGCCGTCAAGCCGGTTGGCGCAGATTGAGGAATGGAAATGCATGAATTTGCGGGCTTCGTCTCTGCACTAGCCTCTGTCGAGGCAGCCGATGCTCCCGCCGCGTCAACCGCCTCCACGGCGTAGTAATAAGTTGTCGAAGGCGACAGTCCGGTATTGGAGTAGATCGCGCTCGTCAGACCGCTAGCGATCAAATTGGCCGACGACGGCGTAAATCCGCTGGCTGTGCTGCCGTAGAGGTTGTAGGTGATAGCACAGTTGGGCGGCGGAGTGACTCCGGTCCAGTTCAATCCAATGATGCTCGGAGAAGACGCCGTTGCCGTCAGACCTGTTGGAGGAGTCGCGGGAACAAGAGTGCACGCGCTGGGAATGCCCCGGATCTCAATTCCCATGATCAGCGGTTGATTGACAGCGCCGTCAGTCAAGGCGATCACGATCTGGCCGTTGCTGTTCGCTGTTGCCGTGAACTCCTCAACCAGGGCCGCGTTTTGTCCGACCGAGGAAAAGACATCGAAGTTTGTGAGCACAGTTGAGCCATTGATAGCCACGTCGAACTCACGATCCCCTGCCGCTGTAAAATATGTCTCGGCAAAGTGCAGCAACACCGCGTACTCAGCGCCCGCTGCAAGGCCTGGAATGGTGTAAGTGGAAACACCAACTCGCCCGTTTTGATAAACCCCCATTGGCGCTGAATTAGCGCCGGGTTGGGTCAGATTGATGGTTGTCTTCACTGCGCCATTATCTCCTCCACCGTTAAAGTATTCGTCCGCAACAAAGGGTGAATCGCCGCCGTTCGCATTGCTCTGCGCAGGACCCCCAGCAGCAATCGCGACGATTTCCGTCGATCCGGCGCTTTGCGTGGTAGCAGATGTCTGCGTTGACGCAGGCGAGGGACCATCCGTGTCGACTGCCTCCACAACGTAGTAATAAGTCGTGGAAGCCGTCAGACCGGAGTTGGAGTAGGTCGTACCCGTGATGCCGCTCGATATCAGGGTGCTCGCAGATGGAGTAAACCCGCTCGCTGTACTCCCATAGACTCTGTAGGAATTGACAGCGCAGTTAGCCGGCGGGTTAACTGCCGTCCAGCTCAATGCGATGGCGCCTGAGGACGAGGCTGCAGCCGTGAGGCCAGTAGGCGCCGAAGGAACCGTCGTGCACGACGCATTCGACAACGTCTCCGCGCTGGCTTGCAACGAAGCCGCGGACATGCCGTACCCGTCGGCCGCTTCAACAGCATAGTAATAAGTTGTCGAAGGTGATAGTCCGGTGTCGGAATAGCTCGGACTCGTCAGCCCGCTCGCAAGCAGGTTACCAGAAGCGGGAGTAAATCCACTGGTTGTGCTGCGATAGACGCTGTACGAACTGATCGTGCAATTGGCGGGAGGGGTGACTGCAATCCAGCTCAACCCGATGGCGCTTGAGGAGGACGCAGCAGCCGCTAGTCCGGTCGGCGTTGAAGGAACCGCCGCACACGAACCGCCAGCCATCGTCTCCGCACTAACTTGAGACGAAGCAGCCGATGTGCCGTAGTCATCAATCGCTTCGACAATGTAGTAGTAAGTCGTCGACGGAGAGAGACCGGTGTCGGAATATCCTGGATTCGTCAACGCTGTAGCAATCAGATTGCCAGAGGATGGAGTGAATCCGCTCGTTGTGCTGCGGTAGACGGTGTAGAAATCTATCTTGCAGTTGGCCGGAGGTGTAACTGCTGTCCAATTCAGGTTGATTGCAATAGACGAAGTAGCCGTCGCAGTGAGGCCAGTCGGTGCCGAAGGAACCGCACCGCAACTGGGGTTTGTCACGGTAAGTAAGGCATTGGTGCTGGTCACAGAACCAGCAGCATCGGTAACCACGACGCTGAAATTGGTCCCATTGTCCGACATGACAGTGGCCGGCGTGGTATAGATTGTCGAAGTTGCGCCGGGAATGGCGGTGCCGTTTCTTTGCCATTGATACGTCAGCGGAGTTATTGCAGTTGCCGCCACGGTAAACGATGCGGTCTGGCCAACAGCAACTGTCTGAGGCTCCGGTTGGAGGGTAAAGGTGGGGAGAGCAGGTTGAGAATTTCCGGGCGGAGTCTTGCTGGGAAGAGGTTTGACGCAGCCAGTGAGCACGCTGATACCTATTAGGCTTGCCGCCAGCAGAATTGGTTGCGCACCACGCCGTTTCCTTCGGCCAAAGAAACATAGCGCTCCGGCCAGTTCCAGGCCTGAATGAAACGGAACGGGCTTGGAACGAGGGCTAGCGGATGACGCAGAGGAGTTCGCTGGCTGTACCGTAAGAACAAATGTTGTGCTGTGCTGCAATGATCCTGCAGTCGCAGTGACGGTGACCGTCGAGGTAGTTGGTTGAGAATTGCCGGGCGAAGTTGAGTTGGAAATAGGCTTGACGCAGCCGGTGATAAGAACCAAACCGATGAAGCTTGCCATCAGCAGCATAAGTTGGGCACCGCGTCGTTTCTTCCTGCTGAATAAGATCATGATTGCTGCCAGCGCTGAGCCTTGCAACCATAGGCTCGGCTTGTTACGCACCGATGCAGACGCCGCAACGGTATTGATTATTAACGTGGAGACCATGTCGCCCGCACCGTTGAGCGTATTAGAGGAAAAGCTGCATGTTCCTCCAGCAGGCAAACCGGAGCAAGCATACATCACTGATGACTTGTTGGAGAAACCGTTCTCCGGTGTCACCGTGACGGTCTCTGTGCCACTGGATCCTGTGGTAACCGTAAGGGACGCCGAAGAGACCCCCAATGTAAAGTCAGGTGCAGGTGGGTTGACGGCGGTGGTAGCATTTGCCTGGTTTGAGGCCGGCGAAGATCCTTCTGAGTCGGTGGCCTCAACCACGTAGTAGTAGGTCGTGGACGCTGTAAGTCCGGAATCCGAATAGGTCACGGTCGCGGGTGAAGCAATCAAATTGTTTACTGATGGAGTGAATCCGTTGGTTGTGCTCCGATAGACACCATAAGAACTGATCGCGCAGTTGGCAGCAGGAGTAACCGCCGTCCAGCTCAAGTTGATGGCGTTTGAGGAAGCTGCCGTCGCCATTAAGCCGGCCGGTGCGGATGGAACTGCGGAGCAGGCGTTGCTCGCGGTAACAGTCAGCGTTGCGCTATTGCTTGTGACGGAGCCAGCCGAATTGGTAACCACTACGCCGAAGAGCGCGCCACTATCGGTGGCTATGGTTACGGGCGTCGTGTAACTCGCGGCCGTTGCGCCGGTGATTGCAGTACTGTTCCGAGACCACTGATAGGTCGGTGTCGGGTTCCCCGTAGCCGTGACTGTGAAGGTCGCAGTCCGACCAACGTTCACGGTTGTAGATTGGGGCTGCGTTTGAATCACAGGCGCTGAAATTGGTGCTGTGCCGGAGTCGCAGAGTGTTGCGCCGGGGTAGTTATTGGTTACATTCCAGGAAGTAGTTCCGTCAAAATTGACGATCGCGGTCTCGCTCGCGTCATTCGGATCCACCATTGAGGTCCATGTGCTCCAAACGCCGGGAAACGCGCAGCTCGCGTAACTCGTGCCGCTTATGCCCAGTGCTTCGGATTCAGTGGGAATGCGCATACTTATCCCCGTGCAGTAAGTCACAGCATTTACTCCAGTGAATTGCGAACCCGGAGCGGTATCTGTCTGAATAGTGCGGGTCCATGTCAGGCCGCTCAAGTTATCGGTCACTAAGTTGGGATTGGATGAGTTGACAGTATAGCGCTCTGTCGAGCCGCCGCACTGCGGAACGTTGTAGACCTGGAGCTCCCATATTGAATAACCGTACTGGCCGTTGCGTAAGGTGCAGTATATGCGAATGTAGCGTCCCCGAACAGTTGGGAAATTCCTTTGATCGACCATCCCATCCCCTCCTGTGTTGCCTGTAACAACCAGTGCATTACTCCAGTTCACATTGTCGGTTGAGTACTGAATCGTGTAGTTCACCGCGAGCGCATTTTCCCAATAGATGTACACCGTGTTGAAAGACTGGACCGAACCAAGATCCACCTCAAGCCAGGATGGATCGACTCCTGCGACCGGAGGAGTGGGAGGTGCGCCCGCCGTTGCCGATCCCCAGCGCGTGGTGAGAAGTCCATCGACAGCGTTCTCCGGGCCCAGGCAGCCTGTACCTGTGTAGGGTGGGGTTGTGGTTCCGTTGGTACACGCGTTCTGGGCACTGCTGGAGGTTGCCGTCTTATCCAATGCGAGATTGATGCCGGGAGGCGCGAGCGCGAGGTTAGCCGCAGCACTGGTGACTGGAACTTTGGCGGCGTTGTTGACCGTTACAGTGTAGGCACCAACGTTGGCGGAACTCATCGCTGGGACGGTATAGGAAATGGTGCTGGAGATTTGCGTGTTGCTGATAAGAATGGTTGTAGCACCGCCTGTCGGCGTGAATTGCCACTGATACGAGTAGGGCGAGGAACCGGCGACCGTGGCTGTGAGTTGAACCGGCAGATTCGCTGCGACAATCTGGCTGGTCGGTTGAGTGGTGATGGAAACCGGGGTTGGCGCGGCGATAGTCACCACCGCGGTTGCGGATTGAATCTGGCCGAGAGGGTTGCTGACAATTACATAAACGCTCGCGGTTCCAGTGGTCGTGAAGATCGGCGTGGTATAGCTGGCCTGAGGGCTTGACTGAACCTGCGCGCCGTTCTCGTACCACGCATAGTTCAGCGCTGGCGAGCCGGTCGCAACTACAGTCAGTGTCGCCGCCTGCCCCACTACCACCGTCTGAGAAGCAGGTTGCGTGGTAATGGCGACATTTGCCGCCGCATCCACGGTGAGAGTAACAGGACTCGATGTCACCGAACCGAAGCTGCTGGTGATGGTCACCGTGACGGTATCGCCATTTTGGGCGAGAGTCGTGGTGGCGGTGGTATAGGTGCTGCTGTTGGTTCCGACAGCATTGCCGTTCTCATACCATTGATACGTGAGCGTTCCACTGCCACTGGCTGCGACTGTGAACGTGGCTCGATAGCCGACCGTTGTAGCCGTGTCCGCCGGCGGCACAATGATTGCCGGAGGTTGCGATTGCGGAGGAGTCGGAGGTGCTGCGGAGCTCAGCGTAGCGCTTCCGCTGGTCAGCCCCGGCGCGGTCGCCGTGACCGTTACGATCCCAGGAGTAAACGTGCTGCGTAGGGCGATCTTCTGCAGCCCGCCCTCGAAGTTCAGCTCTGGGTCGCCCGGTGCGTGGAAGAATGCGTAAGGTTCTCCGTTGATCACAGTACTGTGCGCTTCGGAGAATGCATCCTGGTAATAGTTCGTCCACGAGGGGTCCGCAACGTATTGTTGCGAACCGCCCATGTATGTAGCGGGCCCGGTCACCGTGAAGGTGACATTGTCCGCTGCAGTGGGGACGATGTTTCCATTCGCGTCCTGTACCTCGGCCTGCACAAAGGCGGCGTCAGAACCATTCGCGGTCCACTGGAAGCTGGTGCCGTCCGGCCGTTTCACTGCCGGCACAACTGAGAGCACAATCTTGTTTTCAGCCCCTGCGGTCGTTCGTGTATCGGATACGCCCGGAACCACATTGCCGTTCACGTCGATGCACTCTGCTGTAACCGTGCCAGAAGCCCAGTTCATTATCCAATGAACCTGGCCGGGCATAACGGTGGTGCTCTGAGTCAAATCGGCATGCGAGTTTACGTTCCATGGATTGGGAACCTGGTCCGCAAGCACGGCTCCGGTCACCGGATCCTTGGCAACACCGTTGATCAGCAGCCGAACCGCTGGGCAGTTACTGAACGCGTTCTCCTGAATCGGCGTTCCCGCAGTGTACTCGTAGGCACGATTCCAATGGTGTGCCAGGTGAACCACAGGCTGAATCGAGTAAGGGATCCAGTTAGCCTGATAGATGTAGTAGAGCAGCCGGGGAAACCTGTTCATGTCGACGGAGGAGTAGCCCAGTGACCGAACATAGTTGACCATTGCGGGTTGATTTTGAAACTCCGCGTAGAGACTCACTTCGCCCGGCGAATCGGCAAAGTACCATTGCGCGATACCAAATGCATTTGCCTCCCTGCCCTGACGCCAATCGTCCAGATAAGGAGCCGCAAAGGCGAGTTCGTAGTCCCAAGCCAAGCCGCGCCCTGTTCCCATATCGTCCCAATACTCGGCCCCGAACGCAGGGTTATTGGGGTTTTGGTCCTTGATTCCCCCCTCGCAGCCGGCCCCGTCGCACTCGCCCATGTATGCATACGCAGGGCTGTACGTACGATCGGCCTGTACACGCGGATTGATGTTGTCCCATTGCGTCCCCAGGGTTGAAAGTTCATCCGCAAGGGTCGGATTCATTCCGCCGTTATCCTCTTCCCAATCGAGAATCGACGGATGACTGCGGTCGCGGATAATCATGTCACGATGCAACTCCTGCTTCAGTGTCAGATCGTCGGCCGTTGCGTTCGACGTGGCATTCCAATAACCTTCTCCGTCTCCGCTCGGCTGATCGATCATGATGCCATAAGCATCGGCCGCCTCCACAAGCTCTTCACTGCTCGTGGAGTGGCCGACCCGCCAGACATTGCCTCCCTGGGCAGCGATCTGTGCCATATCCCGCCACCACTGCTCGTCGGGCACCGATGATCCAAGAGCCGGATAATCGTAGCGGCTCGAGCCACCCCAAAGGTACATAGCATGGCCATTGAAGTAAGGAAAGTTTGCATCCCAGGTGAGAGTCCGAATGCCCAGCGGACTTTGTGCCGAATCCACCACAACACCGTTCACACTGACGATGTGGTAGACCTTGTACATATAGGGCGTTCCGTAAGTCGAGTTATTCGGATACCACAAAGTCGGACTCGGCACCGTGATGAGTTGCTGAAACATTGGCGTGGGACCCGACGGGAAAGTGCTCGGCGTCATCGCCGGCACCGACTGCGTGACTGGCGGTGCGGTCACAATCACGTTCCCTTGTGCATCCACAATCTGCGTGGTCAGAGTCACCTGCTGAGTCGTCGCTGTTTCGTTCAGGACATTGGTCTGCACTTCAACAACCGCCGAGGCCGCTGTCGCAGTTCCTTCTGCGGCCGGAACCTCAGAGACCGTGCCAACGTAAGTGCCCCAGGTTCTCTGGTTGGAATACACATTCAGCGGAATATGAACCGGATTCGTGACATAAAGATAAACATTACGGAATAATCCGGCCATTGCCTGGCCGAATCGGAAGGCCCCGGAAAAGTTCGGCTGTTCATACCAGCTCGCCCCTCGCGACACATCGATCGCGATCACGTTGTCGGTAGCGCCGTCGGCCTTTATATAAGGTGTGAGATCAACGACCACGGGGATGAAACCGACCACGTGCGTCGCCTGCGCGTCGGCCGTCACCGCGCTGGTGCCGGGCAGCAGCGTGCCATTAATGAATACCTGAACGCCGGTGTGCGAGCCCTCGACATTCAGCATGAACTTCTGGCCCGCGTACTTTGGGTCAACTTTGAAGTGCAGGCGGTACCAGTTATAGTTCCCCGTCAGCGATCCTTGCCCACCACCGGAAGTCTGGTTGATGAACGTACGCGGAATATTCGCGTCATAGGGAAGACCCACCTGCGTCCAGGTGGCAGCAGTGTCGGTGCTCTCCATAAAGCCGGCAGCAGAGTACCCCGTTGAATTATTTGTATTCTGGAACCACCAATGGCTTTGCGGCGCATTCGAGGTCGTCGCGGCATTCCCGATATACTGCGGCACGCCCGCCGCAAGGTTGATCGTGAAGCGTTGCGAAATGGGCAACGACGTCTCGACCTGTTGCGCGTCGGCGCCAGCCGGACACATCATCGCCATGAAGAGCAAAAGCGTCGCAAGCAGCGGCCACAATCGGCTGCCAGCTCGCAACGCTGCAGAGCTGCATCGGACATTCAATTGCCGGGAATGGAAGTTTGTTTCACGCAGTTTTGGACGGACGGATATTGCAACGTGAATGTATGGGGGATACACACGAGGCTCCTTTTAAGATTGGAGTTCAAGAACGCGTTTGTTGGAGGCGTAGCTCCAGTGATTCCGGGCCCCGAGATACAGGCTCTAGGTTCTGAACATCCAGGGGAACACGCAGGCGGTCAAGGCGTACTCGCCAGTTGCGCGCGTCCGGGGTTTGAAGTGAATCCTAGCGGAATTGTACAACCCCGATATTGCCCTGCCTAATCAAGAGGTCTTCCGGACAGATCATGGGACTGACTTTGAATCATGAGGCCGCTCGTAGAGCCTTTGGCAGCGACAGATATCTCCAGCGACTGCGAGTCATTCCGAAGACAGCGCCGAATCGGCTCCTTTCGGCTGAGCGCCACAACTTTTCACCATGTATATTTTGCGAGCAAAAAGAAACAGCCCGCGCTGGAGCTTCCTTTGGAAACTCCGGCTCGGGCCGAAATGAAACTGACGAAAAACCTAGAAGTTGAACCGGCCGCTAAACTGCAGCGAGCGCGATCCTTGTGTTGGAGAGAAGCCTGGACCAAAACTAGTGATGTACCCGAAGGTACCACCACCAACAGTCGCGTTCGGGTTAGATGTAAGTATCGCGTGATTGAGAAGGTTGAACGCCTCGAAGCGAATTTGGAACTCGCTCTCACGGTATACGTGTATGGACCGGAAAATGCTTGCATTGAAGACCGACACTCCGGGTCCACGGAATTCGTTGCGGTGGGTATTCGGCAAGGTTGGTGAAGCATTGGTCGGGTTTCCGGCAACGGTGGCTGGAGGCTCTACCGGGTTCGCGAAAGACGCAGGATTGAACCAGGGCTTACCTCCGGACACCGTAGTGGCGCCGGGCGTCCTGTTATGGCCACTCTCCTGCTGGTAAGGCGCAACCAACTGCGCGTAGGTTGTGCCAAAACCGGGGACCTCGCCCGACAGTTGATTGCCGCCGGCCGCGTTCACTGAGAACGGGGTGCCGCTGTAGTGGCTGAATTGTCCGTTCAACTGGAAGCCGCCAACGATCTGAGCGAGCAGACCTTGGTTTGCGTACTTCTGGCCGAAGCCGAAGGGCAGGCTGTAGACACCGTATACCTGCGCGTTGTGCGTCTGGTCGTACCCCGCCGTCGCCCGATTCAGGCGAGCCATGGCGGGATAATTGAACGTCGTACCGCCCGCTCCGGACCCAGCGCCATTGTCTTCAAAGTCGATGGCATGCGAGTAGGTGTAGACCACTCCCATCGACATATTCTTACCGGCATTGTGCGTCAATTGAGACTGGAGCGCGTTGTAAGAGGAACTCCAGAGCGGTTGAGTCATTGTGATGCCGCCTGTGTTGTAGCACGCTATCCAGGTTGCCGTGCAGTTCTGCCAGTTGATCGTTTCGTTAATGTTGAAGCTGCACGGTCCTGTTTTGCCCGTGAGCCCCGTGTTGTATTGGCCATTGGGCATGCAAGGCGTGGAAGTACTCGGGAACGGAGCGGAATTATACGGCTGCCAGCCGACTTGCTGGCGAACAAAATGGGTTCCCACGTAGCCGATGTTGCCCACCCAACCATGGCCCAGATCCCGCTGGATGAAGAGGTTCCAGCTCTCGATGTACCCGCGCCGGAAGTTCTGCGCTACGGTGGTTGTGGCTCCGGAGATAGGCAGCGATACAAAGCCGGAACTCAAGTTGGGAGCGACCTGGGCAGGGATGCCGTACGAGAGCGTCATCGCCGCACCGTTGTTGGCTGGGTCGACTGCAATGGTGCCCGTGCCGGTGCCTGAGTATGCCGGCGCCAGATCCTCAGGGAACTCGTCGCGCAGGTAGCGCATGCTATCGGGGTCGGTCGTGATGCCGAAGCCCGCGCGGACTACGGTCTTTTCCGTCAAGCGGTAGTCAATGCCGAGGCGCGGAGCAAAGAATCCGAAACCCGTACTGATGCCTGAGTTCTTCGGGTTGCCATTCTCACCGCCTATCTCAACATTGGCGCTCTGAGGCAGTCCTGGAATGAGAACGGTTACGCCAGTCTTGTCACGATACGCCGGAGGGTATACCTCATAGCGCACACCGTAGTTGAGCGTGAACTTGGGAGTGACTGCCCACTGATCTTGGGCATAGGCTCCGAGTTCAGTCCAGCGGAGGGAGTTCGGATTGGCAATCTGCGAAGGCTTGGCGACTGCACCACCGTTCGATGTTGTAGTACCGTTGTTCGGCAGGCCCAACAGGAAGTCCGCAAGGTTGTTGTAGCCCGTTGTGCTGCAGGAAGCCGTGGTTGCTGACGCCGCGAGACCGCAGGTCATTCCGCCTGCGAACTCGAATCCGCCGCGCACAGAATTGATGCCGCCGCCGCTGGTGGGTTGGAAGTGATTCAGATCGAAGTGATAGTAGGTGAAGCCGTATTTTGTAGAATGCTTTCCCTTCACCCAGCTTAGGTTTACATCCCCGGTAAACTGGTTGTCGCGGAACAGGAACGGGCTGGCGCCCTGCACGTTCCCCAGGCCACTGAAGGTATTAGTAGTGGAGCCCTGGGTGTAGAAGTCGAATGCCGGGATGCCCACATAGTTCGGTCCGATGCCGTTGGTGCCGGGAATGCCCAACACGCTGGTACCGTAGTCGCCAACTTGCAGGTCGATCGTGGATTGCGCGCCGGTGACCTGGCGGGTGTAGCCGAAGTCGGCATCGATCACCAAGCTGGCGTTGAACACGTGGCTCATACCCAGGCCTACATTCTGGGTTCGACCCGCCGCTGCGCCTGGCTGACCGCCGTCTACCGTTGTCCCGCCCGCCTTGCCAAATATCTGGGCATCGACCCCGGTGTACGGTGAGATGCCGTATTTGCCGAAGATCTGCGTGTTGTCGTTCACAATATAGTTGATCTTCGTGTCTGATGCGTTGCGGTTATAGCCGAATGTTCCCCTCCCGGTGTAATCGTTGAGCAGTTGATTCGAAAGGGAAGCCGTCGGCTGGCCCGCGCCACCGACCAAGGCGGCGTACGGCTGCAGATTCTGCATCATGATCGACGCTGCGTTCGCGATTCTCGCAGCCGGAATCGTGTTTACATTCGATCCTGTTTCACCATACTCATTGGTAAAACTGGGCCGGCAGGAGTAATTGAGGTAGCCGTTGGTATAGCTGAGAGTGGGACACAATGCGGTATTGATGGTGCCAATCCACTGACTGCTGGGGACCGTTGGCGCTGGGTCGTAAAGGACAGTGTTGCTTTTCGACAGTCCTGAGGCCACCTCGGAGAAGTTGCCGGCGATCATGTTGGTGTCTGGAACAGAGAAGGTGTTGGTGATCTGCTGGCGCCGCGTGATGCGATCAAAATTCGTGAAGAAAAAGAGCTTCTTCTTTCCGGTCAATATCCTGGGAATATAGATTGGCCCGCCGATATTGCCGCCATATTCCTGATAGACATTTTTCGGGATCGTGCCTGGGGTGGTGTAAGGTCGTGCATTGAGCGCTGCATCTTGGTAGTACTCCCACGCGCTGCCATGGAAGTTTCGGGTTCCGCTCTTGGTGGTGATCTTTACGGAAGCACCACCCGCCTGCCCCTGCTCGGCGTTGAAGGCGTTCGTGGTGAAGCTAACGCTCTCAATCGAATCCGCCGGTGGAACGTACGCAATCAGGTAGGGTAGCCACCCGTAATAATTCACTGCGCCGTCAATGCGCGTGGTGTTGCCGTTATAGGAATTGCCGTTTACGTTCGCGCTCATCGCGCGCGCAGGATTGCCGCCGACCGAGTTCTTTTCCTGCACGCTCGAGGCGCCGGGAATCAGGGTATAGAGAGACTGGAAGTTGCGGCCCTCGGACGAGGTGATAGGCAGTTGAGAAAGCTCCGTCTGGGTGATCTCGCTGTTTACTTCCGCCGTCTCGGTTTGAAGCGACGGCGGCGCCTCGGAGACTGTTACCTGCGCCGTGACGGTCGCCGGTTGCAGCGCAATATCGACACGTACTTGCCGGTTGACGTCTACCAGCACGTCCCTTTCTGTGTATCCCCCAAAGCTTCCCTTGGCTGGGATGGATATCGTATAGGCCCCGGGCAGCACATCGAGAAGCATAAAATTGCCCACTCCATTAGCTGTTGTATTACGGATTTCTCCCGTGCCTTGATTGGCGACTGTCAAAGTTACATTCGGAACGACCGCACCGGACTTATCGGTGACCGTCCCCGTAATTGAGCCGTAAAGCACCTGCGCATTGGCCGAGTTTACTCCAAGAAACATGATGTGAAGCACGACCGCCATCAGCGCCGTTCTGGCCGCGCCTACATAGACCCGATGACTGATTCCTGGCCTTCCTGACATGATCTCCTCCGGAAAGTTGTTGATTGCGTGCTCTTCTCAAATTGCCGAGCATTGATATGGACGCGGATCGCCGAATTCGCCCAAGACCGCTCAGTTGCATTTTGCAGACGCCAACCTCTTGCACTCTCGGGGTTCAAGCTTGAATTCAGCACAATATAATTGGCGACACGAACTATAGGAGAAATTCAATAAAATTGTCAAGATAGAAAAACGATTTATTAAACGAACCGCTCCATTGGGCCGAATTTGAGCGTCAAACGGTCAGCTTCGCATCCTTCACGTTTTGTTTGGGCTCTGACCTGATACCTGCAGTGGGATGCCTTTGTGCTCGTAACGGGATGGCTTCCCTGCTCGGCAAAACGGGAGTGATGGCCCTTATTCCTGCAAGGGCTAGCGCGCCCCGGTATGACTGGATTCCTGAATTTGTCTGCGCAAAGGCCGCCTCTGAAACACAAGTGCGGCGGCCCCTCGAAGGCGGGCGATCTCGCCTTCATGAGTGGGAAGAATCCGTGGAGGCGTTCCGGCCAATGTGCGATCGACGGCTTCCTTCTCGATCACCGGTCCAAACCGGTGCCAGGCCGAGGTGATATCGCCCGCTACCAGAATCACGCTGGGAGCGAGACCGGCAATAATCATGCGCAGCCCCCGCCCTATATAGAGCGCCTGTTTGGCCAACGCTTGCGCAGCATGCCGGTCGTCATCGGCCATATTCAATAACTCGTGAAAGGTTACTCCTCGGCTTTGGGGTTCCGATTCCTTGTAATACCTCAGCGCCGCTCGGCACGAGGCAAACACTTCCCAACACCCGTTCCGCCCGCACGCGCATCGCGGCCCCGACGAATCCAGCGAAACGTGGCCAAACTCTCCCGCCATGCCGTGATGGCCCGTAATCAGTTGACCGTCGGCAAAAACTCCTGTTCCCACGCCTTCCGAAACAGTCACCAACACGATGTCCCGGACCCCGTCCATTCGTCTGAATGTCAGTTCTGCCAGCAGGCAAGCAGTGGCAGCGTTCTCCATCTGCACCGGCAAGCCCATCTTGTTCTCAATCACTTTCTTCAAGTCGAAATCGTGCCAGTGCAGGTTGGGTGCGAAGATCAGCCGCTGCGTCCCGGGGTCGACTCTGCCGGGGAGACTGATTCCAATCCCCTCGATCGACTTGTGCGCCAGACCGCGCTGCAATTGGAGCATCGCCTCCATCATCCTTTGCGTAGAGGCCGCCGGATCGGAGGTCAGCGAAACCTGCGACCGGGACAGCAGCCGCCCCTGTAAGTCAACCGCGGCAACGGTAGCTTGTTTCGGGTGAATATCAACGGCGATGACCACCAGGTCGTCATTCAGTCCTAAAAGGGTAGGACGGCGTCCACGGGGCCGAGTGGCAACCGCACCTTCGCAAACCCAGCTTTCCTTGATGAGCTGCTCCACGATTTGCGACACGGTGCTTCTTTGAAGTCCTGAACGGCGCGACAAATCGGCCCTGGATATCGGCTGTTTCGCCCGTATCAACTCCAACACGATGTCACGATTAATACGCCGGGCTGTTTCACTCGAAGCAAGCTGAACATCCGCCAGGTCGATATGCTTCATGCCTCTACCGCGCTGTTGCGAGTGCACCAAAATCCCCCTCTGGACGACAGGACGCCGCCAAATCGAACCACGGAGTCGACTGCATTTCTACCTGAAGCCCTGTAGCATACCACGGCACATTCAATGCCACAAACTCGAACCGAATGCCGGGGACGCGGGGAATCGCGCTCACAAGCAGGTATTGCCTGACCGCAATCCTCACAGGATCGAAGTCGAGAAGACTGCTTGGCCGTCCCGTCTCGCTGTATTGTTCGGATTGCAAATCCAATACTCGCGACCTCAAGAAGAGATCGGTTTATCGCAAGGATTGCGTGTGCCTTTGAGAAGAAATGGCGTTCTTAAAGTGAAACAGAGTTGCAGACTGATTCCCGGCTGACAAGGAGCCAGCCTACATCGCGGCCACAAAATCGGGGAGAATGCATGCAGCGTTCTCTTGAAGAAGTTGTGTCATCCTCGCCGCCATACCGGTGTACAGGGACGCAGCGCGGAACGCATTCACTCGAACACCTTCGCAAGTACTGCAAAAAGCATGCTGCGCAAGCGCCATCAGAACGCAAACGCGTATCTGCATGGCATCGCTTCGCAGCGTCTCCAGTAGTAAGTGGTCCATCGTCTCACTGTTTCGGGCCGCATAGTCCGCCATCTCAAGCATCACGCGGGAGTTCTGGTAGATTGCCCAGAGCCCATGGGCGCCTTGAATCCGAATCCAGGTTTCATCTGGTGTGGCGTTCAATCCCTCTTTCCAAAGGAAATGATCGCTCAACTCGCGGCCACTCCAATCGGGCCGCAGACGAGCCAGGAGCGACTCCCACGACTGCTCATTCCGGCGACTCAATTCTGTTCGCCAGCGGCATAGAAATACCGCCGCGGCCGCGACCACACCGAATTGGAGCAAAGTGAAAATCATCATCCTACCCGACCCGGCAGACCTCAGGCATTCGAATCTGCAACGTACTTCGGCTGTTCAAGACTTGTATCGGCACTTATTGGTACCTAGATCAACGCTCATAAGTAACTTAAAGTAACCATCCGTCTCGGTCAATGATACTTCCGGGGTAGCCTCTGGCGCTTTAGGACACCGCTCCAGTGC
>JBAWCO010000463.1:0-6972 GCA_049590315.1 Occallatibacter sp. | reverse complement strand
TCCCCCACACCGCCACCGTCGGCATCCGCGCCGCCAGCGCTCCCCGGTGCGCGCATGTGTCAATCCCGCGCGCCATCCCGCTCACAATCAGCAGCCGCCGCACCGCCAGATCCCGCGACAGCATTTCGGCGATACCCGACCCATACGGCGAAGGATGCCGCGTCCCTACCACCGCAATCGCTGGCCGCGTCAGCAACGAAACATCGCCCCGCACCCACAACACCGGCGGCGGATCGTAGATCTCCTTCAGCCGCTCCGGATACTCCACACAGCTAAACGTCACCAGCGTCGCAGACTGCGCCGCCACCCGCGCCCACTCGTCCTCAGCCGCCTGGCGCGCCTTGCCGTCAAAGATGAACTGCGCCGCCTGGGCTGGAAATTTCAGACCCTCCAGCGCCGTCAACGGCAGAGTGAATAACTGCCCCGGCTCATCCAACTGCCGCATCGCGTCAAGAATGCGCTTCGGTCCCAGCCCCGGCGAGAGCACCAGCGCCAGCCACGCCAGCCGGTCCTCGTCCAAAGCGGGGCCCGCAGCCGCATGCGCAGCAGAAGAATTTCGAGCTGTAGTGGTCACATGCGTACTCTTACTACGCGGACAGCAATGAAACGGTGATTTAGCTCACAGGTTCTTCGCGGAAGGCCTGCGATGACCTTTCGTCCGGACCGTGGGATTTACCTACCCCAACCCTTTGGGATTTCGGCGTAGGTTTTCGAGTTCACTACCAATTGGTTCCCGGCAGGAGTGTGCCGTACCGACACAGGGGTGCCGAAGCCGGCGCTGACCACGTGCTTCTCGCGTCTGTAGCTGTAACTCAGCATGTAGTCCCCCGGCGGTATGTCTTTGAGGTCAGTGATCGAAAATTCTTTCCAGCCCACCTCGCCGGCGTTCGAATAGGTGATTAGATCGGGTTCATCTAACTCAAACCGCCGCCTTGAGTGAAGATCGATGACAACAAGACCTTCGTCTACGTCGCGTTTTCCGCCGATATAGTCGTCAAAAAGGTTCTTGCGCATGTTGTATTCGACAAGGAAGACAGGTTTGTCAGCTGGCTTCTCCCCGCATGCGCAACACCCTGAAGCGTTGCAGGAGCGAATAGGGAGGATGATGCTGGCCGCAGGACCACCTGACGCATGCAGGGTCTCGTAGAGATCGTCGCTCTGACCCAGGAACCATCCCTCGATAAGAAATTTCAACGTGGCTGATCGGGTCCGGGCAAAGACGCGCCGGACTTCTGCGATTTTCGCGGGCTGATCAGGAAAGAACTGGAGGCAAAGTCCACGCAGGTTGGAGTCCTGCAACTCGTCGTCAAAAATGGCGCGGCATACGGCCAGAAGAGTTTTCGCGGAAGAAGCGAACGCACGGTGATCTATACCAGAAGATTTGACGCCTAGCAGAATTTCCTCAGCGGAGAGGCGTGTCTTCAGGTCGTTCTCATGATCGGCCAATTGTGCAACAAGGAAGCGGATGCGGGCGGCGGCGAAGGCATTATCGTGCAGTTCGCCGCCCGACTCGACGAAGTTGTAAGACGCCTGCCAGCCTTGGGCATCACCGGCCAGCGCATGCATTTGGAGAAGGATGCCGGGGTCGTTGAGGGAATGGAGTCGCTCAAGAACTCGGTCGTGTATGGCGCTGGCTTGACGTAGGTCGCAGCGATCGGAACGACTGGGTGAGCTATCGATAAGATCGAGCAGAGCGGGAACATCCGCGCGTGTGGTCGTTTTCTTGAGCAGCCACCGCACTGCGCCTACCGAGCGGAGCGCCTTAGCGATCTGAGACTTTTCTTCATCCAGGCTCGGGAAGGCGAGGTCTTCCTCTTTAGTAGGGATCTTCCGTGCAAGCTCGCTGCCATAGCCCCATGCAACATAAGGTCCGGGATTATCTGTCTGGGAATATGCGTGGACGTGTCCGTATTCGTCGATGAGATATACGCCGGAAGGTACTATAACGAAGGGTGGTTTGCCGGAATTCCCATAGAGAAAGTCATCGGGCTGGGGACGGCTATCGAGGAAGAGGATGACGTGCATGCCGTCCCGCATGGGACTGAAGGAGCTCAGGAGGGACGTCAGGCGAGTTAACTTGTCGCCTGGATGAAGCGCGCCACGGAGCGTTTCCCTGACTGTTCCTGTGAACTGCTGCTGCGGATCTTCGGAAAGATCGGCAACCACGATGTCAGTGCTGAGGTAGACAAGCGAAGTAAGGTCGTAATAGCGCAAGTCCGCAGCGCGGAACGCGGGAAGGAAGCACACCGCGAGGACAAGAAGCCACGATCTGTAAACTCGCATGGCAAGCGAGTGTAGCACATACGCGGAGTTGAGGCAGTGAGGCAATCATGAGCGGAGAGGGTTGTCCGATAGCGTGCCAGGTAACGGCTTTTCCGAAAAACTAGTTCCCATTTTGTCGCCAACAACGCAGATTGTTGACTCCACAGACACAATCCCATCCCCCAACCAGAATCCTTAACACAAGCTTGCTAGTCTAAGAGCTAGTGACCTCCGCTTCTCAAGCCCGCCTCCGCATCGCAGCCATCAATTTCCTCAATCCCGCGCCCCTCATGTGGGACTTCGAGCACCCACCCCTCCGCGACTCGCTAGCCCTCCGCTATCAAATCGATCGCATGTCCCCCTCCGATTGCGCCGCCCGCCTGGCCTCCAGTCCTGACGATCCGAGACACGCCGACATCGGCCTTGTCCCCATCGCCGCCCTCGCCACCACTCCTGGCCTCCGCATCCTCCCCGGCTGCACCATCGCCTCCAAGGGCCGCGTCCGCTCCTTGCTCCTCGTCCGCCGCGCCAACCGGCCACTCACAGCATTGCGCTCCGTAGCAGCCGACACCGCCAGCCGCACCACCGTCGCCTACGCGCGCATTCTCTTTCACAAGTGGGGCAATCCAGACGTGCCGTTCCTGCCGCTGCCCGGCGATCTCGATACCATGCTCGAGCGCGCCGACGCCGCCATCCTCATCGGCGACCCCGCCCTCTATGCCCTCGAAGAACGCGCCAACCGCTACGAGCGCACCGGCGAAGAGCTTGTCTACCACGACCTCGCCTGGGAATGGAAATCCCTAACCGGCCTTCCCTTCGTCTCCGCCGTCTGGGGCACCACTGCGTGGGGCAGGCCTTCGGAGGAGAGCATTGCGCAAGACTTTATTCAGTCCCGCAATCACGGTCTGCAAAACATCGATGCTCTGGTGACGGAGTGGTCCGGCAAGCTTGCCATCTCCGAAGAGACCATCCGCTCTTACCTCACCACCAATATTCACTACATCCTCGACGAGGAATGCATCGAAGGCATGCGCGAGTTCTTCCGCATCGCCGCCGAACTGGAAATCCTCCCAAAATACACACTCTCCATACCCGAGCCCGTGCTCTAACGAGTTGAAAAGCGGCGAGAGCGCGATTCAGAACAACTCTCGGCTTTCTTGAAACCGGGAAGCCTCCAAGCTAATCTCTCTAGTGACCGGAGGTCACAATGAAAATCGGAATTCTAGGATCGGGCACCGTCGGCGAAACACTGGCCAGCGGCTTCCTCAAGCACGGCTATCAAGTGATGGTCGGTTCAAGAACGCCCGGCAAACTTGCAGATTGGGCCGCTCAGAATCCCACCGCCGCCACCGGTACCTTCGCGGATGCGGCCGTCTTCGGTGACCTCATCGTGCTCGCCGTCAAGGGAAACGGAGCAGTCGACGCCCTTGACCTCGCCGGGGCGAAGAACATCGACGGAAAAACCATCATCGACGCGACCAATCCCATCGATGATGGCCCTCCCGTCAACGGAGTGCTCCCTTTCTTCACCGACTTCGACGAGTCGCTCATGGAACACCTGCAGCACACGTTTTCAGCCGCGCATTTCGTCAAGGCCTTCAACTCGGTCGGCGCCCCGGTCATGGTCGATCCGCAATTCAAAGGCGGCAAGCCGACCATGTTCATCTGCGGCAACAGCGACGAAGCGAAGGCGCAAGTCACCGCAATCCTTGATAAGTTCGGTTGGGAAACCGCGGACATGGGCAAGGTGGAAGCCGCGCGCGCCATTGAGCCGCTCTGCTTGTTGTGGTGCATCCCTGGCTTTACGCGCAACCAGTGGACCCACGCCTTCAAGCTGCTCACTTAGCCAAGAAATACAGCGGGCTCATTTCCCAACGCGAGCCCTTCTCAAGGAGGGGACTTTATGCCAACCACTCTATCCCCAGCTCAGATGAAGGAACAGGTGCGTCGTCATTTTGAAGACTTCGTCAACAACCGCAAGGCCGAAGTGATCCGCGTCAACATGACTGAAGATTTCTTCGATCACGACGGCCCGAGCGGCAAGCCAACCGGCGTGCAAGGAGACGAAGAGATGATGCGCGCCATGTATGCAATCTTCCCTGACTTGCAAATCACGATTGAAGAGATGGTCGCCGAGGGGGATAAAGTCGTTTGCCGCAACCGATGGCAAGGCACCAACTCCAAGACCGGCCGCGTTATCGAATTTCACGGCTTCGTTGAATGGCGCTTTGAAGGAAACAAGATCGCGGAACGCTGGGCAACCGTAACTCAGCCAACTGAGATTGCTTGAACATTTGAGGCTTGAGCATCAAAGCTGAAGGAAGATACCGCTGGCTCTCTGCGCTCAAACTCACTAACTGTAACCTGTCATCTGTAATCTGTCTTTAAATCTCCCACCGCAGCAGCACCGTGCCCACCGTAAACCCGGCTCCCACGGCGGCCAGCAGCACCAGGTCACCCTTTTTCAGCTTGCCCTCTTCAATCGCCGTTTCCATCGCCAGAGGAATCGTCCCTGCCGAAGTATTCCCGTACTTCTCAATATTGATAATCACCCGCTCCGGGTCCATCCCCAGCCGGTCCGCGGTCGCCGTAATAATCCGCTTGTTCGCCTGGTGCGGAATAAAACAGCCCAGATCCGCGCCCGTCACGCCGTTGCGCTCCAGCAGATTCGCAGTGGCCTCGGCCATTTTGCGCACTGCAAATTTGTACACCGCCGGCCCGTCCTGGTGGATGAAGTGCATCTTCTTGTCCACCGTCTCGTGCGTCGACGGATTCAAACTCCCGCCGCCCTTCAGGTTCAACGCCACGCCGCCCGACCCATCAATCTCGTTGATGAAGTCGATGAACCCGATCTCGCCTTCTTCGGCCGGCTCCAGCAGCACGGCCCCGCCGCCATCGCCAAACAGCACGCAGGTCGTCCGGTCCGTGTAGTCGGTCATGCGCGTATTGGCGTCCGCCCCGCACACCAGCACCTTGGTGTGCGCTCCGCTCTCCACCAGCTTCACGCCCGCCTGCAGCGCAAACACAAACCCCGAGCATCCAGCGGAAACATCGAAGCCCCACGCGCCCTTCGCGCCAATCTTGTCCTGCACCAGGCAAGCCGTCGATGGAAACATCATGTCCGGCGTCACCGTGCCCACAATAATGACCTGAACCTCGCTCGGCTCAATACCCCGCACGGCCAGGCATTTCTTCGCTGCCTCCACGCACATATCGCTCACGCCCAGCCCCTTGGCCAGCACGTGCCGCTCACGAATCCCAGTCCGATCCATAATCCACTGGTCGTTCGTGTCTACCATTTTTTCCAGGTCTTGATTGGTCAGGACTTGAGGGGGAACGTAGGTCCCGAGCGCCGTAATCTTCGCGCGCCGGCCCACGATAGGGCGAACGGTAAGGCTCAATGCATTTCTCCTTGCGGCTCAACCGCGGAAGGGGAATCCCGGTTCGCCACACAATCAGCCGACCACTGTCTACTGTTTCACCGCTTTACGGTTCACTTTTTCAGTGATTCACTATTTCACTGCATAAAAAGTACCGGGTGACCTACTGCACACGCATTAGCCCGTTACCGTTGCTTCCTTCCGGACCTGGCGGGGTTGGCGGGATTACGTCGCGTAGGACCCGGCACTGATTGATTTTATCACCACAGGTCGATGCACATGCCGCTCGGAAATGAAGTCAAAACCGTCTTTGGACCCAATTCCCCTCTTCGTCGAAGTTCCTGGATCCTTCAAACCCACAAGCGTTCCAAATGAGGTCGAACATCGGCCTCAGAACCTTGACAGGCTCAACTGTCAGATCTTGAACAAGGGTTTCCGGCAGAACCAAAGTGTCTCTATCGATCAAGGAGCTATTGTTGATGTAGGCCATCGGAATTGACATAGCTAGGCCGCGGGCGTTCGTAAGCGTCATCGCAACAACAACAGGGCCGCTTGCCTCAATCTCTCGGAATACACGAAAACAGGTTGCTAGGTAGTTTAGAAGGTTCCTTTCATATATCTCGGTTCCAATCCATTTCTGGCCCTCCTTCTCGAAGAAAAGCCCCGACGGACCTGTGACGACCTCGATAAGCCCACTGCGATACAGATGCGTGTATGTGCTCCCTACGTATGTTCCTTGGCCGTCGCCAACTAGCAGCCCGTCGAGATTCAGTCGGCGGCTAAAGCCCGTGCCACCAAGCCCGGGCAAGCGGGCATAATCCCTCAAGAACGGAATCAAATCATACTGTGATTGCCCGGCAAATGATTCTATCGGGATGCAATGCATCACCATTTTCGGACCCGGGTTCATTGGCACGGGCGTCTCGTTGTTCGAGATTGCGATGATTCGATCTGTCCGGAACCCCCGAATACGCTCCATCACTGTGCTGGAGAGCGTAAACGCTGCCCGCAATTCATTAACGTCCAGCGGATACTTCCCAGCAGAGTTTCTTCCCCAAAACCTGCCACTGTCTTGAAAAGAGACCCGGTGGGGACCTGACCAGCTTCGTTCGATTCGAAGAACGACCACACTTTTATCGTCTTCGCAGGGGACGACCCAGAAATTGCGCCGAATTCTTGGCTCCAAGCCGGAGTCCATTGCCTGCTCAAGCCGAAGTATCTCCTTGTCAAGATCAGACGAAATCACGCCAACGATCTGGGTCGGGATCCCCTTCTCTTCCTGCATACCAAAAACGAGATCGCCACCTGAGGTATTCGCAAAGGACGAGGC
>JBAWCO010000462.1:0-6119 GCA_049590315.1 Occallatibacter sp. | reverse complement strand
GCGTGTATCATCCTTTTCCTCTGCGCCGCATGGGCGTCATTACCTGAGGTAGGAGCCGGATGCGGGAAATCCGCTTGTCCGGATCTGTGGAGGGGGTTATGAGAAATCATGATCCCTACTCCGACTGGTGGATTGCTGATTGGCTTACTCTGCTCTATGCGCCCTTGTTTGCCTGGAACATCCAGCGGACACTGAACTTGTCGTTGAGGGCTCCATAGGTGCCGAAGAACATTTCTTTCAAGGGATCGGTGACCTCCGCGCCTTCTGAGAGTTTTTCAAAGAGAGACTTCAGTTCTTCGAGGGTGGCTCCACTGAGAAAAAGACAGACGGTGTTGCCGCGTGCGGGCTTGCGATCAGGCATGAGCCAATCGGAGGCCGATATGTCGATGTTATTGCTCTTGAGGCGGGCGTTGACGGTTTTCTCGTGTTGGAATGCAGGCATGAAATCCTTTGCCGGCGAATCCTTGACCTTGACCGCGGTCAATTCTCCGCCAAAACAGGAATTGTAGAACTCCATTGCCTGGCGGCAGGTTCCATCGAACAAGAGATAGGGTGTCAAGGTCGCCATTTCATTTCCTCCTGGTTTCGGCAGTTTGGTTTGCGAGATGGAACGAGCGGGCAAAGCCGCTAACGCCGCCGTGGAGAGCGCGGATGCGACGAAACGGCGACGCGATAGCTTTTGGGTTTTGCTCACGATGGTCCCCTTTTGGTGAAGAGCTTGCTTCGCAGAGTCTGATCTGCGCTTTCATGGGGTAGTCGGAGCCGGGGCGGCGTTCTCTACATTGCTGGGGAATATTTTTTGAGCAAGACTGGTGCCGAGTACGGATGACAGTTAATTGTGACGACCAGGCAATGAAGCTGAGCGGCATGGGCTGCGTCCGCGTGTAACATAGTTTCGAAAGAGACAATGGAGCGGCGATGAATACGGAATTGCTGCGATTCAACGGTGCTCATGAACACGATCCCGCGATCGATGCGTGGTTGAATGCGCATAAGGGTCCGTTGGGTGACGTCGCGCGTGAGTGGTTTGAGGTGATGCGAAAATGCGGGGACGAAGTGCGGGAGCTGATGCACGACGGCTGTCCGGTTGCGTGCCTGGGTGATGTGCCCTTTGGCTACGTGAATATATTTACTGCGCACGTGAACGTGGGGTTCTTTCAAGGGGCGTCGCTGCCTGATCCGGCCCGGTTGTTGCAAGGCGAGGGCAAGCGAATGCGGCATGTGAAGCTTAGACCGGGAACTGCTATAGACGCCGTAGTGCTCCGCAGGCTCATTGAAGCGGCTTACTCGGATATCAAGGCACGCGTAGAGTGAAGGACGTGCGGAGAAGAGAGCAGTGCGAGCGGAAGACATTGTCGGCGTTGGTTTCTTCGCGTTGTTGATCCCTGCAGTCGTGGTGGCGATCTCGGGATCCAGAGCCGCGCTTACCCCGAGGCAGCGGGCGCTTTGGCGAGGCTGGGGACTCAGTCTGATCAGTGGCGCTTTAGTTGCGTTTGGGTTGGCGAACTTTCAGCTCATTCACACCTCGCCGCGGCCGGTGGTCGAGGGGAATTTATGGGACATTCGGGAATCGTTTGGCAGCGGAAATCACTCGACCCGGTTCATGATTACGGACGCGGCCGGGCACGCCGTACCGATCCGGTGCAGGTACAGCGGGCCGGGGCTTGTGGAGGGGGAGCGGGCACGGGTGCGCTACGTGGCGTACAACAGGCAGCTGGTGGAAATGGATATGCTGACCGGGTCCTACCAGGCATGGCATCTGCGGGAATCGTCGGGCGAACAGGGTTGGTGGGGTTGGGTGGCCATCGGTGTGATCTGTGGGTACTTCGGGTATCGCCAACTGACGAAGAGCAGACGGGGACAGACGACGGTACCTTAGCTGCAGGAAAGAAGAATCCATAGCAACCAGAAAGCAGCCGGAGTCTGGGAACGCACGGGTATCACCGGCCGCATGCTTAAGACAAGCCGGATTGGCGGGGCGACTATCCGGCGATCTTCAGTTTGGCCACCCTGCGGCGTTTTGCAGGTATCTCTCTTTGGCACGAAGCAGACGCTCGGCCTGTTCTCCTTTCAAGGTTCGCACACTACCAAGCTGATGGACGACGAGGCGAATTTGCGCAATGTGTTCCAGGGTCTCCATCTTGAAGAACGCGTCAGCGAGGCTTCTACCGCAGGTTACTGCGCCGTGGTTGGCCATGAGGATAGCGTCGTGATTGGGGATGAGTGGCGCGAGACTGGCTGCGACCTCGTCCGTTCCGGTGGTTGCGTAACTGGCCAGAGGAACTGAGCCCAGAGTCATGACCGCCTCCTGGCAGAGCATCTCGTCGAGCGGCTGGCCGGCGCAGGCGAAGGCGGTGGCAATGGGAGGATGCGAGTGGATGACGGCTTCAACATCTTCTCGCTTGGCGTAGATGGCGAGGTGCATGCCGATCTCGCTGGTGACTCTTCGACAGCCCGCCAACTGGCGGCCTTCAAGGTCGACGATCACCAGGTCTGCAGAGCGCAACTGGTTCTTGCTGGCTCCGGTTGGAGTGGCAAGAAGCCTTTCTTGATCGAGTCGGACGGATAGATTTCCGGAGGTGCCGGGCGTGAAGCCAAGCCGAGACAACTGCCGACTGAGCCTGACAAGTTCGCGTCTCAACTCTTCTTCTGGACTGCGTTCTGTATGCGTCATTTTTTGCTCCCTTCTTGAGCCCGGCTTTGATCTGTTGCCGGAAGGCAAGGTTGAAGGATGTTGAAGGGGAGGGGCATGGTTGGACTGGCGGGCTTAGGGGCGAGGGCTCGCTGGAGACTCTTCCACTGTTTACCGATTCGATCGGAAGCCATGAAGAGGTGTCCGGCGGTGAGGCGGCCCAGGACGCGGTGATGGCCAACTGCGGCGAGTGCCATGGAGGCGATACAACCGCACTGCTTGCAGTCGGGATCGCCTCCGAACTGGCATGGAGCGATGTAGGTCTTTAGATCTGCAGAGATGGTTTCTGTGGTTCTGGCGAAGATGCACTCATCAGGGCTCGCGGGTGGGGACTCTATCTCGCGAATGAGCGCTTCCGGCATGTCGAGAGTGGGGTACTTCTTACGTAACAGCCGTAGATCGGCGATGGTAGACGCCCTTTGCGAGGCAGTCAGTATCTCTGGATCGACGGCACCGCGCTGAGGAGTGAAAAAACTGAACCACACCTTTTCGACCGCGGGCTGGCTGGTCCAGAAACTCAGGAACTCGTCGAGGTAGCCGGGGCGCTGGGCAATCTGCGAGGTGATGGTGCAGTGAATGGTGACTCTTGCTCCCGTGATGTTCTTCAGGATGCGATCGTAGGTCGCTGGCTTGCGGCGTGTATCATGCTCCGGCTGCAGACCGTCGACTGATACGACTACATTCAGCTTCTTGAAAGCCATCCAGGCAGCGGGGATGGTTCTGAATGCGCTGGTGACGATTTGCGTATGCACGCCGCGAGCCTGAATTTGCGGCAACAGCAATCCGAGCTCGCGGTAGCGGACGAGAGGATCGCCGCCAACGAGAGAGACATGGAGCGGCTTGCGCTCATCGATCAAGGCAAGCACTCTGGCGACCAAGTCATCGCCCTGGAAGTCGGAGAGCTGGCGTAGTTGGGTTTCGCCTCCGAGGTGCGCGGGGTCGAAGGCGTAGCAACCGGGACACCGCAACGGGCATTCCTTGGTGATCTCGATCGAAAGGGAAGGGGCGCGACCGGCCAGGATCCTGGACCAGGCGTGAAGAACCTCTGATTTTTTCATGACCTCTCTGCATCAGACGTGGTGGGGCTGAGGGATATCGACAGATGACGAATGGCTTTGCAGGAGCCATCCAGCTAGGTGCATGCAGAGGTACTGAATCAGATCTGAAGAGGGAGGCTGTAGATACTTATAGGTGGATTGGGCAAACGGTCTGTCGGGAAAAAAGAGAGAGCCCCATCCACAAGAAGTCTGCTCTGCATGCGGTCACGGAAGAGGAACGAAAGAAATCGCAACGCGGCGAATAACGAGTCCAAAGACTGCTTGAAGTGTCGCGAGAGCACCAGGGCCATGCCGAGGAATGACAGCACGAGGAGTGTGGTCAATTCAAAATCGCTACCGCCGTGTAGAAAATGATCCCATGTCCAGAGGTGCTGTGTGACCGGCATCGTAATCAGCGATATTGCCATCGCGATCAAGAGAAGCCGACCCATGCCCGCAAAGACTCGAATCGCGCAAGTGAATGCGCTGAGAGCGGGTCGTGTCGCTTTGGGAGCGTGATTCAATAACCCTCTCAATCTGATTTTGAGTTTACGCGTTTGGGTGATCGCGGTACAAGGGTCGTGATTGCCGGATGGAGATGGTCTTGCACTGCGTCCGCTGTCCATCGCTGTTTCAATTTGCAGGTCAGGATACAGAACACCGTTGATATTGACGAACGCTTAGTGGAAGGGTTAGCTAACACCTCGACGGCGTGGAGCTGTCGTTGGAGGCCGCGGCCTTCCAAATTGGAGCGCCCGGTTCTGGGCTGGTTGAAGCTCGTCGATTGCGAGGCCTTGAAGGCGAGAATTCGGACACCCGCGTACTCGGATGTAAAGGCGCGTGTTGAAAACGGCTAACTCTAGGCGCTCATCCTCACCATTTGCCATCCCGCACGGAGCACCTTGAGAGGCGGTTGCCATTCCATGCGCCTTGATCCCAAAACATATTCGAGGTAAGAGCGAGAATCTGCCGTAACCGCATCCACACGCAAATTCATCCGCGCCAGCCGGTTAATCTCCATCCATGCCGGCTTGGCATCAGCATAGATACTGCCCATTACAGAGTCTGCACCTTCGCGGTCACCGGTCGCGTAGCCAGAACATAACGCCAGGATTCCTGGCTCGACTCGTAGCTCAGTCGAAGCCCTGATCGCCTCTTCCGCCAACCGTTCCGCCGTATGCCACTGTGCTCCGGGGAGCGCTATTGGACTAGTATGGCCCGTAAGAAGTTCGAGCGCATATTCATTCGCCGCGCGTTCCTCGGCATCATCTACTGGGTTCAATTCGTCCGTATCGAAATCGACAATTGCTTCCCTTGGCTGTACGTG
Source organism: Occallatibacter sp. (assembly GCA_049590315.1). Lineage (GTDB taxonomy): Bacteria > Acidobacteriota > Terriglobia > Terriglobales > Acidobacteriaceae > Telmatobacter. The sequence goes on along the minus strand of JBAWCO010000462.1, from coordinate 1,063 downwards.
CCCAAGAGCTATGTGAGCCAATTGGTGGGCTATACAGAACGCAAGCGGCGCTGGAAAGTCAGTCTCCCTACCAAGCATCATCGCGCCGCCCAATCCCGCGCGAACTGTCATCGCTGCAATTCGCGTTTGTGGCCAGGGAAAGATCCTGAGATAAACGACCGGAATCGAAATGAACCGGCAAATGGATACGAGGTCGAATAGACCGACATGCGGATGATTCCGCAGGATCACTTGCCGCAATCTCGCGGCGCCAGGCAGCGTGCGCTTCTGCGCTGGTGGTGAAGCGCAGATCAGGATGGAGGATAGCGCTTTCCCAAACGACACGATTGCCTCGAGTTCACGCAACTCCTCGTTTGTCACGTTCTTAAGGTGCGCCTGGTCGCGCCAAATAAAGGTCGGCTGAGACTCTTCATCCAGCAAGGAGGCAGCCTCAATGCCCAAATTGCGCGCGAGGGACAAGCGGAGCGCGACCCGGGCCGAAGAAGAACTATTCAGCGAGTCACTCCACCAATCCGGCCATGCGGCTTGAATGGCATACCCGCTTAGACCGAAATCTTCCAAACGGCGTCTAAGGTCCAGAGCTGACTCGATCACCGGATCTCCCGTGGTTCGGTCTGGTTGAAGGCTGACCTCTTGCACTGTCTGGATCGCCAAAGCGACCGTTTCAGCACGTAGAGAGGCGCCAACCCAGATTTCGTAAAACGTTTTCTACAATGGATCTCTGTCTTCGTTGTTCCGAGAGTCTTTGCATTCCAGGATTGATTCTGCATGCTCGCATGCGGCCTCCCCGGCCCTGCGAATTGGCGGGGATGCATCCTGGAAACCATCGACCAAGAGTTATTGGGAACCTCGGCAAGGCCGGCTCAAATGAGCCTCCTCTCGGTCATGTACTTCAATCGGTCGTTGAGCTAGTCCTACTGATGTCGCGATTCTAAAGCTGGGAGCCCCTGGATATCTTGGAAGTTTTTTCATACGTTCGCTATACGCGATATGACCCAAAAGTAACTGTTGATTCAACAGATACGAGCGAACCATTAACGCGGAGCTCCGGGTTGGCCTATAT
>JBAWCO010000461.1:0-8970 GCA_049590315.1 Occallatibacter sp. | reverse complement strand
ATTCTTCCCCGGTCATTGATGCTGATGGAAAATACTACGGCCGCATTTGGACCCATCGCGACATAACCCAGCGAAAGCGAACCGAGATTGAGCTTCAGGTAAAGACTGCCTTTCTCGAAGCGCAGCTCAATTCCACTATCGATGGCATCCTTGTCGTCAACATGAGCGGCCATCGAATTTTTCAGAATCAGCGAATGGTCGACATCTTCCGCATCCCCCCCGAGCTTCTCGAAGAAACTGAAGATAGACCAGTGCTCGAATTTGTCCTCAAGTCCATCAAGAACCCCGAGGCTTTCCTCGCAAAGGTCGAATATCTCTACAGCCATCCCGATAAGACAAGCGTGGATCAGATGGAGCTTGCAGACGGCACGATCCTCGATCGATATTCTGCCCCGGTCGCCGACGAGGACGGCAGGTACTTCGGCCGCATCTGGAACTTCCGTGACATCACGGAACGTAAGAAATCTGAAGACAAGCTTCGTCAGCTATCCGTTGCAGTGGAACAGAGCTCGTCGTCAATCGTCATCACGGACATCGGCGGCAAGATTACCTACGTCAATCGGAAATTCACTGAAGACACCGGCTACACATTCGATGAAGCGATTGGGCAGAATTCGCGACTCCTCAACTCCGGCCATTCTCCGCGCGAAATGTATGAAGAGCTTTGGTCCACCATCCTCAAAGGTGAGGAGTGGCGCGGCGAGCTTTGCAACAAGAAGAAGAATGGCGAGCTCTTTTGGGAGTCGGCTGCCATCTCTCCAATCGTCGACGAGAACGGCGCCATCATGCATTTCCTCGCCGTAAAGAAAGACATTACCAGGCAACGGCAACTGGAGAGCGAACTTCGCCAGGCGCAGAAACTCGAAGGGATTGGCCAGCTCGCCGCAGGCATCGCGCATGAAATCAATACCCCCATCCAATTTGTGACCGACAACCTCACCTTCATATCCGAGTCCTTTGGGGCCGTCTTCCATTTGCTCGGGCTGTATCGAACCACCATTCAAGATCACCTGGGGCAACTAGCGTCCACAAAGGCCGCGGAGCTCGCCGATGCTGAAGAAAAAGGCGATCTGGAATACATCTCTGATGAGGTTCCTAAGGCTATCTCCCAAAGCCTCGATGGCGCGCGCAGAGTTGCAAGTATCGTTCGCGCCATGAAGGAATTCTCTCACCCCGATTCTGCCGAAAAGACCGCCGCCGATCTCAATAAAGGAATCCTCTCAACCATAACCGTGGCTCGAAACGAGTGGAAATATGTGGCGGAAGTAGTGACCCACCTCGATGAGGCCTTGCCTCATGTCTTCTGTTATCCCGGAGAAGTAAATCAGATCATCCTGAACCTCATCGTTAATTCCGCGCACTCGATTAAGGACAAAGTCAAAGACGGGGAAAAGGGCGCTATCACCATCTGCACTCGCAGTTGCGGACCGTTCGCTGAGATCACGATCGCCGATACCGGCATGGGTATTCCAGAGGCCATCCAAAGCCGGATCTACGAGCCATTCTTCACCACCAAAGAAGTGGGTAAAGGGACCGGACAGGGACTAGCCTTCGCTTACAGCGTCATCGTCAAGAAACACCAGGGTAAGATCTGGTTCGAGACCGAGCCGGGACGCGGCACAACTTTCTTCATCCAACTCCCCGCAGACCCCTCAAGCGTATAAAAGGAGAAATGGTGCCGGAGCGTTCGCTCTTCGTGGCGCAGAAAAGATAGTGACGAACGCCCGTGGCAAGCCTTTCCTGGCAGCTTGCTGAAAACCTCCCATCGGGGCACGACAAGGATCAAGGCACGACTTTACAGCTCGCGGAAAAACTCGATTCCGAATGGCCTTGTAACAAGGCCTGACTTCACAGCTTGGTGAAAAATAGGTTCGGGCGGTAGGCCGGGGATTCATCCCCGGCGAAAGAGCCAATGCAGTCAACGCGGGCTTTACAGGCTGCGGAAAAACTCGATCCCTACACGCTTTGTAACAGGGCCTGACTTTAGTCGGGCCGATAAAGCCAATAGAATGGGACGGGCTTTAGCCCCTGCGGAATGCCTTCCAAGCTTTTCTCCAGGAACGAGGCCTTTTTCCGCAGCCTCATAAGGTGCGCACAGAACGCAAAATGAGGTTCGTCAATGGTCCCCGCCGCGCTTGACGCGCCGGAGACGTCTTCCCGCTGAATGCGAAAGGTTGACATGCGGCTATCTCTTGAGAGAAGGCGTCAGAAGTTCCTCTTCCGGCTCAACATGCACTAAGACTTCTGCAATTTGTGGCACCTGCTGCAGCACCGCGTCTTCCACATCGTGTGCAATGTTGTGACCCTGACGCACCGTCAGAGTTCCTTCGACGACAATATGCAGGTCAACATAGTAGCGAAAGCCGACTTTACGGACGTGGCATTTCTCAAGACCGATAACTCCTGAAATAGCTGAGGCAGCGGAACGCACCTCCTGCTCCAACCGGGGGGCAGGCGCAGTATCCAGCAATTCTGCAAAAGGCGCCCGAAGCTGCCGCCAGGCATTGAACATGATGACCGGTGACGCACAGAGCGCTGCCCAATCGTCGGCGGCGGCGTTTTTGGTCCACAAAGCGATCGAAATGCCGACAAACACAAAAGCCGAAGTAATAGCGTCACTTAAGTGATGCCAGGCGTCGCTGCGAACGGCCGTGCTGTCGATTCCTACTCCGACGGAAGACACATACCGGGATAGCAATGCTTTGATCCCAACGACAGCTAACAAGACCCATAAGGTGTATGGCTCCGGCAAACGATGAGGAGTCTGAATGCGCACAATGCTCTCGATCCCGATAACCATAGCGGCCACAATCAGCGCAAGGCTCACAACGATGGCAGCCACGGGCTCGACTTTCCCATGGCCATAAGGATGATCTTCGTCGGGAGGCTTGATCGAGAGACGCAAGCCGAAATACACCACGATTGAGCTAACGACATCGGACAGTGATTCGATTCCATCCGCGATGAGGGCGAATGAATGTCCAATGAACCCAGTCGTACATTTGAACAAGGCGAGGACAAAATTGAACGCAATGCCAATCAGCGAGGACCTCAAGCCTCGCTCCACCATCTGCTCCGGGGTTTGCCTTCTCGCCATACTTCGTCATTATCGCCAATCTACTTGGCTCGCAAGAAACTCTTCCCATAAAAACCAGGCTCCGCCGCTCGCTCCGTAAGGGGAATACAGGGCAGTGCCGAGCAGTCCTATTCACGCTGGATTCAACTTGCAGCCTCACCAGCCTGCGCAGCCATCGGCCTGGTGCCCCATCCATCGCGCAGTCTCTCCGCGCGATGGGTGGGAAGCATGAAGTTGGCTGTCCATTACTACTTCCAAGCAGTAAGCTGGTGCCCCATCCATCGCACAGTCTCTCCGCGCGATGGGTGGGAAAGCATGAAGTTGGCTGTCCATTGCTACTTCCAAGCAGTAAGCCGGGCGACGGGTTCCCCATCTCCGGATTCTCGGACATGGAAACCTCAACCCTCGACCATCCCAAACGAATCGGGCATGCGCAAATAAACGCAGGCAAAAGTGTGTCGAACCCGGTTATCAAGGCCAATTAAGGCACTTTCAGCATCAAATAACGCTCGATTTAGGCCTCATTTGCATCTTTGATTTCACTTTTCCCTGCGTTTACTTGCGCACGCCGAGTCCCATCCGCAAGCCTTTTATCCCGCCGCAGCATGCGCACTTAACCACATTCCCCAGACCCCCTTACTCACGCACGTCGCCGCAAGACCGGGCCAGTCCCGCACGCCGTGAGACAATTCCCTCGACAGCCGTTCCCTTCCCCAACTTCAAGGCTGCCGGACAAAAACCTGCATGGCGATTTCCTCGAGCATCCAGAACCTGCTCTTCGGCCGTCCCTTGGCCACAAGCGAAGAACGTGCCGAGCACATTGGCCCCGTTGCCGGGATTCCCGTTTTCGGCCTTGACGCCCTCAGCTCTGCCGCCTACGGGCCTGAGGCCGCGCTCACGCTGCTCATCCCGCTTGGCCTGCTGGGCGTGCATTACATCGTCCCGGTCAGCGCGGCGATTGTGATCTTGCTGACCATCGTCTACTTCAGTTACCGCCAGACCATCGACGCCTATCCCAAGGGCGGCGGCTCCTACACCGTCGCCTCGCAGAACCTGGGCGAGGGCGCTGGATTGCTGGCCGCGGCCGCGTTGATGATCGACTACGTCCTCACCGCCGCAGTCGGCATTTCCGCCGGCGTGGGTGCGCTTATATCCGCAGCCCCCGGCCTGCAACCCTACACGCTCCAACTGTGCCTAGGTGTGCTGCTAATTCTGACTATCGTCAACATGCGCGGCGTCCACGACACCGGCCTAGTCTTCATGATTCCTACGTATTTGTTCACCGGAACGTTGCTGATTGTCATCGCCGTGGGTGCATGGCATGTGTTCCACGCGGGAGGCCATCCTCATCCGGTCACCGCGCTGCCGTCGATCCCCGCCACTACCGCCATGTTCAGCTGGTGGCTCATCCTCAAAGTATTTTCCTCCGGGTGCACTGCCATGGCAGGCGTAGAAGCGGTGAGCAACGGCGTAATGGCTTTCCGCGAAGACGCGCGCAAGAACGCCAAGATCACGCTCACCGTGGTCATTGTCCTGCTGGCCGTGTTGCTGCTGGGCATCGCGCTGCTCTGCCGTTCTTACGGCATTGCGGCCACCGCTCCAGAAGGCTCCGGCTACGAGAGCGTGCTCTCCATGCTCACGCGGGCCGTGATGGGGCGAGGATGGTTTTACTACGTCACCATCGGCTCGGTGCTGCTGGTGCTGGCTCTCTCGGCCAACACGGCCTTCGCCGATTTTCCCCGTCTCACGCGCGCCATCGCTCTCGACAACTACATGCCCCACGTGTTCCTTCTGCGCGGCCGCCGGCTGCTTTATTCCTGGGGAATCTATGTTCTGGTTGGTCTCACAGCGCTGCTGCTGATCATCTTTGGCGGCGTCACAGACCGGTTGATTCCGTTGTATGCCATCGGCGCCTTCATGGCCTTTACCCTCTCCCAGGCCGGCATGGTGATGCACTGGAAACGCAAAGGGAAAGCCAGGCTGCGCATGTGCGTCAATGGCCTCGGCGCCCTGGCCACCGGTATCACCACGCTGGTTGTGCTGCTAGCCAAATTTGTTGAGGGCGCGTGGGTCACGGCGCTGCTGATTGTCTTGCTCATTCTGCTGATGCGTGCGGTGAAACGCCACTACGACCACGTCGACAAGGAAACTTTCCTCGATCTTCCCTTCACGCCCTCTGCAGTAAGCGAACCAATCGTCGTGATTCCCATGGACCGCTGGAGTCGCGTAACCGAGAAGGCTCTCGCCTTTGGGCTGTCGATTTCCAAAGACGTACGCTGCCTGCACGTGCAAACCGGCGAGGAAGAGGACGAGATTTGCAAGGTATGGGACCAGGATGTAGCCGTCCCCTTGCGCGCGGCCGGAAAGGGCATGCCCAAGATCATTGTTCTGAAGTCTCCGTACCGTTATGTTCTAACGCCGGTGGTGGACTACATCCTGGGTGCGGAATGCGAGTCGCAGACGCGCAACGTGTGCGTGCTGGTGCCGGAACTTGTGGTGCGCCACTGGTGGGAAAACCTGATGCACAACCGGCGCGCCGACCTGCTGAAGGTGATTCTGCTGGTGCGCGGCAACCGGCGCATCGTGGTGATCAACCTTCCGTGGTATCTGGAACGGGAGCGGAACAATTGACGCGAAGCAAGAGGCCCGCGTAGCCGGGGGAGCGTGTGCATATAAGCGCGCGCAGAAATGAGGCACCTGAGAGCGCGTGCATATAAGCGCAGGCAAAAGTGAAATAAAAGTATGCAAAATAGGCACAAAGTACGCGTTTTTTGACACGTTATTTGGCGCTAACGAGCCTTAATTCGCCTTAGTAACGGGGTCAAACGCACTTTGCCTGTGCTTCAATGCGCATGTCCATGAGATTGGATGGCCAGTTGAGGTCTTCTATGTCTATGAATCTCGGTTTAGAGACCCAACTTTATCGGTTCTTGAGACCAAGGATAGCCACTGCAGTTGAATCCAGGTCTTCCGCCACGGCGAGCGAGACTTAGGCCAAACGCCTGCCGAACTGGATTCCATTCCCGGTCCAGACCCGTCACAATAGTGAGTGGACCTTCTGACAGCGAATGCACGTGCGGGCCGGCGCCATGGCTCATCGGGGAGATGTCCCTTGCGGGCATTGCAAAGCTTTTTGATCGCGGGGTTGTGGTCCGCGGCATTTCTACTGAACCCAGCAAGAACCGCTGGTCAGGATCAGGAAGCTGTGCTGCAAGCTGCACCGCAATTCAGCCAGCCGGCAAGCGAGGCCGCGCGAGCTACCGTCCGCGGCGAAGTCCGCAGCCAGGCAACCGGCCAGCCCCTTCCGCGTGCCCTTGTGCGGATTGAAGGCGATGCCAGCACCGGCACACTAACCGATGGCGAAGGGCGTTTCGAGATCCCCGGAGTGCCCCTCGGGCCGCAGACCTTTCGCGTGGTGAAACCTGGATTCCACGATCGACCTTACGCAACAGAAGAAGTGGGTTTTCCGGCAGAGGGTCCGGCGCACAGCGTTCTGGTAGCTGCGCAGATGCCCGAACTGGTTTTCGCGCTGACGCCGAACTGCGCCATTCACGGCCGCATCCAGCTATCAACCGGCGACCCCGCGGAAAACATGACGGTGATGTTGCTCAAGCGGGTAGTCCGATTTGGCCGCGGAGTTTGGTTGCCGAACGGCGCGGCGCCCACCAATGGCGAAGGCATGTTCCGGTTTGGCGGTCTCCCGGAAGGTGTGTATGCACTCTACACGCAGCCTGCGCTGGAGAGTGAGCCGGCGGTGACAGCCGTGGCTGCCGGAAGCGGCTCAAAGATTGCACGCGATGGGTTCCCCAGCATCTTCTATCCAGACGCAAAAGAGTTTTCCGGTGCGGCACACATCCAACTCGCGGCCGGTGAGCAGGCGGAGGCCAACTTCACACTGACTTCTGAACCCTTCTACACCGTGACCGCAACGGGAGTGTTACCGGGCAGTCGAAGCGCTCCCGCCCCGCCAGGAAACTCGGCAATCGTGTTGGACGCTTCAGGGCACTTGCTTCCTTATGTTCCACAGTACGATTCCGCCACGCAAACTCTACAGGCCAACCTGCCGAACGGGACGTATGTCCTGGAGATGCAGACCTTCCTGCATCCCGGGCGCGCTTATGCTCTCCTTGAAATTGGCTCTGTTCCCGTCAGGGAAAGTCACAATGCAGGCGCAGTTTCGGGATCAGCCGCATTCACCGTAGAAGGTCACGCAGTAGCCGGCCTGCGTATTCCGCTTGGGCCCGCACCCATCAATGCCGTTCTCTTGCGCTACGTGCATAGCGACGCAGGCAAGAGCAGCACAACAATCCCGACCATCAACGCAACCGAGATGGTGAACCTCACGATGGACCGCGCGGATGGAATGCCGTCTCCCTTCGGCGATAGCACATTGATGATTGACGGCGTCCAGGATGCTTTGGAGTTCACAGCGCAACCCGGAGCTTACTGGCTGAACACCTTTCTTCCGCGCAAGGGCTGGTGCGCGGGCCCATTGACCGGCGGGGAGCTGAACCTGGCGCACGACCCTTTGACCGTGAGCCTCTCCAGTCCAACACCGCCCATGGAGTTGACGCTGCGGGACGACTGCGCAACGTTAGCCCTGGCCTTACCGCAAGGGCTGGCGATCTTCGCTCCAGGCGAAGAAAAGTTCTACACCGTGTACGTCGTTCCGGATTTTGACACCACTTCCTTTATTCCACCCATGGCGATGCATCCCTCCTCCGGCGCGACATTGACGCTCGATGGACTGACGCCGGGAAACTACCACATCTACACCTTCGACTCGCCCGTCCACCTGGAATACCGGAATGCCGCAGTGATGGTGTCTCTGCCAACCTCCGGCCAGGCTGTCACGCTCTCTCCTGCGGGCACGACCAACCTGACGTTGGAGGTGCAGGAACGCTGATGGTGACTGCAAACAATCAGTGCGGATTGATCCGGCGGATTTTGTCCGCACTCCTGCTGTTGGCCGTCGCCTGCCTGCCAGTCTTTTCCCAGACCGTGCACCCCTCTTCGTCGGCAACAACTCGGAAGAGCTACACAGGAAACAGCAGCTACACAATTGCAGGGACGGTGGTGAATGCATCCACAGGTGAACCCGTGCGCCATGCCACAGTGGCCGCGCTCTCTGAGGAAGACAGCCATATCGTCGCGTCAATTGAGTCCAGCGAGGAAGGCCATTTCACACTGGAAGGATTGTCGGCCGCAAAGTATCAACTGACCGCATCCAAACGCGGATTTCGCACCGCCTTCTACGACGAGCACGATGATTTCTCGACTGCGATTGTCACCGGCCCCGGCCAGGACACCGAGGGCCTCGTCTTCCGGCTCACACCCGCGGCGACACTGCGCGGTGTAGTCAGCACCGAAGGCGGCGATCCCGTTGAAGGAGCGAGCGTGATGCTCTTCAGACGTCCACGCGCAAATGAGCCGGGTCGCCGCGTCACCCACATGAACGACACCTCTACCGACGACACCGGTGCATACGAATTCAACGGATTGGCCGCGGGAGAATACCTGCTGGCGGTAAAGGCAGAACCCTGGTACGCACTGCACCGCACCGGCAATAGCGTGTCTGCTGCTCCTATCGACGGTTCAGCGGATGCGTCCACCGCGAACGCAGCGCTCGATGTGGCGTACCCCGTGACCTTCTTCGATGGCACGACGGAGGAAACCACAGCGACCGCTATCCCGCTGTCTGGTGCCAGCCGCGAAGAAGCAAACATCACACTACACGCAGTCCCGGCATTACATCTGTCGGTCGAGACACCGCACAAACAAGACGGTTCGAATGTGCGCACCGAGCTACACCAAACCGTCTTCGGAACGGAAGTCACCGGCGATATCACTGACGTCATTGACGGAAACCAGTTCGGAACCACCGAGTTTACCGG
>JBAWCO010000460.1:0-2057 GCA_049590315.1 Occallatibacter sp. | reverse complement strand
GTTTGAGGGAGTCACCGCTGCACAGTTTCTGCGTGCTTTTTGAAATATTTGGTCAAGGGCGCAATTGGCAGAGAGGGACTTGCCCAGCTTGAGAGCCGTGGCGGCGACGGGGGTGTTGCTGTTCCTCATGATCTTGAGCCCTTCCTTTCCTATTTAGTCCTATTCTGCGCCGGGAGCGGGTAATTATCCGCGATCTCAATCGGCGCTAAACGTTTGAATTGAAACGCGGCAAATTTTTCTCTAGGTTGACGAACGATGCGGCGGCGCCCGGCAGGGCAATTGCTTGAACACGGTTCATTGCCAATGCAAAGCTTCGGCGCGGCCCTACGGGGCGCGAAAACATGACCGCGACGCGTTCCCAGGGCTCCGTCCGCCGCTGCGGACTCCGGCCTGGGCTATCTTCGGTCTCTCCCTCCGGGAGGAACTTTTGCGCCCGGCCTGCTCAATCGGTGGAAGGAACGAATCTCGACAACAAAAGCCGTTCATGCGATTGCTCTGGGGAGGGCGAGATGCTTCAAACTGGTCAACCGGTTGGATATGCGGGCTCGTCGCAATGCTGTTCACTTAGAACCTGTCTAAAAACTGTTCCGAGGCGGGCAATAATCTGCAAAAACCCGTCCCTCAGGGGCTAAAGCCCTCTCGTATTTTCAGCTACTTGCGGCACGACTGAAGTCGTGCCCTTTCAAAGCAGCACGAGTTTTTATACAGGTTCTTAGTACTACAGTTGTAGATAAAGGATTGGCAGAGGCGAACCTCGTTTCCGGTAGTGACAACGCAGCGCGTGAAATTGATGGTGTCTTCGCCATTGGGACCAGCGCAGCATGTGTTCAACGCCGTGCCATCCGCGCCAGAGCAGGTGAGCGAGCAGGTGGCGCAGTTCGGGCACGCTGAGCGGCACTTGCCCAACTGGAGTTTTTTTCTCCCCGCGCGCGCAGAATGGCCAGCACCGCTGCGGCCAGCATTGCAAGCGTGATGTGCCGATGCCAGCCTTGCCAATGGCGGACTTCATAGTGATCCAGCCCGCACTCGCCCTTGGCTGCCTGGAAGCATTGTTCGATCCGCCAGCGTTGCCCAGCCACGCGCACAAGGGCCTGCAGCGTTGCTTTCGATGTGGGCGCGTAAAACCAATAGTAGGCGTGCTCCGGCTGCTCTTCGATGCTGCGCCGCACCAGCAGCCCGTGGCTCCAGCCATCGTCTTCCCAACCCCGGATCAGAGTCCAGTCGTACAGCCGTTCGCCTTTGCTGCCCGAACCCGCCGAAGCCCGCTCCCAGGTCAGATTCGGCAGGCTCTGCGCAATGGCGCTCACGCGCCGCTGCTGGCGATCCGGCCAGCGCATTCGCTGGTCTGATGCGATGGCCAACACATAACCCAGCCGCTGCTCTTCCAGCCACTGGCGCAGTTTGCTGTTGTTGCCATAAACCTCATCGGCAGCTACCCAGCTAAAGGCCGCGCCAGCCTGCAACGCACGCTCGATCATGCGTCGTGCTAACTCCGGCTTGGTGGCAAACTCTATCTCTTCCGGCACGGCCGCAGCGCGTCGCCGCTCCCGATCCGAGGCCCATTCTTCGGGCAGATACAGCTCGCGGTCCACCAACGTTGCGCCCTGGTCGCTGGCATAGCAAAGGAAAACGCCAACCTGGCTGTTGTCCACGCGCCCTGCTGTGCCGGTGTACTGGCGCTTGACTCCAACCGAATGCTCGCCCTTCTTCAGAAAGCCCGTCTCATCGGCGATCAATACGGCATCCGGGCTGCTGAATTGCTCAAGCACGTAATGGCGAAGCTCATCGCGCGCCGCATCGGCATCCCAACACGCCCGACCCAACAGATGCTGCACCCGGTAAGGAACCGCTTCGCCCATCCACTCGGACAACTGCCAGCCGTTCTTCCGCTCGCAGTGGCTCATCAAACCCTGCAGATAGGCCAGCGACCGCTCACGCGACTCGGAACGCGCAAACAACCCCGCAATCAGGCCATGCGCCCGAAACAACTCACGCTTCCAATCCGATAGTCCTGTCTCCATAGCTCTCGCCGGACAGTCGTATCCCAGAGCGAATTC
>JBAWCO010000459.1:0-4900 GCA_049590315.1 Occallatibacter sp. | reverse complement strand
ATGCTCGGGCCCGAAAGCGATGTCTGCCCGTGTGCGCGGCATATAAGCGCGAGCGTTAGAAGAGCGGCAAGAACAGCGGAATGGAAACGACCGGGCAAGATTTTTCAATCCTCTAAAGACATTATGATGCAAGGCACTGCGGATAAACGACTTAGATGAACAAATCGTCATCTCCAGTTTATTTGCCTGCTTCGGCCAGGTAGATCTCGACGTAGTCCAGATAGTTCTGGGCATATTCCAGAATCAGGGCGCGGTCCTTGTCCCCCAGTTCGCGGCGCAGCTTGGCGGGGACGCCGGCCCAGAGGGTTCTGGGCGGAACCACGGTGTGCTCTGGAACGACAGCCCCGGCGGCGATGATGGAGCCTTCGCCAATGCGCGCGTTGTTCAAGATGGTGACTCCCATGCCAATCAGCACGGCGTCTTCCACCACACACCCGTGGACTGTCGCGTTGTGGCCGATGGTCACCCAGTCGCCCACTATGACGGGGTAGAGGTTTCGCTGACCGTGGAGTACGGCGCAATCCTGCACATTGGACTTGGAGCCGACGCGGATTGAATTCACGTCCCCGCGCAGCACCGCGTTCATCCACACGGAAGAGTGCTCGCCGAGAATAACGTCGCCGGAGACCTGCGCGGAGATATCAACGTAGCAAGTGGCGGGAATCTGGGGCAGACGCCCCTGGTAACTGCGGATCATACTGGTGCACCCTCCCGGAGTTCAACCGGAGCCCAAAACCTCACGCGGCCTCACTCTGAGTGTAAGACCAGTCTGGGCATAAGTGAGGATCGGGTAACCTGGGAGCGGTGCGCTTTGGCGTCACGCCGAAAGACGCCCCTTCGCGGTGTGCGATGGGGCGTCCTGTTCGATGGTCATGGTTGAGTGGTTGTGGTGGTTACACTCACGGGTTGGCTAATGGATTGCGTTGGTGGGCTGTAAATGCTTTGCTCACGCACCCAGAGCTTGTCGGGGTTTCCAGTGACGGGCGCCAATTGAAACCCTGCCGCCGAAAGCATCTGCGCTGCTGTTCCTCGTTCGTGAGAAGTTCCGACAAGCAGTGTAGTGACATTTGGTACGTTGGCGACCTGCTTCATGCTCCAATGCGTGACATAGGCCGAAGGCTTGGAGTTGCAGCCGCTCGGAGCCTTGGTGCCAATGTGACTCGTGGATTGCTGGAAGTAGGGCGAGCGAGCGGTGTAACTAACCAGCTCTTCATAGGTCAAATTGATCTGTTCGGCTGCGACCAGGCCGTCGCAGGAGCCCGGTTTGATAATCCGGCTTAGCTGGCTGGCATACTGCGTAGAAACATACTGCAAGGCGGAGGTCAATGGGGTCAGGCCGAGAGGGGGGCCGAGGGCGAGATCATCGCTGATCGTTGACAGGACTGCCGTAACCGTATTCAGGTCCAGGCTTGAGTTGACGATCAGATAGTTGAGCACCACAGGACTGTCGGGATAGATGGGATTGTCCGGGGCAACGAAGCCAATGTTGAACGTTCCGTTATTCAGGTTGCCCAGGGACTTGACTGGGAAGCTCTCCGGCCGGGCGAGGCCGTTTATTTTCAGGGTAAAGATCACGTAATCGGTATCTTTGTGAGCTGAACGCGTTTGGGTTATCTGAAAACTATCGAGACTAAATGTAAAGAGTGGCATCGTTTTTTGATCTCCTTGAAAGCGCGTAGCAAGGGGAGAAGCTGCTCAAAGCTCCCCCTGCGGAAATGTTTGTGTAGTCGTGACGGGGGAGGGCTGCGAGCAGCGCCCGGAGTGGCAAGCGCTCATCCCGGTTGGTGGCCGGCCGAAGGCTTATCAACGGCCGTCTGGACCTTTCCCAGCCGAGTCCACAGTGGGGTTGCGAACCACGCCGTGGATTACCTGAGGTCCAAAATGCATAGTGGCAGGCCCAGTGAACACCAGCGTAATGTTCGTATTTCCGGCCGAGTACTGGATCGGGTCTCCACCGGTTACGCAGACCTGCAGGTTGGATGAAGGCGGATTGGTCTCAAAGGGGGCGATGCTTCCATTTCCGGTCATCAGGCTGACCACGTCGGAGATCTGAAAGCCGGTCAAGGTGGCGGGCGGCAGGTACGCGGGACAGCCGTCCATGTTCCAGGTGATTTTGACCTTCGTCAGCCGGATGTGGTGGGTGTGAGGGTTTACCAGGGGCTGCGTCGGATCGACTGCGCCCGCAGAGGTTTTGCCAAAGCCGGACATGGTCATATCCGCGGCAAAATCGGCTGTGGCCGGTTCATGGCCCCACCCCTCGTGGATGTCCAGGGTCCATTGCCCATGCATTTCCCAGGGGCTGCCTTTAACCGTCGCACTCAGGGGTGAATAATCGTTGATCAGGCCGCTCAAGTGGATTGGCCCGTGCTCCTGGGCCAGGGCGACGCCGGTTGAGAGCAGCGTAAGGACAGAGAGCAGGCGTACCGCCGAAGCGAGGATGTTGCTTTTCATGAGGAATCTCCGTTGTTGGGATTGGCGCCTGAGTCACCGAAGATTCACGCCCGAACGCTCCAGATTGCGGGGCCAGATTCTGGGGAAGGTACGGCAGTGAATCGAATTTCAGCGGCTCAAATCGCCTGAACTAGCGACACAGTCGTGCACCTTGAGCAGGCGGGTCAAGCAGCAACTCGCGGGACGGCAATTTGCCGTCAAATGCCGCCTATTGCCGCTTTCATTGACCGGGTTACAATGGGGGCGTTATGTCGTCCGCAACAAGTTGAAATCTCTCGGAGATCTCTATGGGTGAGCCGTCGTTTGAAATTCCGCCCGTGGAGAAGCCACCTGACAAGCGTCTGGACTCGTGGAAGGAAATCGCGGCCTACCTGAACCGCGATGTCACGACCGTCCAGCGCTGGGAGAAGCGGGAAGGCATGCCTGTTCACCGGCATGTGCACCACAAGCGCGGCTCCGTCTATGCCGTGGCAGACGAGTTGGACGACTGGATCAAGAGCCGCAAGCCGCCGCGTGAGGACGATCCCGAAAAGCTGCCCGAGACGGAAGCCTCAACTGCAATCCCCAGCGTGCCCGGCGCAGCGGCCCCACGGAAAACTCGCCTGTGGATTGCTCTCGTCGCCGTGGTTTGCATCGCCCTGGCGGCCGTGGCCTGGTTCGCCTTCCGGCATCGCACGGATCTGACGCCGGCACCCAGGATTCAATCGCTGGCAGTGCTGCCTCTGCGGAACCTGTCGGGTGATCCTGCGCAGGACTATCTGGCCGACGGCATCACTGAGGCCCTCATTGGACGCCTTTCCGGCATCCGCAATCTGCGCGTCACCTCTCATACCTCTGTCATGCGGTTCAAGAATCCGCAGACCTCGACACCAGAGATTGCCAGAACACTGGGTGTGGACGCCCTGGTCGAAGGCTCCGTCATCAAGGAAGGCGATCACATTCGGGTGACGATTCAACTGATTCGCGGCGCGACCGACGAACATTTCTGGTCAGAAACCTATGACCGGGAAATGCGTGATGCGCTGACACTGGAAAGTGAGTTAGCGCAATCCATTGCGGAAAAAGTGGAAGTAACGGTCAGTGGGGAAGAGCACCAGCGCCTGGCCGCGGCACACCCCGTCGCGCCTGAAGTGTACGAGAGCTACCTGAAAGGCAGGTTTGCGTTGGCGCTGGAAAACAGGGCTTCGGTTGAGCAAAGCATTCCCGATTTCGAAGATGCCCTCAAGAGGGACCCGACGTTTGCGCCGGCTTACCTGGGCCTGGCAGAGGCCTACACCCATCTCGGAACGGTGCTTGCCGGAGTATCTCCGGAAGAAACACGACCCAAAGTCGCCAGCTTCGCCCGAAAAGCGCTGGAAATCGACCCCAGTCTGGTAGAAGCTCACGTAGTGTTGGCAAATGTCCTGCAGGAGGAATGGCACTGGACCGAAGCGGAAGCCGAATACAGGCAGGCTCTCGCATTGAACCCGAACAGCGCGGAAGCTTATCAATGGTTTGCGCTCTGGCTGGTGTGCCAGGGACGCGCGGACGAAGCTGTAACCACGACCAAGCGCGCCCGGGCGCTGGACCCCGTTGGGGTCTCAGGCGGCAGCGTAGCTTGGATTCTGTTTCAGTCTCATCATTTCGATGAAGCCATCCGCGAGCTGAACAGCGCATTGGCCATACAGCCGGACAATGTGGGCAACCTTACGGGCCTGGGATTTGCGTTGATCGCCAATAATCAACCGGCAGACGCAATCCCCGTATTGGAAAAGGCGGTCTCGCTCTCCTCCGGCAGCCCTGCTGCAACCGGCATCCTGATTCGGGCGTACGCCCATGCCGGGCGGCGCAACGACGCGATGCGGCTCCTCGCGAATCTGAAGCAGCGCAGAAAGGCCGGCTACATTCCTGCGGGTGCGTTTGTGAACGCCTACCTGGGTCTTGGCGACACTGAGCAGACCTTCTATTGGCTGGAGCAGGCGTACAAGGAGAAATCGAACATTCTGCAATTCCTCAAATCTCATCCCTATTTCGACCCCATCCGCAGTGACCCCCGGTTCGCCGATTTGGTGCGCCGGGTCGGGCTTGGCTAACCCCGCCGGATTCCTGATTCCGCTGGATTGAGGGCCGGACTGACCCGAAGCGCCTGGAATATCAATATTTCGTGATTTCGAGTATCCTAGGAAGAGCCCCTTGGCATGTTTGGAGGTGGGATTTTTTGGCAGAGGTTCGCGTACAAGAAGGCGAGCCGCTCGAAAATGCGCTACGCCGGTTTAAGCGGAAGGTACAGCAGGAAGACATCATCAAGGAAGTAAAGCGTCATTCCTACTATCTGAAGCCCGGTGAAAAGAAACGCGTAAAGGCGGCTTTAGCGCGCAAGCGGAATCGTAAGAAGGCTCGTAAGGAAGCAGACTAAGCTTCAAACAACAAGCAGAACAGCTTCAAGAACAATCGTGACATGTGCCGCCCC
>JBAWCO010000458.1:0-1567 GCA_049590315.1 Occallatibacter sp. | reverse complement strand
CGCCAGTTCTTCCTTGACAAGCTTGACCGCGAGGCTGTCCTCATCCGCAAGGCACTCGACCGCGTCCCCGACGGCCTCAACGACTTCAAGCCTCATGAACGCTCCATGTCCCTCGGCTACCTCGCCTCTTTGGTAGCCGGCATCCCCGGCTGGATCACTCTCATGATCGAACGCGACGAACTCAACCTCGACGACCAGTCCAGCGAGGGTTTCCGTACCCGCGCCTTCTCCAGCAAAGCCGAGTTATTTTCGACCCTGAGTGAAGGCCTTGCCAGCGCCCGCCAATCGCTCGAATCCACCAACGATCAGCACCTGCTTACTCCCTGGGCCTTCAAGATGAACGGCCGCGTCGTTCAGCAGCAGCCGCGCCACATCATGATCGCCGACGCAGTCTTCAGCCATCTCGCCCACCACCGCGGCCAGTTGACCATTTACCTGCGCCTCACCGAGTCCACTGTACCTGCCCTCTACGGCCCCTCCGCCGACGAGTTCTTTTAACCCACCCACTCCACATCTACACCGGGGCCTGCCAGCCGGGCCCCTCGCCTTTTCATCGATGCAAGGCCCTAAGGGCGATGGCGCGTGCCCACACTTTCGGTTATGGATAGCTGCCTCGGATTTCCTTCACGGCTGTATTGCCGAGGCGAACAACCCATGACCCGCTTGAATGCCTTCCCAAAGGCACTCTCCGATTCATAGCCGAGAGAAAGCGCTATCGAAAGGATTGGTTCGGTAGAAGTCGTCAGGCGCTCTCCGGCAACCAGCATTCGCCACCGCGTCAGGTACTCCATCGGCGTCTCTCCGACCTTCTCCTTGAACTTCAGCGCAAAGATCGACCGTGACATCCCAACATGCTGTGCCAGACTATTCACGGTCCAGTCGTTCGCCGGGTTGGCTTGCATCGACACAATCGCGGCTTTGAGCTGCGGGTCAGCCATCGCGTACAGCCATCCAACGGCATCCTGCGAGGCTTTTGCCAGATGCACGCGAAGCGCCTGAACCAGCATCAAGTAAGCAAGCTGCTGCACCAGGAACGAGCCGCCGAGCTTTTCTTCCCGCAACTCAGCCCGTACCTGTTCGAGTGAAAATCGCATCGCCGCCTTCTCGTCTTCGGCGTGCAGATGCACCACAGGGGGAAGAAAGCCGAGCAGAAGGTCGGCAGGGTCACCACCCAGCACAAAATGCCCGCCCGCCAACGTGCAGGCCGGCTCGCCGTCGCAAAGTCCCGGCAAACCGTTGTGAAGGGCCGCGAGCAGAACATGAAGCTCTATGGGACGCGCCGAGGTATCTGTCGCCAGCGCGAAACTGCGACCGCTCGGAAGGAGAAAACAATCGCCCTCCTCTAAAAACTGCGGCTCAGCGTCGGGAACGGTCAGCCAGCACGTTCCTGCGATCACGGCGTAGCATTTGATGCCTTCATATTTAGGAAACAAGATGGCTTGGTTGCCGCCGATATCAAAGCGGCCAGAGACATGACTCCGCGGCTTCAGCAACGAAAGAACACTTGACAGCGGGTCCATGAGACTCCCGGACGATCAGACCAGAACTACGGAGTTTCAGTGTAATT
>JBAWCO010000457.1:0-9243 GCA_049590315.1 Occallatibacter sp. | reverse complement strand
CAACTCATCCTTCCATCCTGCTATCGTTTCTTCCATCGATGATGCGAAGAGTCTGCCTGAGCTTTCTCAGTTTAACACTTAGTTACAACTGTAGTACTAGCGACGACCGCCGCGAAGCGCAACTAGCTTTGGCTTCGGCTTTGCCTCAAATGCTTCCTGCAAGACCTTCGTCAGTCGCGCCTGTCGTTCCGGCACCCATGCGGCATAGTGTTTCCGCACAATCTCCTCTGTGTTGCCGAGCAACTCGGCCACGTCGCGCACTGTGACATTCGCTTTCTCAAGAAGGATGCGAGCAAAGGTGTGCCGGAAGCGATGCGGCGTGGGCCTCTCCGGCCACGGCCCGCAGAGGTCCCAGAGCCGCAAGAGCTTTCGGCGCCAAACGTCGGTGACGACGCAGATATCCGTTGTCTGGTGTGCTCCGAAGATCAATGGCCCATGAATCTTGGCGCGTTCCCGAATGCGCTGCTGCAACCAAGTCGGAATCCATGTGTAGACCTTCTTGCCGTTCTTGGTCGTGCGGATATGGCACTCCCCGCTTTCAAGAAGGCGATCCATGTGAAACGTGCACACATCGGAAATGCGAAGGCCCGTATATACGGACACCGCGATGAAGTCGGCGAGGTCCTGCCCGCTCCAGCGGTAACGGTATTCATCAGCAGACTTGCCGTACTTCGACTCGCAAGCCTCAAACATCCGCGCAAGCTCGTCGTCGCTGAAAGGAATTCGCTCTTTGAAATATTTTTCGTTGCGGTTGCGCAGCTCTTTAACGAGGCGCGCGGGATTTCGATCCAACCATTCATTGCTCACCGCGAACTCGAAAAATGATTTGACGATCGTCATGTTCTTCGTCGCCGTGTTCGCCGCAACTCCCCATGAGGTCCGGAATTCGCGAACATCCATCGGCCCCCACTGGTTCAGGAGGACGTACCCCTTCGACTCGGAAAACTTGGTGAAGCGATTCATCAGATAGCGATACATTCGCTGGGTGGTGAAGGCCGACGATTCGGTATGAGTTGCCAGAAATGCTTGGACGGTTCGCTCGATGGTGACCCTGGCCGTCAGAACGGCGCTGGTATCATGCGGAGCGAGTGGCGCAGAAGCTTGGGCCGAGACCTCGGGTTCCCAACTCTTCCAGGAGGCGACAAGTTCCCTGGCTCCGCTCCAGTCGGTCACACCTGTCGATTTGCGGCTGAACTTGCCCGCAAGGGTGCCGGATGCGTGGATAAGGCACCCGCAACGCTTCCAGCCTTTCCTACGCTCCTCGAATTCGCCGGAGCGAAATTGTTCCGGGTGCCCGGCTTCGCATTCTGCTCTATGCCTGCGATAGAGGTTGATCGTCATGGCGACATTATAAGAAGGATTGCACGCTATTGCACGCTAAAACTGCGCTCTGTTTGTAAAGTATTGATTTCATTATGGCGGAGAGAGTGGGATTCGAACCCACGGTACTCGTTAAAGTACACACGCTTTCCAAGCGTGCGCCTTAAACCACTCGGCCATCTCTCCGGAGGGTGGTCTGTCTTCTTGAATCTAACATAGTGGAGAGCTTAATCCCGAGTGCGGAGGCCGGGTTCGGACTCAAACGGAACCTTGTGCCCGGGTTTTTGAAATCGTTTACTTCACGGCGCTGCGTGGTTTATAGTTCGACGTTGCTTGCGCAGCGCGTCCAACCGTTGCCTGCATAGACACTTCATCCTGAAAGGGAATTCCATGCCTGTTCTCTCGCGTCGCGACCTGCTCGCTTCTGGTGTAGCACTTTCTGCGTCATCTTTGCTTGCCCGCACGGCCTGGGGACGTGCGGCTGCGGTTCTCGGCGGCGATCAGGATGCAGTGTCGGCGGCGGCGTTGGCTGCGGTTGCCCCACGCGAGCAGTTGCTCTTCGACTTCGGGTGGAAGTTCCAGTTTGGCCATGGGAGCGACCCGGCGCGGGACCTTGGATTCGGCAACGGACAGGGTGACTTCGCCAAGACCGGCGATTTTGATTTCTCAAAGGCTGCGTTCGACGATTCGAAGTGGCGCAACCTAAATTTGCCGCATGACTGGGCAGTGGAGCTGCCCTTTGTTCGCGACGATGTACAGAATTCGCACGGTTACAAACCGATTGGGCGACGTTACCCGGAGACCAGCGTGGGTTGGTACCGGCGCACCTTCGAGATTCCTGCCAGCGACGCGGGGCGGCGCATTTCGGTGGAGTTCGACGGCGCCTTTCGCGATGTGCTGATTTTCGTGAACGGGTGTTTCATTGGCCGCAACAACAACGGCTATGCACCATTCAGTTTCGATTTGACCGACTTTCTGGCCTATGGGGCGAAGAACTATATTGTGGCGCGGGTGGACGCCAGCTTTGGCGATGGGTGGTTCTATGAGGGGGCCGGTATTTATCGGCATGTGTGGCTGACAAAGACGGACGCGCTGCACCTGGGCAAATGGGAAAGCACGGTGAGGGCTTCGGAGATCAGCGAGGGATCCGCACTTTTGACGCTGGGAACAGCGGTTGCGAACAAAGGGAAGCAGGAGGAGAACGCGAAAGTAAGCTGGGCGATTCTGGATGCGGCGGGCAAAACTGTGGCGACTGCCGAGGCCGCGGAACAGTCGGTGGCCATGGATGGCACGGCGACGTACACGGCAACGGCGAAGCTGGCTAGTCCTGCACTTTGGTCTGTGGATGCGCCGAATCTCTACTCGGCGATTGTGACGGTGCACGCAGGCGGAAAGGCCCGCGACGCCGAGCGAGTGAGCTTTGGTGTGCGCACCGTTCGCTTCGACGCAGACAAGGGGTTCTTCCTCAACGGGAAGTCAATAAAGATTCAAGGCACATGCAATCACCAGGATCATGCCGGCGTGGGCGCGGCGTTGCCAGACCGCTTGCAGGTATTCCGGCTGGGAGTACTGCGCGAGATGGGCTGCAACGCCGTGCGCACTTCGCACAACATGCCGACACCGGAGTGGGTGGATGGCTGCGATCGGATGGGCTTGATGATGATGTGTGAGACGCGGCAGATGAGTTCAAATCCGGAAGGTATGGCCCAGTTGGAAGCGATGGTGAAGCGGTATCGTAACTCGCCGTCGATCATCCTATGGTCGATTGGGAATGAAGAGTGGCAATTGCAAAGCGCCATGGCGGAACAAGGCGCGAAGATTGGCGCAACCATGGTGGAGCGGTGCCATGAGCTTGACCCGACGCGTGTTGTTTCTGCCGCGGTGAATGGGGATAACGAGAAGGGTGTATCCGACGCTTTCGACATCATTGGCTTCAACTACAACTTGAAAGGTCCGGACGGTTATCACAAGGAGCATCCGAAGCGGCCGCTGTATGGCTCGGAGACATCGAGCGCTATCTCGACACGCGGGGTTTACACGACCGACAAGCTGCGGAACACGATCAACGCTTACGACGGCGTGGTTCCATGGGGCGAAACTGCCGAAGAGTGGTGGAAGTTTTACGGCACGCGCGATTGGGAGGCAGGCGGATTTGCATGGACTGGCTTCGACTATCGAGGCGAGCCAACGCCTTACGGATGGCCTTCAATCAATTCGCAGTTCGGCATCGTCGACATGTGCGGATTTCCCAAGGACACCTTCTATTACTACAAGGCCTGGTGGGGCAACGAACCTTCGCTGCACGTGTTTCCGCACTGGAACTTCGAAGGCAGGGAGGGGGACTTAATCCCGGTGTGGGTCTACTCAAATATGGACGAGGTTGAACTGCTCGTGAACGGGCAGAGCCAAGGCAGCCAGAAGGTACCGCGCCTGGGCCATGTGGAGTGGAAGGTGAAGTACGAGCCCGGCTCAATTGAAGCGTGTGGGCGCAAGGGTGGGAGGGTTGTGCTGACCGAGAAGCGGGAGACGACTGGCCCGACGATAGCGATTCGGCTGACCGCGGACCGGACGGAGATCAATGCCGACGGCGAGGACGTGGCGATTCTGAAGGTGGAGGCTCTGGACAAGGAGGGGCGTGCAGTGCCGACGGCTGGGAATGTAATCGGGTTCAAGGTCTCCGGCGCGGGCGCGCTGATCGGCGTGGGGAATGGCGATCCGAACTGCCAGGAGAGCGATAAGGATCCGAAGCGGTCGTTGTTCAATGGACTCGCGCAGGTAATTGTGCAGTCCACAAACCGGCCGGGTGAGATTCAAATTGAGGCGGTGAAGGAAGGCTGGGATGGGCCGGAATTGACGCCGGCGAAACTGGTGATTACCACCAAGCGGGGGGAGTTGCGGCCAGCGGTGGGAGTGGTTCGCAAGGAGTCGTAGGCCCTGACGGACCCTCCGCGCCCGGTGATATACTCACAGGGTTAGGCGCGTGCCTGCGCCGCTATCTTCAACGTACGCTGAGGTTCTCATGTCCGGCCATTCAAAATGGGCCACAATCAAGCACAAGAAGGGCGCGCTTGATGCTAAGCGCGGCAAGATATTCACTCGTCTGCTGAAGGAAATCGCCGTTGCTGCCAAGGGTGGCGGTAACCCCGACAGCAACGCCCGGTTGCGCACTGCTGTTCTAGCAGCCAAGGCGGAAAACATGCCGCAGGAGAATATCAAGCGCGCCATCCTGCGCGGCACTGGCGAGTTGGAAGGCGTGAACTACGAAGAGATTTCCTTCGAGGGGTACGGCCCCGGGGGCGTGGCGATCATCGTAGATGTGATGACGGACAACCGCAATCGCGCCGTGAGCGAAATTCGGCATGCCTTTACAAAGAATGGCGGCAACCTGGGCGAATCGGGTTCGGTCCGGTTCATGTTCTCAAAGAAGGGCCTGATAGCGGTCGAGAAAACCGCAGCCAGCGAAGAGAAGTTGATGGATATAGTGCTGGAGCACGGTGGCGACGACCTTAATGGCGAGGGCGATACCTGGGAGATCATCACCGATCCATCCGCCTATGATGCGGTTCTGGGTGCGGTGAAGACTGCGGGCATTCCCACAGTGATGAGCGAAGTGACCATGGTCGCGTCGACTTACACCAAGCTCGAAGGCAGCACAGCCAACCAGATGGTTCGGCTGCTCGAGGTTCTGGAAGATCTCGACGATACTCAGAACGTCTATTCGAATTTCGACATGGACGCCGAACAGATGGAGCAGGCCGCGGGCTGAAACAATCCAAGGCAGGCAATGAAAAGGCCGCCCGGTTGTGGCGGCCTTTTCTGTGGGAATCAGACTTTTCTTGCTGGAAGGGAATCACGTTGAGCAGAGTTACCAGGTTTCTATTGTGTGTCCTGATGGCAGCTGCGAGTGCTGCGCTCGCCCAAACATCCTATGTTGCGACTGGCAATGATGACGCCGGTTCGGACAACTCAGTGGCCAAGGTCCGCAAAGATAAGAGCTGGGAGTTCGGCCCCTTTGTGAACGGCGGCAGCGGGTTCGGCAATCGGGATAACTTCCAATTTCTTTCGGTGGGCATCCAGGGGGGCAAGGTGCTCACGCCGGTGATTCATGCCGGAATTTTGACCGGGCAATTCGAGCTTGGCGCGAATATCATGCCACTTTGGCTGGGATTCACCCCGGCTCCGAACCCGAATGCAAACTTCCTCTATCCAAACGGCACAAGTTTTACAGGTCCGGAAGGCGGCGGCACTTATGTAGGCGCCAGTCTGACGCCGGTGATCTTCCGCTGGAATTTCCTCAGCAAGTCGAGGCGCATTCAGCCCTGGTTTCAGGGCGCTGGCGGGCTCATCTACACCATACATAAATATCCGCCGGATTTGCAGGTTCCGCACGGAAACCCCGGCGGCACATCGGTATGGAACTTTGCGCCCCAGGGAGGCGGCGGGTTGCACTACTTTATCCGCCCTGGGCGATCGATTGATCTAGGTATCAACGCGGTGCATATTTCTTCAGCGTCTCTGGGCGACCGCAATCCAGGTGTGAATGCCAGTATCCAGGTGCAAGTCGGCTATACGATTTGGAAATAGTCCCAGTGGCCAACATGTCTGGGTAGCTGGGATGGAGCAAGAATGAGCGGTCAGTTAGTCGAGTGCGTTCCCAACTTCTCAGAAGGGAAGGATGCCCGGCGGGTCGAGGCGATTGTAGCCGCGATGCGCGTGGAGGGAGTGCGTCTGCTCGACTGGTCTATGGATGCGGACCACAACCGCTCGGTCGTTACCGTCGCCGGCGAACCGGCCGCGGTGGTCGAAGCAGCGGTGCGGGGCGCCGGAAAGGCTGCGGAACTGATCGATCTGACGAGGCAGCAAGGGGTTCATCCGCGCATTGGGGCTGCCGACGTGATTCCGTTTGTGCCCATTTCAGGTATCAAACTGGAGCAGTGCGTTTTGCTTGCCCGCCAGGCCGGTTTGGAAATCTGGAGGCGTTTCGGAGTGCCCGTCTTCTTCTATGAGGCTGCAGCTGCGCGTCCTGACCGGGCCAACCTGGAAGAGGTGCGCCGTGGGCAGTTCGAGGGATTGAAGGACGCGGTTCGCAAGGAGACCGCGCGACGCCCGGACCTTGGCGGTCCCGGTCTGCATCCGACGGCGGGTGCCTGCGCCGTGGGAGCGCGGAAGTTTCTGGTGGCGTACAACATCTACTTCGATTCGACAGATGTTTCGATTGTGAGGGCGATTGCGCGGGAGATTCGCGCCGCTTCTGGCGGACTAAAAGGGGTAAAGGCCATGGGAGTTCTTGCCCATGGGCGGGCCCAACTTTCGATGAACATCACCGACTTTGAAGTAACGCCGATCTCACAGGTTTTTCGTAAGGTTTCAGACCTGGCATTGCGTCACAAGGTCGCCTTGGCCGAAGGAGAAGTGATCGGCCTGGTACCTGAAGCCGCCTGTGAGCGGAACAGCGATTGGATGCGTCTGTTAGGTGGATTCGATCCTCTTACCAAGATTCTGGAACAGCGACTCGGATCGCCGCTTGTATGGCCGGGAGAAGTTTAGCTAATCCACGATCAATACCGGGGACGCCGGGAAATGCGTCCGAGAGTACAATGAAACGTAGGATTGAGAGTGTTTTTGCGAGTCCGTGGGTGCGTTCAAAAGGCGCGCATTGGACGACGATTTCAAGCATTCGGCTCGAAAAACATTGAACTACCGGAGGGAAGATTTGTTTAAGGCAATTGTAAAGTGTTTGGTTCCTGTGGTCTTTGTGGCGGGTGCTGCTATGGCTCCGGCGGCGCAGTTATCTACCGATGCGAGGACGGCTGTCCCGCACGATGTGCAGCAATTGGTTGTGATCGACTACCGTGCAATGCAAAACTCCACCGCTGCCATGGATTTGCGCGACCGTGTTATGCCGGCCGAACTGAAACAGTTTGACGATGCGCTGCGGAAGTCCGGGTTGAATGAGAACCATGATGTGGACCAACTGGCTTTTGCGCTGTTCCGTCCCACGGCTACGAGCGATGGATTGGTCACTGTAGGCATCGCCCAGGGACAATTCGCGATGCAGGATATTCTGGCCAACTTCAATAAGCAGAAGGTCAAGTTCAAGCTATTGCGCACCAACAAGATTTATCCTCTGGCCAAGACCGGCATGGACGTTTGCTTTGTTGACGCGTCTACCATGCTCTTCGGTTCTTACGAAGCTATAGCCAAGGCCCTGGACGCGCGGGACGGAACGGCGCCTAGTCTGCTGACTAACTCATCCATGATGGACGCCATGAAAACGGTGGACTCCGATGCGCTTTGGAGCATTCTGGACGAGAAGGGCACTCAGACCATGATGCGCCAGGTATTGGGTGAGGCTGGCTCGGTGACCGACTTCGAGACGGTACGGAAGCGGCTGCAGGCCTCATGGTACTCGATGGACTTCCAGCATGGCGTTAAGTTCAACCTCACCATCTCCACCGGCGACACTTTTGCAGCTGCCACCATTTCGTCGTTGTTGTCCGCGGCTGTGACGCTTCGCAAGATGAGCGGCTCCGATGCGGAAAAACAGGCGCTGAGCGAGACCACTGTGGCCTCTGATGCGGGAAACATGTCGATCAAGTTTGCGGCGTCGGACACAGAGTTCGCCAGCCTGCTGCATTCACCGCTGTTCGAGACGATGGTGAAGTAAGAGGTTAGTTTCCCGAGGTGGGCGCGCTGCCGTTGCAGACCTGGTCACGTCCGCTGCGTTTTGCCCTGTAGAGGGCCTCATCCGCCATACCGATCAACTCGGAAGGGTGTTGTCCTATCCGGGGAACAATCGTGGCACATCCTACCGAGACAGTCGTGATGCCGCAGGGTGCGACGGAATGCGGCAGCCTGCGGCTTCGCAGGGTGTCACAAATCTCATGGGCGACCAGCAGGGCTCCGTCGTTGCTGGTGCCCGGCAGGATAACGGCGAACTCTTCACCGCCAAAGCGAGCGGCCAGGTCTCCGGATCGCGTTATCACCTCGGCAATCACGTCCGCGATCTGCTTGAGGCAGGTGTCGCCTCGCAGATGGCCATAGGAATCGTTGTAGAGCTTGAATAGGTCGACGTCGACCATCAGGAGAGAGAGCGGCCTCTGATCTCGCGTACCGCGCCGCCACTCCGTAGTGAGGCATTGGTCGAATTGCCGCCGGTTGGCGAGACCGGTGAGCGCATCGGTAACGGAGAGCGCTGCAACGGCTGCATAGGCGTCCTGAAGCTTCTGCTCGGTCTGCTTGCGCTCGGAGACGTCTCGGAGGATATTCAGAATCCCGGTAGGGATGCCCGTCGCGGGATCGCGGATGACCCGCAGGCTGGCTTCCACCCAAAGGTATTCTCCATCTTGCTTTTTGGCGCGGCATTCGATCCTGGCGGCGTCGCCAGAGGAACGCAGGTCGCGCACGGCAGCTTCTACGGTGGCAACGTCCTCGGGATGAATCAGACCATAACTTCCGAATTTGATAAGCTGCTCGGGTTCCCACCCGCCGATGGTCTTAGCAGCGGGCGAAACATAGCTGCGGTGTCCTTCGAAGTCAGCAACGATGATGATGTCGCGAGAGTTTTCAGTGACGAGTGCGTGAAGAGAGGCGATCTTCTGGAGTCTGCGCTTGGTAACCTGCTCGCTCTCCAGAATCACGGAGACGCTGTAAAGCATGAACATCCCAGATGCAATGAATATCTGCAAGAGGATGGATGGTTCGAACGGTGTTAGCGATGTAGAGAGAGCGAATGGACCCTGGCCCCGCATCGTGAACCAGCTTCCTATCCCGGCTACGTAAATGGTGGCGAGCGCGGCCCAACCCAATCCCTGCCGGAGCAGAATCAGCAGCAGGATCGGGTAGATGATAAAAACCAGCGGGATCTGCGATTGAGCGAACGCAGCCACGGTGACCGTAGCAAGAACCAGCATGACTTTCCAA
>JBAWCO010000456.1:0-21019 GCA_049590315.1 Occallatibacter sp. | reverse complement strand
TGGTGCGACGCTGGATGGGTTGAAACCGGCAGATATTATGGATGGCACGATATTTCAGATCGGCCAGCCTCCTGCGCGTGTTGACATTTTGCAGCAGATCGATGGCATCAGCTTCGATGAAGCCTGGAAGAATCGTGTCGAGGGCCTCATTGATGGGCAAGTTCCAGCCGTGGTTATTTCCAGAGACGACCTCATCAGAAATAAGCTGGCGAGCGGCCGAGAACAAGACGTTCTTGATGTGAAGAAACTTCAGGCCGCGGACAACGCCACGTAGTGCATGCACCTGTTGAATCTGGAGCCTGAGGACAAGGTAGCCGCGGCGGTGATCATTCCGCCGGAAGAATTGAAGGACGACGAGCCAACGCTGCTGCAGTGATCGTAGGCTTGTGAGATCCCAGGTCTCAAGACTGAGGCCTGGGCAGTCACCACAGCTCGTGGGCGCTCGGCTATTCCATAGCATGCGAGAAACTATTGTTGAGCAGCCGTGTCTAGTTATCGGACGAAAGCGCATCTTTACTGATACTCGAAATCGGGCTTGAATGCGTCTAATCTAAAGGTGCTCTGGATTCTCCGCACACTCCTCATGTCGCGGATCGCAATTATTGTTCTTGTGCTGGCTGCACTAACGGTGATATCAGCCAACGGTTCGCCGACCCGCCCGGCGAAGACGCACAAGACTGTCCCCGCCAAGACGACCTCTCGAAACGCCCATACCAAAGCGCATCACGCCACGCCTCAAGAGGTTGGGCAGGCGGCCGGCCTCAAGATCAGGCGTGAACTTGCGCGGCACCCGGTGGCTGTGCAGGCGACCCGTCATACCGTGATTGCGCAAGCATCTCGACCTCGGCAGACCGTCGGAACAAATCGGGTCGCGGAGACAAGCCGGACGGCTGTGGCGAAAATGCAGCCCAAAGGTGTGGAAGATTCCGGCAAACGGACAGAGATCGCATTCGCAGAAGTTGCGCCCCCTGATCCACCGATGGAGGCTTCCGCACGCGAGGTAGAGGCTCCCGCAGCAAAAGGAGAAATTCCGGCAGAAGAGGCTGAAGCCCCGACAGAGGAAACTCAGGCTCCGTCCGCCGACGTGCCGGCTCCGGTTGAAGATGTAAAGGTTCCTGCGCGGAAGGCCGGGATGGTAGCCACATCCCTGCATCTGAGGCGCGGCGCATTGCCGCCGCCGTTGCTGGGGTCGCACGCATCGCTGGAACGGCAGAACGAGAAGACTGAGGCGGATGGGCTGGAGCGGATTGAGGATGAGGAAGACCTGGCCGACCGAATTGCGCATAAGCTGCTGGTGCCTGTGCCGGCCTCAGTAGCACTGACGGTCAACGGAAACCTGCCCGTGAATCACCGCTACTGCCGCCCTTGGACGGCGCGTTTTCTAAGCGACCTGGCACGCAGCCACGCCGCGCAATTTCACCGGCCGCTCGAAGTCAGCTCGGCGGTGCGGACCGTGGAATATCAGAAGCACCTGATGGGAATCAACGGGAATGCAGCCGCGGCCGAGGGCGACGTTGTGAGCCCCCACTTGACCGGCGCGACAGTCGATATTGCCAAAGGCCTTCTGAGCCGGGAGGAAGTGGGCTGGATGCGGACCCGGCTGCTGGCGCTGGAAGAGGCGGGCAAGATTGATGTGGAGGAGGAGTTCCAACAGAGCTGCTTCCACATTACGGTCTACAAAAGCTATGCCCCGCCGGCTCCGGCGGTGACCCGGAAGCCGAGACGGCGGAGGCAGACGGTGCCCACCGAGACCATTGCCCAGGGCCTGTAAGAACCGAGGCTCGGCCATGTCAAGACAACTCATAACAAATTGATTACGTCTTTTGGGGCGTTCAAGGGTACAATCGCGGGCAAACGCAATTCTTTCCCGGACTTGCCGGGAACGAGCACCTGCGCAGCGGCGTATCCACCTGAAGAAAAGGCAACCGCTGGCGCTTGGGTTCAGTCAATCTGTGCGAGCGGCAACGTCAAGCCGCAAAACGGCGTTCGAGAGGCAGAGTGATGAGCGAACTGGAAGTGCAAACTGTAGGCGAGCCAGTACCAGCAGTTCCTGGGCTCAGCCAGTGGCAGCGCGTAACGAATACGTTTATAGCGCCGTCGAAGACGTTTGAAGACATCAAGCGGGGAAACAAGAGTTGGTGGCTGCCGTTTCTGATCCTTGCGCTGGCAGGCTACGTTTTTTTCGCGGCCGTCACCCTCAAGGTTGGCTGGGCTCAGGTGGCTGAAAACTCAATTCATCTCAATCCCAAGTCAGAAGAGCGGATGGCGCAGGCACCGCCAGCCCAACGAGAGATGTCTATGAAGTGGACCCAATACGGCATGGAGGGCGGGTTTGCTGCCGGTCCGATCCTGGTTCTAATCTTTGCCTTGATCATTGCTGTAGCGCTGTGGGGCACCATCAATTTCGTGTTTGGCGGCAAAGCCACTTTCGGAAGTGTTCTAGCTGTGTGGATGTTCGCTGCCTTGCCGGGCATCATAAAGTCGTTGTTGGGAGCGGTTGTACTCTTCGCGGGTTCTGCGCCGGAGTCGTTCAACCTGAACAACTTTGCTCCCACCAGCGTTGGAGCATTTCTAAGTCCGCTTGATACCAATGCTGCCGTTTACAAGCTGGCAAGTTCGCTGGATGTTACCACGATTTGGTACCTATTCTTGATGGGGATGGGACTTGCGATTGTGGCAGGCGTTAAGCGCACCTCCGGCTACATCGCGGTCTTTGGATGGTGGGCGATCATAGTGCTCTTCGGTGTGGGTATGGCGGCGGCATTCAGCTAAGACCAGATTGCCGCATCAATTAAGAACCGCGGAAATCCGGATTGGATTTCCGCGGTTCTTAATTCACTCGCCTTCGAAAGAAACAATCTCGACCGGGATAAAGGTTCTCAACCTTGCATAAAACCGGCAACAAACGCCCTATCTCTCACCGCATGTCCACAGTCGCCATCAACCTGAAAAATCAGCCCTGAATTCGAACCAGTCAGGCCGCCTCATGGCCAAAACCGCTCCCAGCGCCCGCGAAAAACCGGCTTCTGCAAAATCACGGTTCAATTCTCTACAACCCTTTGTTCTTATTCGGCTAATTGTTGGCAGCCTATTCGCAATTGGAGATGGCCTGCGTGGTTAGGCCCTCAAAGAAGTGCAACCGCCTAAGCGAACATTAAGCCGAAAATGCAACCCTCAGAGCGAACATCTGACGTTGTGACGTAACCATGTGAGTCACTATTTCAGTCCGTCCAACGACGCATAATGAGGGTGGCGTTGATGCCGCCGAAGCCAAATGAATTGGAGAGGGCTACGTCGAAAGCATGGTCGACGGCCTGGTTCGGAACATAGTCGAGACGGCACTCGGGATCGACGTTGTCTAGATTAATGGTGGGCGGGAGCTTCTGGTTCAGCAGAGCCATCACGGTGATGCCGGCCTCAAGACCGCCGGCGCCCCCGAGCAGGTGGCCGGTCATGGACTTGGTGCCGCTGATCTTGAGTGCGCCGCTCAGAGCGTGCTCGCCAAAAACCAGCTCAATCGCACGCGATTCGTTGCCGTCGCCTGCAGGCGTCGAAGTGGCGTGTGCGTTCACATAGCCCACTTCTTCCGGCTCAATGCCCGCGTCTTTGAGGGCGGCCCGCATGGCGCGCTGCGCTCCTGCCCCTTCCGGAGCGATGCCCGTCATGTGATAAGCATCCGCACTCATGCCGTAGCCAATGACCTCGGCGAGAATCTTTGCGCCGCGTGCTTTGGCGAATTCGAGCTCTTCGAGGATGAGGATGCCTGCGCCTTCGCCAATGACAAATCCGTCGCGATCCTTGTCAAAGGGACGGCTTGCCAGAGTGGGTTCGTTATTGCGGGCAGAAAGCGCACGCATGGCGGCAAATCCGCCGACCGAGAGTGCGGTAACTGAGGCTTCGGCGCCGCCCGCGATCATTACATCGGCATCGCCGTGCATGATCATGCGCACAGAGTCGCCGATGGAGTTGGCGCTGGTGGCGCAAGCGGTGGCCGTGGCGGAGATGGGACCCTTGGCGCCATAACGGATGCTGATTTGACCGGCGGCCATGTTGACGATGACCGCGGGAATGAAGAAGGGCGAAATCTTGCGCGGGCCGCCTGCAAGCAGGTTGGAGTGCTCGCGCTCGATGATTTCGAATCCGCCGATGCCGGAGCCGATGAAGACGCCGACGCGGTCCTCAATCTCCGGAGTGATCTGGAGGCCGGATTGGGCCATGGCCTCCTGTGTGGCAGCGAATGCAAAATGGATGAAGCGGCCCATTTTGCGGGATTCTTTTTTGTCGACGAAGTTGAGGGGGTCAAAGTTCTTGACCTCGGCGGCGAAAGTGACCGGGAAGCCAGTGGTATCGAATCCCTGGATGGGAGCCATGCCACTGGCGCCGGCCAGAAGCTGCCGCCATACTTCCGGAGCAGTGTTGCCCACACCGCACACCAGACCGAGTCCGGTGATTACGACTCTGCGGGACGGATTGGACAAGGGCTACTTGCCGCCTTTCGCATGCTGATCAATGTAGTCGATGGCGTCCTTGACGGTCTTGATCTTCTCGGCGTCTTCGTCGGGAATCTCCAGATCGAAGGCCTCTTCGAACTGCATCACAAGCTCGACCACGTCGAGCGAATCTGCGCCCAGGTCTTCCTGGAAGCTGGCGCCGGGGGTCACCTCGGCTTCGTCCACCTGCAATTGCTCGACAATGATCTGCTTTACCTTCTCTTCAACGGCCATGCGTGCTTCTCCTCTTATTTTTGAAACTTCCAGAATACCTTCGTGGGCAAAACTCAAACCTGCTCCGCCTGCCTACGATAAAGGCCGATGGCAGGGGAACACAACCATGGCGCAGAAAAAAGTGCGCATGGTCCCGAAGTATCAAGTCTATCGGGCGGGTGGGGGTGTGTAAAGGACGGCAGGACAAGGATCAAGGAACAAGGATCAAGGAATGGGAAGCTGGCGGATTGGGGCCCTGAAATTCACAAGGTAAGGGCGTACATTAGGCGAAGCAGAGAAAGGTAGAACGATGCAGGCTCTGATTGGCGGAATTGCGTTGATTGCGGGCGTTCTGGTTGGTTTTTGGCTGAAGCTTGTTTCAGGGAAAGCCGAGAAGGCGCAACTGGAGCGTCGCGGCCAGGAACTGACGGTTGAGCTTGCCGGGGTGCGGGCGGAATTGGCAAAGGCCCAGGCTGAGTCCGGGGCGCGGGCGGGGTTTGAGTCGCTGGCAACGGAACGGGAGAAGGTGATTGCGCAGTTGGCGGCGGAGAGGGATGGGCTGCGCGCGGATCTTCAGGCGAAAGGTGCTGTGGAGAGTGCTCAGAACGCGCGCGTGAAAGAGTTGGAGACCGAGCTCAGAAACGAGCGGCAGAATCTGGCCGAGAAACTGGCGTTGCTGGACTCGGCGAAGCAAGCGCTGGCTAACCAGTTCGAAGCTCTGGCGGCGGAGATATTGGAGAAGAAGTCGAAGAGCTTTTCAGAGGGCAGCCAGAAGGAACTGGGGACGCTGCTGACGCCGCTGAAGGAACAGATCAAGGAGTTTCGCGAGAAGGTTGAGAAGGCGCAAAGCGATTCCAATACCGGAGTGACCAAGTTGGAGACTCTGATTGGGACGCTTGGCGGGTTGAACGTGCAACTGGCCGAAGAGGCGCGCAATTTGACCACGGCGCTGCGCGGGTCTTCGAAAGCGCAGGGCGACTGGGGCGAACTGATTGTGCGCAATTTGCTGGAGAAGGCCGGATTGCGAGAGGGTGAGCAGTTCCGCGTGCAGGAGACGTTTGATGCGGCTGGTGATGGTGAGGAGAAGCAGAGAAAGTCGCGTCCCGACGTGATCGTGAATCTTCCGGGCGGACGACACCTGGTGATCGACTCAAAAGTCTCGCTCAACGCTTACACTGATTCAGTGAATGCGGCAACGGACCCAGAGCGCCAGATAGCGGTGAAGCGGCACCTGGCCAGCGTGCGGGGACATGTGGACGAGTTGGCCGTGCGGCGTTACCACAAGCTGGGCGCGTTGGAGACGCCGGATTTTGTGGTGATGTTTGTGCCGATTGAACCCGCGTTTCTGACAGCGCTGCATGAGGATGAGGGGCTGTGGCGTTATGCGTACGAGAAGGAAGTTCTGTTGGTGGGGCCTACAACGCTGCTGTTCGTGATCCGCATTGTGGATAACTTGTGGCAGCAGGAGTTGCAGGCGCGGAGCGTTCAGGATGTTATGAATCGCGGTGCCGAGTTATACGACAAGTTTGTCGGTTTTGTCAGCGATCTGGAGGCTGTGGGTAAGAGTTTGCGCGGGGCGGACCAGAGTTATAGCAGTGCGATGAAAAAGCTCAGCGAAGGTCGCGGCAATCTTATCCGCCAGGTAGAAATGCTGAAGGGGCTGGGCGTGCGTACGGGGAAGGCGTTGCCAAGGAACTTGCTGGATGTTGCAGGTGTAGAGGAGCCGGGGTTGGCGTTGGCGGCGGGAGCGGAAGACGACGAGAAAGCGGAGTAGTCCGCGGCGCAGTGCAAGAGTTTTCGTTTGGAACCAGTGGAGAAAGACATGGAACAATTCGACCCATCGGCGATCATCCAAAACAGCAATAGAATTACCGATATTTTCGGATACTGGCCCACTTTTCACGACGCGGAAGTTCATACCCTATCTCTATCCGGCGGTGTGGCCGATCCCTGTCTGCCGGAGTGTGAATGTCCGTTGCTCGAGCTCAAGATTCATCTGTGGGAGATGACCAAAGAGGTAGACGCGGAGGGCGGGATCGTGTTGGCAAAGCACACGCTTACGGAAATGCGATTTCGAAATATAGAAAAGCTTGAGCTATCAAACTTTAACTACCACAACTGCATAATGGAAATGAAATTCGGCATGGAGTCGGAGAATCTCCATCCGATTGGCGGCGGCAGAAATCCACCGATGATTACAGTAGAGATTGAACCAAGTTTCGGCTTGCATGCGAAGTTCAAGTGTCAGTCCGCCGAAGTTCTATCCGCAGTTTCATGTGAATCGGACGGACCGTCGGCCGGCCGACTGGGTAGCAAAACGATGCGCTAGCCTTTCAACTCCGCGAAGGCTTCGCGCATGCGCTTCCAGGTAGTCTCCAGGTCTTCGGGGAGGATGCGGGATTCGGCGATGGTGGTCATGAAGTTGGTGTCGCCGGCCCAGCGGGGAAGGGCGTGGAGGTGAAGGTGACCAGCGACGCCGGCTCCGGCCGCTCGACCGACATTGATGCCGAAGTTGAAGCCCTGGGGATGGTAGATGGTCTCAAGAACCCGCTCTGTGCGCTGCGCCAAGTCGATGAGTTCGTGAGTTGCTTCGGGAGCGAGGACCGCGAGGCGGTCAAGATGGGCGAAGGGCACAACCATGACGTGGCCGGAGGTGTAGGGGTAGGCGTTGAGACAGATGTAGCAATGCTTGCCGCGATGAATGAGGCCGCCGGCCATCTCAGCTTTGTCAGCGCTCATACCGTTCGCGATGGCGAAGTCGATTGAAGCGATGAGGTTGCAAAAGACGCAGCCGAGGTCTCCGGGCCATGCGGAGAGAGCGGCGGGCACGCCGGAACGCGGCTCGGTTTCCGCCGAGGTGACGTAGGCATAGCGCCAAGGGGTCCAGAGATGATCCATGGATGGATTCCGTCTGCAACAGTATAGTGGGTTGGCATCAGGCGCCTGCGGCCGACGGATTCCCATCTGACGGGATGAACGATTCTTGGGTGAAATTGTGGGATGTGGCGCGTAAGTCGTGTGGTTGGGATGTGCATTTGTGAATATGCGATTGCAATGCGGTTGAGATTGCGTAGCCGCCAAGCTGTTGGATTGACTTGGGAAAGCTGGGATTGCTACACTCAGAGAGTAGCTTACTGTGCGGATTCCAGCAGCGAGTTGCGGCCAACCTCCAGCAAGGCAATGCCTGCCGGGTGTTTCCCAATAAGAGCAGTCGTTACTACTCCAGAGTAAAAACTGGAGGGACTGTCTTTGCGGTTACACTTCCGGGATAGTCACGGAGCCTGATGGGAGGGCGGGTCAAAGGGTTCTTCGCCAGTTCAATCGCGGCGCGAGAGCCACCCCCAGCGACAGACACAATCTGCCGCGGGAGCAAGGAATTCCGGAGCCCCTGCGATGCCAAACGTCCTCAATCCCGAACCCGAGAGCATAACCCTGAACACCGAAATGGAAACACCCACGCTAGAACCTGCGACGGAGCTGGATTCTTATCCGAGAATTGACCAGTCGTCGCGTGAATCCACGTCCAACACAGAGACCGAAGAAACAGCAACACCGGTAGAACTGGCCACTCTGGACGCCGATGCCTCAACCGAGCCTGTCGCCATGGACGCGCCCGTGGAGCAAGCGGAAGCCACGGAAGCAGCAGCCATTGAAGCGAAGGTTGCGACCGAAGACTACTCCCTGCAATCTGCTGCGGAGACGAAGCCTGCCGTCGAGACGGCACCTGTCGCCGCGGTGCACCCGCATGAAGCGCATGGACCAGAGTCCATGGACGATTTTTCCGCCGCATTGGCGGCGTTTGAACGGGAACAGGCCGCGGAAGCGGCTGCCGTGGAGGCCTACGGCGACAAGATTGTCTCCGGCACTGTGATCAAGCAGACGGAGAAGCACCTGGTTGTGGATGTGGGCCTGAAGTCCGAGGGGCTGGTGCCTCTGGAGCAGGTTACTGATCACACCGGTGCGGTGAAGTTCCAGCCCGGCGACGTGATCGACGTGGTGATTGAAGGCGAGGAGCCGGAAGGCGGCTACCTGGTCAACTACGAGCGCGCGCAGCGTTTGCGTGTGTGGGACGTGATCGAGAAGGCTGCGAACGAGAAGACCCCGGTGATGGGCACGGTGGTGAGCCGCGTGAAGGGCGGACTGACCGTGGATATCGGGCTGAAGGCGTTTTTGCCGGGTTCGCAGCTTGAGATTCGTCCGGTTCGCAACCTGGACGGATACC
Source organism: Occallatibacter sp. (assembly GCA_049590315.1). Classification (GTDB taxonomy): domain Bacteria; phylum Acidobacteriota; class Terriglobia; order Terriglobales; family Acidobacteriaceae; genus Telmatobacter. The sequence continues at coordinate 12,094 of JBAWCO010000456.1, read as the reverse complement.
TGGGACAACAGATTGAAGTCCGGGTGATCAAGCTGAACAAGAAGCGCGGCAACGTGGTGGTGAGCCGCAAGGAAATTCTGGAAGAAGAGCAGAACGCCAAGCGGTCGAACACGCTGGAACATCTGGGTGAGGGCGCGGTGCTCACCGGCACAGTGAAGAACCTCACCGACTACGGCGCGTTTGTTGACCTGGGCGGGATTGATGGGCTGCTGCACATTACCGACATGAGCTGGGGTCGGCTGACCCATCCGCGGGATCTGGTGAATGTGGGCGATGAGATCCAGGTGAAGGTGCTGAAGTTCGACAAAGACAAGCAGCGCGTTTCCCTGGGCTTCAAGCAACTCACTCCCGACCCGTGGCTGGACGCAACCGAGCGGTATCCTGTGGGCGCGCGCGTCAAGGGCCGCGTTCTCTCCGTCACCGATTACGGCGCGTTTGTTGAGCTGGAGCAGGGCATTGAAGGATTGGTTCACCTGTCTGAGATGACTTGGTCGAAGCGGCTGAAGCATCCCTCGAAACTGGTGAAGCCGGGCGATGAAGTCGAAACCGTTGTGTTGAGCGTGAATCCTGCAGACCGCCGCATTTCGCTGGGCATGAAGCAACTGCTCGACAATCCGTGGGAGAACCTGACCGAGCGGTATCCGGCCGGGACAGTGGTTGAGGGACGCGTACGGAACCTGACTGACTTTGGCGCCTTCATTGAAATTGAAGACGGCATCGACGGATTGGTTCACGTGTCGAACCTGAGCTGGACCAAGCGGGTGAAGCATCCTTCAGAGGTAGTGAAGAAGGGTGAAAAGGTAAAGGCCGTGGTTCTGGGTGTTGAGCCGCAGAATCGCAGGTTGAGCCTGGGCATCAAGCAACTGCAGCCCGACGTTTGGGAGAGCTTCTTCGCAGCGCATCGCGTGGGCGACGTGGTTCACGGTAAGGTGCTGAGGACGGCGCAGTTCGGCGCATTTGTCGAGATCGCGGAGGGCGTGGAGGGACTTTGCCACATCTCCGAGGCAGGCGACGAGGGCGGCGGACCGTCGAAGCTGGAAACAGGTCTGGAGCACGACTTCAAGATCATCAAGATCAACGTGGAAGAGAAGAAGGTGGGCTTGAGCCTGCGCGCTGTCAGTGGACATGAAGCGAGCCGCGCCGAGGTTCAGGACTACAAGGCCGAAAACCGAGGTGGCAGCCACAAAGCTCCCGTCTCCAGCTCGACCACAACTCTTGGCGATTTGATCAACTGGAAGAGCGAGCGGTAAGGCGCTTCCTTCGCAGGACTGAGACGGCCACTCTTCGGGGTGGCCGTTTTGCTTTTCGGATGAGCGCGTTGTGCAGTCTTGCTATTCCCAGCGAAAGATTTTTGCGGAGATCGCTGTGAAAATGAGAAACAAGACGGTCAGCGCCGCCACATCGCCGAAGTGAGGCAGCCAGCCATCACCATTCCACATGCCCTGAAGAAGACTTACAGCATAGGTGAAAGGGAGTACTTGCGTTACAGCGCGCAGCACGGGCGGCAGGTACTGAACGGGAACAAAGAGTCCAGAGAAAGCAACCATGGGATAGAGAATGAGGGCGCCGATTGGCTGGGCAAAGCGCGCAGTGGGAACGATGCTGGCGATGATGAACCCGATGGAGAGGATGCTCCAGGTGCTGATGAGCAGCGCGATGGTGAACGAGAACCAGGGAACGTGGGCGCCGGCTGGGAAGTAGCGCTTGCCTGCGATGAACATCAAAGATAGCGTTGCCGCTGTGAATATTAGCTTGACGATCACGTGAGTCGCGAGGATCGTCTGCGGTCGCAGCGGCGTGGCACGAAGGCGCTTTAGGATGCCGCCTTCCCGGTAGACTGCGACGATGGTGATCAGGGAAAGCACTGTATTGATGGAAATGAAGAGCGCGATGAGAACAGGAAGACGAACAGGAGAAAAGCCGCCGTTGGCAAACGCGGGCGATGCCGGTTTGGAGGTGACTATGCGACCCAGCACAACGTACAACAGCACCGGAATGCCGATGGTGCCGAATGCGCCCATGGGTTCGCGCATGAAGACCTTGATCTCGATCCACGTCAGTTTCCAGAGCCCACGCAGCATGGTTTCGATCCTATTCGCGAATGGAGCGTCCAGTCAGCTTGAGAAAGACATCCTCGAGGTTGGGGAGAATGGTTCGGAAATCGGTGACACGAATCCGATTCTCCGAAAGACAATGAATTACTTCGGTGACCAGATCTTCGTCTCGGCCGCGGATGGTGAATCGCTTCTCGACCGAAGTCACGGATTCAATACCGGGGATCTTCTGAAAGTGTTCTTCGGCGGTGAGTGATTCTGTGTCTAGAACAACGGTTCGTTCGGGGCAATGGCGACGGACGAGACTCTCCGGCGTGCCGATGTCGATGATGCGTCCATGCTCCATGATGGCTACGCGGTCACAGAGCCGCTCGGCTTCTTCCATTAGGTGAGTTGTCAGGAAAACTGTTTTGCCTCGCTCGCGGATGCCGCGGACCAGACCCCAGATGGCATGGCGCGCTTGTGGATCGAGACCCGTGGTGAGCTCGTCGAGGAAAACCACTTCAGGATCGTTGATTAACGCGAGGGCGATGAACAGCCGCTGCTTCTGGCCGCCGGAAAGATTCATGAACCAGGCGTTGCGCTTGTCGGTAAGGCCGAGCTGCTCCAATAAATGTTTTGCGTCGACGGATTTCTGCTGATAGAGCGAAGCCCAAAGGTCGACCGCTTCCCAGACTTTGATGCGCTTCTGCAACTGCGCCTGTTGAAGCTGCACGCCGATGCGGTTCTGCAGTTTGTAGACCTGGCGGTAAGGGTCAAGACCGAGAACTGCGATGGCCCCGCGGTCGGGTTTGCGAAGCCCCTCGATGCATTCCATGGTGGTGGTTTTGCCCGCGCCGTTGGGGCCAATCAGACCAAAAATCTCTCCTTCATTCACCTCGAACGTCGCCTCGTCAACGGCCACGGTTTTACCGTAAATTTTGCGGACTGCGGAGACTTGAATGACTGGGGGCATGATGGCTTTTCGAAGATTGCGAATTGAGAGAGCCTGATGCGGAGTGTATATCAAGCGCTTGTGTTGAGTATTCATAGGCCGGAATGAAGCCGCGTGCGGGTATTATGAATTTCTAGGCTCAGGAGGACGGTGCATGCGAAAATTGGCAGTTTTGGGTGGATTTGTCTTGACGGCAATGAGCGCAATGGGACAGCAAACAGTGTCTTCAACAATGGTGCCTGCTACCAAGGCCTGGATCGTGAAGAGCGATGGGTACACGCGTCAACTGCTCGACATTCAGCTCAAACATGGCCCGGAAGGCGGCTCCGTGCAAGGGCTTGCGCAGTTCGATCCGCTCATCAGCAATCCCACACTCGCCGATGACAAAGCCCAGCGCCGCGAACTGGAAGTTGTTCTGGCCAAGCTGAAGTCCGCAGAGGCTACCGAAAAGGATGAGAACGTAGCGGAGGACCTGGTGATCCTGCGCAAAGCGTTCGACCTTCAGTTCCGAGTGGACGACTATAACGAAGCGCACGATGTACCGTTTATCAACGCCAGCCGAAGCATCTTCTTCGGCCTCCGCAGTCTGCTCGACGACCAGGTGACCGCCGACCGGCGGCCAGCCGCCCTGACTCGGTTGAGGAAATACGTGGGCACGGAGCCTGGGTTCAAGCCGTTCACTGACATTCTCAAGCAGAGGATGATTGAGCAGATGGCCAAGCCGGACGTTCTGTATCCATCGAAAGGCGAAATCGAGACTGAGCTGGGCCGTAATCAGAATTACATCGATGGCCTGGCCGCTCTCTTCACGAAATACAAGCTGACCGGCTGGGAGTCTGACTTTGGCAAGCTGAAGGTTCAGCTCGCCGATTACGATGCATGGGTTCGTGCCAACGTGTTGCCCAAGGCTCGCACCGACTTTCGACTTCCGCCGGCGGAATACAATCTCGCCTTCGAGTCTTTTGGGATCGACATTCCACCAGGGCAGATTGCCAAGATGGCCCATGCCGCGTTCACTCAATACCAGTCGGAGATGGCGCCGCTCGCCGCGCAGATTGCCAAGGCGCATGGCTGGCCTTCTTCGGACTACCGCGATGTGATTCACGAGCTCAAGAAGAACCAGATTACAGGCGAGGCGATTTTGCCTTTTTATCAGGCGCGTCTGAAAGCGATTGAAGAGATCATTGCGGCACAGCACCTGGTCACGCTGCCGAATCGTCCCGCTATTATTCGCATCGCCACCGCGGCGGAAACCGCTGCACAGCCCGCACCCCACATGCAGCCACCGGCGTTTCTGCACAATACGGGCGAACGCGGCGAGTTCATACTTCCGCTCAATATTCCGGGCGCAAACGGCGCGGCCGACGACAAATACGACGACTTCAACTTCGACGCTGTTTCTTGGACGCTTACTGCGCATGAAGCGCGGCCGGGACACGAACTTCAATTCGATTCAATGCTGGAGCACGGAGTCTCTCTGGCACGCGCGCTTTTCGCATTTAACTCGACCAACGTGGAAGGCTGGGGGCTGTACTCCGAATACATCATGCAGCCGTACGAGCCGGTCGAAGGGCAGCTTCTTACATTGCAACTCCGTCTGCTGCGAGCCGCACGCGCCTTTACTGATCCTGAACTGCAGTCGGGCAAGATGACTACCGATGACGCGTATAGCGTACTTGAGAAAGATGTCTGTCTCAGCCACGCTTTCGCGAAGGAGGAAGTGGAGCGGTTCACCTACCGCTCACCGGGACAGGCGAACAGCTACTTTTATGGCTACACCCGGCTGCTGGGACTGCGAAAAGACGTGGAGGCCGCGCTGGGCGCGAAATTCAACGCGCTCAAATTTCATGACTTCATTCTGGCGCAGGGGCTGCTGCCTCCGGACCTGATACGCAAAGCCGTTATGGAAGATTTTGTTCCTTCGCAGCGGTGAACTGTTTGAGGACAATGACGATGCCCAGCGAAGTGAGCACGCTGACAAGGGCGAAGAGGAAGACGCTGGAGTATCCGTAGATGCCGATGACCGCACCTGCGAGAGGGCCTGTGAGGAAGAACGAAACATCAGCAAAAGCGGTGTAGACGCCCAGGGCCGTGCCGCGATTGTTTTGTGTGACGCGTTTCACTGCTTCGACGCCGAGGGCTGGAAAAACCAGCGAAAATCCGAATCCGGCAAAGGCTGCGCCTGCGAGCGCTACCCAGGGTGATGGTGCGCGCCACAGCAGGACCATTCCAAGCGATTCCACCGAGAGGCAGGCCATGGCCACGAGGAAACCGCCAAATTGTTCGATGGTGTGGATGAAGAGAAGGCGCGCCAGGATGAATGCGATGCCAAACGCAGTGAGGCAGAGAGCTGCGCCGTCCCAGTGCCGACTCACGTAGAAGAGTGTGACGAATGTGGCGAGGACACTATAGGCGACGCCGCCGAGAGCCAGACCCATACCGTGGGGAGCAACGCGGCCAAATACGTGGGCGAACGGTAGGTGTTCGCCTGGCGCGACGGGGACTGGACTCTTGCGAAAGGCCACGGCGAGGCTCACGGCGCCCACGAATATAGTGAGCAAGCCAATGGAACCCAGCCCCCAGCGTTGATCCATGACGACACCCAGCGGCGCTCCGAGAGCCATCGCGCCATAAGTGCTGATGCCGTTGTACGAAATGACCTTGGCTGTGTGCTCGGAGCCGGCGCTGGTGATGGCCCAGAGCGTGGATCCAGTAGAACCGAGGCTTTCTCCCACGCCCAGAACGAGACGGCTCAAAATCAACGTTGAAAGGCTGAGCAAGGGAGTGCCGTGGAGAGCCGCGGCGGCTACCAACAGGACGCCGCTGGTGGTGCAGGCGCCCATACCCCAAAGGACGGATACCTTGGCGCCGGCGCGGTCGGAGATGCGGCCGGCCCAGGGGCGACTGAGCAAGGTGGCAATGTACTGGATGCTGATGACCAGCCCGGCCAGCGCTGCGCTGAATCCCATGCGGAAGTGCACATAGGGCGGCAGAACGGCGAGGGGGAGGCCAATGGACAGATAACAGATGAATGTGAAGTAAACGAATCCGACGATATGCCGCGTGCTGCCGTTGCCACGAAGGGCGGTTACTGCTGGACCGGTAGCGGTGGCGGGTTCAGGCATGAGTAAATCGAATCAGCGGAGTCTGTCTCCAGTATATCGGAGACGCTTTGCATCCCTGCCGACATAGATGCCGTTATGCGAGGAGGGGTTCTAAACTGAAACTATGCCGGGATTTCATGTGGAGCATTTTGGTTGCAGGGCAGCTCGCGCAGATGGCGAGGCGGTGAGCGACCGGCTGCGCTCGGCAGGGCACTTCCTTAAAGAGGCCGCGGAGGCCGATGTAGTTATTGTCAATACGTGCAGTGTGACGGCAGAGGCCGATCGGGCAGCGCGGGCGTTTATCCGCCGTGCTCACCGACAGAATCCGGCGGCGCGCATTGTGGTGACTGGCTGCTACGCGCAGCGCGCACCGGAGGAACTGACTGGGCTTGCGGGCGTGGCTGCGGTGGTGGGAAACAGCCATAAGGCCTTTGCGCCGGAGATCGTTCTGAGTCTGGCGCGGGGTGGAAATGGTGAGAACGCTGGTGTACAGGCGGGGTTAGTGACGGTCGGTTCTGTTCTGGCTGGCGGAGCCCGAATTTGGGCGGATGACCGGTTTGCGCACTCGTTTCTTGAGGAGGCGCAGATTGTGCCCGACGCGCAGACGCGGCCGAACCTGAAGATTCAGGAAGGATGCGGGAACCGTTGCACATTTTGCGTGATTCCCCAAACGCGCGGCTCGTCGCGGAGCCTGTCTGCCGAAGCCGTTCTGAAGCAGGTGGAGGGATTTGTGGCGGCCGGGGGCAATGAGCTGGTGCTCTCGGGAATCAATCTGGGCCGATGGGGACGAGACTTGACGGCTGGCGATAGTGAGTCCCTGTTCGGCGGTTCGCGGCCGACGCTGGCGGGGCTTGTTCGGCGAATTCTGGCGCGGACCGGGTTGGCGCGACTTCGGCTCAGCTCGATTGAGCCGATGGACTGGGATGCGGAGTTGGTCGGTTTGATGGCGGAGTTTGGGGGGACGAGGCTGGCTCGACATGCGCATTTGCCGCTGCAGTCGGGCTCGGACGCGGTGCTGCGGCGAATGCATCGGCGCTATCGGCCGTGGCACTACGCGGAAAGGGTGGAGGCGCTGGTGCGAGCGGCTGGGCCGGAGCTGACCTTAGGCGCGGATGTGATGGTGGGATTTCCTGGGGAGACGGACGGAGAGTTTGAAGAGACGGTCGATCTGGTGCGGGCACTGCCGTTTGGGTATCTGCATTTGTTTCCGTTTTCGCCGCGGCCGGGAACAAGGGGATGGACGCTCCATGCTGAGAAGCCGGTTCCCGCTCCGTTGGTGGAAAAAAGAATGAGGGCGCTTCGAGATCTGGCCGCTTTAAAGACCGCCGAACACCGGAAGAGATTTGTGGGACGGGAGTTGGAGGCGATCACCCTGCATACGCCGGCTGATCTGGCTGCCCGGGGAAGGACGGCGGGGCTGACGGAGAACTTTCTCCCGGTGGAAATTCCAGGAAGCCTGGCGGCCAACCGACTGACTCGGGTGCAGTTGAGCGGAATGAACGCCGAAGGGACGCTCGAGGCGAGTTGCCGGAATCAGTCGTAAAGGCTGCATTCAACAGAGCCGGGCCAATGCTATACTCAGTGTGCGTTCGTGTACCCGCGGCGATTCCGGAAGACCCCGGAGGCGGACAGGAACGACTCTTGGAGGAGCACCATCGCACTCGACAAACGTTCAGCAAAATCCTTTATCCGCATCAACGATAGAATTCGCGCGCGCGAAATCCGCGTCATCGATGAAAACGGCGAACAACTTGGCATTCTTCCGCCTTTTGAGGCGCTGAAACTGGCCCGCGAGCGCGGGTTGGACCTGGTGGAGGTGTCGCCGAACGCTGTACCCCCGGTGTGCCGCATCCAGGATTACGGCCGATTCCTTTACGAGAAGGAAAAGAGCGATCGGGCGGCCAAGAAGAAACAGAAGGTGATCGTGGTCAAAGAGGTCAAGTTCTCAGTGACCGTGGACGAGCACGACTACCAGACCAAGAAGAATCAGGCGGTCCGCTTTCTGATTGACGGCGATAAGGTGAAGGCCAGCCTGCGCTTCAGGGGCCGGCAAATGGCTCACCGCGAACTGGGCTACGCGATCATCAACAAGCTGATTCAGGATATTGGCGACAACGGCATTGTGGAGTTCATGCCGCGTATGGAAGGCACGATTCTGCACGCGATTCTGGCGCCCTCGAAAAAGCAGGAAGCACCCAAGCCCAAGCCGCCAACGGCACCTTCGGCTGGTGCACCGGCTGCCCCACCGCAGTAAGGAACTGGCATCAATTTGGTACTTTCAGGCCGCCCGCAATGGGCGGCCTTTGAGTTGATACGGTCTCACCTCGATTTGAACCTTCGATGACTTCTCCCAAATTTCTGCAGGCTTTCGAGAGGAGATTTCTGTCTCACTCCTCTTGACAATCGAGAGAAGAAAGATTACCTCTTGCTTATCAAGAGGAGTTTTGCGTATGGGGCCGAAAACGGGCGAGATGGTGCAGGGAACGCTGGAGATGCTGATTTTGAAGACGCTGGCGCTGGAGCCGATGCATGGCTATGGCGTGGCGCAACGCATCGAGCAGGTGAGCCAGGATGTGTTCCGGGTGAATCCAGGTTCGCTGCTACCAGCGCTGGCGCGGATGGAGCGGGCTGGGCATGTAAAGGGCGAATGGCGCTCGACGGAAAACAACCGGAGGGCCAAGTATTACGGGCTTACCGCAAAAGGGCGCAAGGCGCTGAAGGATGAGACCCAGGCATGGGACCGCCAGACGGCCGCTATTTCAAGAATTCTGGAAGCATAGGGCTTGCCGTTTGGCGGAGGGTGGGTGCGATGAGTTTGTTTGGGAATATCACCGCTGGCATACGAGCGCTCTTTAGTGGCACGCGGGTGGAACGCGAGATGGACGAGGAACTGCGCGGCTTTGTTGACGCCTCAATAGAAGCGAAGCACCGCGCCGGAATGACGCTGGAGGATGCTTCGCGTGCGGCGCGTGTGGAGATGGGCAGCAGGAACGCGGTGAAGCATCGGATCCGCTCGGCGGGTTGGGAGACTGGCATGGAAAATCTTTGGCAGGACTTTCGTTACAGCGTGCGCATGTTGGCCAAGAGCCCGGTATTTACGTTGGTGGCTGTTGTATCACTGGCGCTCGGGATTGGCGCCAATGCAGCCATCTTCACACTGATCAACGGCGTGCTTCTGAAGCAATTGCCAGTGCGGGCTCCGCACGAATTGCTCTCCTTCGGCAAGGCGCTCAGCGGAGGCATACTTGGCGGCGTCGACCTGTCGACTTTCGATATGTATCCCTACGATTTTGCACACCAGTTGGAGAAGCAGCCGGGGCCGTTTGCCGGGGTCTACTCCTATGACAGCAGAATGCGTAAGGTGGGTGTGCAGACTGGTGAGCATCCAAGTGGTCAGGCGACGCAGGTTCAGGCGCACATGGTTTCAGGCAGCTACTTTAACGTCCTGGGCGTACCCATGTTCATGGGGCGTGGAATTCAGCCTTCGGAAGCGGACGCACCGGGACGAAGCCCCGTGGTGGTGGTGAGCTATCACTATTGGCAAGAATCGATGAGCGCGGATGCAGGCGCAATTGGCACGGTGGTGACCATCAACGGAGTTCCCTGCACAGTGGTTGGTGTGGCGCCGGTGGGTTTTTACGGGGTATTGCTGAGCACCGAACCGCCAGACTTATGGGTGCCCCTGACCATGCAGGCCGAGCTGATGCGGGAGCCCTCGAATCTCGCAGTAAACGGACCTTACTGGCTGCACATGGGAGCCCGAAGCGCTACGAACTACAGTGTGGCGCAGGAACAGCAGTGGCTGAACGGACAGATTCGCGCCTACGTGCTGGCACACGAAGGCGGACAGGTGACGCCCGAGAGGCGCGCGGAGATAGAGCACATTGTGGAGCCGCTGGTGCCATCCGCATCGGGAGTCTCTTCAGTACGGACGAATTACGAAGCTCCACTGTTGATTCTGATGGGCGTGGTGGTTCTGGTGTTGCTGGTGGCCTGCGCGAACCTTGCGAACTTTCTGCTGGCCAAAGCGGCGGCACGCGAACGCGAGATTTCTACACGCCTTGCGCTCGGATCGAGCAGAGTACGCATTGTCCGGCAGATTCTGATGGAGGCACTGCTGCTCTCCGGAGTCGGTGGCATTTGCGGATTGGTGTTGGCATTCTTTGCGACGCGCGCGCTGATTCGATTTGTAGCTGGCGGCGTCGCATACACATCGCTTAACCCGATGCCAGATGGCCCCGTGCTGGCGTTCACGCTTGGCGTTTCGCTGGCGACGGGATTGCTGTTTGGCGTTGCACCTGCGTTGCGGGTTGCGCGCAGTGGTGCGGCACCGTCATTGAATTCCAGTGCGCGGACTGCTTCAGCGAGCGGCGGACGGAGGGGTCGAATGTTGCCGCGGGCGCTGGTTGTGGCGCAGGTGACAGTTTCGGTGGTGCTGCTGGCGGGGGCAGGGTTGTTTCTTCGATCTCTTGCGAATTTGGAACAGCAGGATTTTGGATTCAATCGCACGCAATTGCTGCTGGTTGGTTTTGGCGAGAAGTTCGGCGGGCTCAAGCCCGAACAGCTAACTGGCTTCTACCAGAAGGTGCTTGACCGCGTGAATGCTCTGCCGGGCGTGACCGCTGCAGCGTTCTCCAACACGGCTCCGATGAGCAATGGTAGTTGGACTTCTTCACTTCAAGTTCAAGGACATGTGCGCGGTCCGAAGGAGGACTCGTCCACTGTGCTTGAGCGGGTTACGCCCGGCTATTTCGAAGCGACTGGCATACAGATTGTGCAGGGGCGCGCGCTGGGACGTGACGACACGCCGGCCAGTGCGAAGGTGGTGGTTGTGAATCGAGTTTTTGCTGATCGATACTTCCCGCGCGGCGATGCCGTCGGCCACCAGGTTACGGTGGATGACGATAGCGTCGGTGGGCCGCGAGAGATTGTGGGGGTGGCGGCGAATACGCTCTACTCGGGTCCACGAGAGGCAACAAGGCAACAGCTCTATTTCCCTGTACAGCAGCTTCCGAAAGGCGAAGACAGCTTCGTGGAGGTTCTGCAGGTACGAACCAGTGGCGATCCGGCAAAGATGACTGGCGCGCTGCGTGCAGCCTTCGGTGAGGTGGACCCCAACCTGCCCGTGATCAGCATTCGCAGTATCGGCGACCTGGCCGACCATTTTGTGACCAACGAGCAACTGATCTCAAGACTCTCGGCAATCTTTTCCGCATTGGCGGTGGCGCTGGCGGCGATAGGACTGTACGGAGTGATGAGTTACAGCGTTGTGCGGCGGACGAATGAAATTGGGATCCGCATAGCGCTGGGCGCGCGGGGCGGCAGCGTGTCGTGGATGGTGCTGCGGGAGTCGCTGGTGCTGCTGGGGATTGGACTGACGCTTGGGCTTCCACTTTCGCTGGGCGGGTTGAGGCTGGTGCAGTCGCAGCTCTATGAGTTGAGCGCTTCCGATCCGGTTACGCTGACCGGTTCTGTGCTGATTATCGCGGTAGTAACGCTGCTAGCGGCATGGCTGCCGGCGCGCAGGGCGACCAAGGTGGATCCAATCGTGGCACTCCGCTGCGATTGAGTTCAAGATATCCTGTACGGGGCGCGTATCGGGTCGTGTTTGAGGTTGCCATGGCGGCCAAACCTCGCTTGCGATATACTGATAAGAGCCTCAAGAGGGCAGGGGATTCCCTGTCTCACGGGCCATGCGGTTGGGCGGGCCAGGCAGCATCGAGCCAGCTAAAGAACCGAAAACGAGAAGAAAATGCCCAAGTTGAAAACCCATACGGGCGCGAAGAAGCGCTTCAGCAAGACTGGCACCGGCAAGATCAAGCGAGGCCAGACGAAGACGCGTCACATCCTTACTTCGAAGGGACCAAAGACCAAGCGGAAACTAGGCAAGACGGTGCTTGTGTCTGACGGCGACTACAAGAAGGTAGCGCGCATGATTCCTTACGCCTGATCGCTGCTCCTGCTCCTGAGGGAGCGGGTGCTTCGGGCCCCCGTCGAAGGGG
>JBAWCO010000455.1:0-13680 GCA_049590315.1 Occallatibacter sp. | reverse complement strand
TTCCAGCGTGTTGGCAAGGGGCAGAACAAAGCAGGCGTCGCCAACGCTCACCAACAGACCATCGATGATGGCCAGTGTGAGCGGTAGTCGGAGTGTAACGGACGTTCCCACGCCGGGCTTGCTGACCACGTCGATGGTGCCGCGCAGGCTGTCGACTCTTTGCCTCACGACGTCCATGCCTACCCCTCTGCCGGAGACATCCGTTACCTGCTTCGCGGTAGAAAAGCCGGGCTGAAAGATCAGCGCGAAGATCTCAGCCTCAGTGAGTTCTGCATCAGCGGCCACCAGGCCTTTCTCGACAGCGCGGCCGCGCACTGCCTGCGCGTCGATTCCGGCGCCATCGTCGGAGACGCCGATCAGGACGCTGGCCCCTGAGTGCCGAGCCGAAAGGTGGATGGTGGCGGCGGCAGGCTTGCCATGAGCTGCGCGGATACCCGCCGGCTCAATGCCGTGATCGATGCTGTTGCGAATCAAGTGCATCAGCGGATCGCCCAACTGATCGATGACCGTCTTGTCCAGTTCCGTATCCGCGCCCTCCATCGTGAGCTCAACATCCTTGCCCAGGTCGCGCGCCAGATCGTGCACCAGGCGACGGAATTTCTCAAAGGTGGCTCGGATGGGCAACATGCGGATGTTCATCGAGTTCTCGCGCAGAGCCGAAGTCAGCCGCTCGATCTCTTCCGAAACCTCGGCAACCTCTGGATCGTCGCGTCGAGCGGCAATTTCGCTCAGCCGAGCTTGAACGGTGACTAGCTCGCCCACCAGGTCAACAAACTGATCGAGCTTGGCGGCCGGCACGCGAAGGCTGGACACGTTGTCTGGTTTGTCGTAACTGCGACGGCCCGCGGGCTGGGAGCGCTGCTCGTCGAGAGCCATGGCTGTGACCTCGGCTGCGCAGACAGACGTCGCTTCGATGGTCAACTCGCAGCCGTCTTCAACAAAGATGAAAACGTCCCGGATGGCGTCGGCGCTCGCTGCCGTGGTCAGCACCATCTCCCAGGCGACGTAGCAACGTTCAGGGTCCAGGTCGCCGAGCGGAGGAACGGCTGCCATGCTGGCCCTGACGGAAAGGGCCCCTAGCTGCCGCAACTCCTGCAACAGCAAAAAGGGATTGGCGCCGTTGCGCAACATATCCGCCCCGGGAGCGAAGTGTATATCCCACTCCCGCACCGGACCCATACCAACTATTGCCCCGGATGCAGGCGGCACAGCTTTCTCGTCGGTGCGCTTCTCTGAAGATATGCCCGCAAGTTGCCTGACCTTGATGAGAATTTCCGCGCAGGCGGCGGGGTCGACAGGCATCGCGCCGGAGCCCTCCTCGAGCATGGCCCGAATCTGGTCGAGCGCAGAAAGCGTCAGGTCGATCAATTCCGGTGTGACCTGGAGTCGTTCGTTGCGCACTTCATCGAAGGCGGTCTCGAGGTTGTGCGTGAACGCGGCCAGATCTTCGAAGCCGAACATAGCACCTGAGCCCTTGATGGTGTGCAGCCCGCGGAAGATGCGACCTACAAGATCAAGGTCGGCACGATTCTCATTCAACTCCAACAGGGCCGATTCAAGATCCACAAGAATCTCGCGCGCTTCCTCGCGAAAGCTCTGCTTGAACTGATCGCTATTGCTTACGGTTGACATGGACGCGCTCCGTTCGCCGGACTCTGGTTCTCGTTTGCCGCGAAGTCTTCAAAACCCGCTTGAAGCAGCGCTGCGGTCAGCGATTCCGACAGAGGCCCGGTGATAGCGAACCTCGCGCCCAAAGCTTTCGCCACACGCCTTGCCGCCCAAAGCAACTGCACTGCAGTTATATCCAGATTGGTAGCGGTCGCGACCGAGACCTGCACTTCTCTGCCCGATCCGAGAGCCTGAACCAGCAGAGATTTCAACTCAGCAGCGCACCCGATATCGATGTCGCCTTCCAGGCAAATCGTGTTCAGGTTCTCTGAACGTTTGAGAGTCAGCGGCACACCAAACTCCTTCGCTTCCACGATGAATCCGACGCATACGCTGCGGACAGGGTCGCTGTCGCGGCCTGCGGAAGAAAGCGCATCAGGCCGCTCATCAGTGACGGCTCATCTGCGGCTCACTTCACTTCATCGACTGAGGAGGTGCAATCGTTAAGCCGTTCCGATCCGGAACACTCTTGGAATTCTCATATGGAACGTCTGGGCTTCCCGCGTTCTCCACTGAGGCGGCCAAGTACCGCCGTAGGCCGGAAGAGCCTGAGCCACTCATTGAGACTTTTCAGTGGATTCTATTTGCCGCTCTTCTGTTTAAGGAATGCGATCAAGTCCTTACGCTCTTGAGGCTTTGAGACTAGAAAATCCATTTCATTGCCTGAAATGAACGCATCGGGATCAGCGAGCCATTTGTCCAATGTGGTTTGATCCCAAACCACGTTTGCCTTCTTTAATGCTGGGGAGTACGCAAAGCCCGCAACCGAGCCTGTCGTGCGTCCGTACACTCCCTCTAACTTCGGGCCCTCATGATTCGCCGTCAGCGCATGGCATCCAGTGCAGCGTTTCTCGAAGAGCGCCGCTCCCCGAGTCGGGTCCCCTTCGCCTCCTGGAGCGTTCGACTGGCCAGATGAGGAGCCTCCCGATTCATGAGCCCATGCAGCCAACGTCCGGAGATCGGCGCCGGTGATGCCGCCGTCACGATGAATCAGCAGATATTGAAATGGTGGCATATCGTGCTCTCTAGTCTTCTGCACGATCTTTGCCGCGAGAGTCTGCTGTCGATCGTCGGAGAGAGCGTTCCAGTGAGCGAGGTTCATCGCCTGCCGTCCGCGGTTTATGTCGCGCTCCATCAACCACGACGCAGGCGCCAGTCGTCCATAGAAGGGTGCCCGCGTCTGAAGAGAATGGCAGTCTGCACATTTGGCCGAGAGAATTGCGCGCACCTCAGCGGGAACAGATGAACCTTCCATGATGGGGTCTTCCGCATCCATTGTCTTAAAGAGGCCCGCATCGCCAAACGGGTGGATGCGGGCCAGCGCGAAGGAAGCCATGAGGGCTAACGCGCAAAAAGCAGTTGCAGTCTTTGCCTTCGTCACGCCATCTCCTCGAGCGATGAATCCACGATGGCCAGGTGACTCTGCTTGGCAATGTATTTGACTTCAGTGATGCCCAAAACGCTTTTCAGTTTGCCAGCTGGAACGACCATCGGGCCGGCGTGTGGCGCAGACCCGGGCGCGGGTTGAGGGAACGCAGTTGAAGTAGCTGTATGGAACGAAACATTACCTTCCACCTTTTGCACGACCTGGTGAATGTGTCCATTCAGCACAGTGACTGAGCCAAAGCGCTTCAGGTATGTAAGTGCCTCGGCTGCGTCCGGTGTTCCCCATCCCCACTCGGGATACACTATCCATAGTGGAATGTGGGCAAAGATCACGATGGGCGTAGAAGGCGAAAGGGAAGCGAGATCTGACTTGAACCAGCTGAGCTGATCATCGCCCATTTTGCCCATGGCGTCTACCTGTTGGCAATTGTTGAGACCGACGAAATGTACACCCTTGTGCGTGAAGCTATACCAGCCCCTGCCTTGCGCATTCTTTCCAAATCGTTCGTGATACATAGCTCCGTCATCGGTCGCGATATCGTGCTCTCCGGGAACATAGAATGTCTCGCCGGCTTTGACTCCCTTGATGAGTTGCTCGGCAGTGTCGAACTCGCCCGGCTTGGATGAATGAGAGATGTCGCCTGTATGAATCAAGAGGTCAGGAGGCGCCGGCAGTGCATTGATCTTGTCGAGCGCAATCTTGAGCGTCCCGGTGACATCCTGATTGGCCGCCTTATTGAATCCAATGTGGCTGTCGCTGATCTGGACAAAGCTGAAGCCAGAGCCGGATTTCGAATGGTCCACCGCGCCGCGGGCATTCCCACTCGTAGCGGCAAAGAGCTTTGATGTGGGCACCCCGCCTGCCATGGTCCAGAGCAGCCCGGTGCCAGCCCACGCCATGCAGCTCAGAAAATTCCGACGGTCGATTCCATCATTTGCAGCGGGGCTCGGTTGGGATAATTCAGGATTTCCCGCAGACGGCAACTGCTGATCCGCAGAGACAGAGCTATTCGTATCTTTCATGAAGATCCTCCACCGATGAAAACCGGACGCCGGTCGGTTTATTCCCTCTGCGATGGAATAATTCGCTGTTACACGAGTTCCCATCTTTGGAGGGAACAAGATATAGTCTTTCTCGATGACACTGTTGCCATGGAAGCGAGCGAATAGCGGCAGCGGCTCTCATGCGTCAGCATTTGAAGAGCTTGCTCTGCCGCTGCTTCCGTCGCTTTATAACATCGCCTTCTGGCTTTGTCGCCATGCAACGGACGCAGAGGATCTCGTGCAGGAGACATTCCTGAAGGCACTTCGCGGATTCAGCACGTTTGAGACGGGAACTAACTTCAAGGCATGGATCTTTCGAATTTTGAGAAACACATACCTTACTTCTAAAACCGGGTTGGCGGCTCGGCGAACAGTCGCGTTGGAGGATGAGTTGAGCGAGAGCGGTGAATCCGGGCCGGGCCAATACCCTGAAGCTGCAGTCGATTGGCAGACTCCGGAGATGAACCTCATTCAACTCGCAGATCAAGCTGCCCTTCAGGATGCGATGGAGAAGCTGCCTGCGCCGCTACTGGAGGTTATTCTTCTGTGCGATGTGGAAGGAATGAAATATAAAGAGATCGCAATGGTTTTGGGAATTCCGATCGGCACGGTGATGTCGCGCATTGCTCGGGCCCGTGCAAGTGTTCGGCGAACTCTTAAGGGAGATTGGGAACCGTCCAGGGAGGTCCGTCTATGACCGATCATCTCTCTGCGACTAACCTGAACGCGTTGGCCGATGGCGAACTCTCGTCGGATCAACTCGAGATAACGAATCAACATCTCGCTCAATGCCCTTTGTGCACATCGAACGCCCTGCAATATAGCCTTCTCAAATCCGCGATGGGAAAGACCGGGCTGCGCTTTGCGCCGACGCCAGACTTCCAGGCGCGGATGGCGCGCGGGATCAGGGAAGACCTGACACTTCAAGAAGTGTCACACCTCGATCCTGCTCGTTCGTCCTTTCGAGGATCGAAGTCATACGGCTGGGTAGTCGCCGCAGCCCTACTGCTTTTGTCCATCGGGGCGGCTCTTATTCAGCATAGCTGGGATCGGTCTGCGACTGCTTCGGCCGCGTTCGCAGCGCTTGCCACAGAAGCCTGCGATCAACACATCGCTACTCTCGCTGCAAATGCGCCGCCAGAGGTAATTTCTTCAGACCGGCACACGGTGAAGCCCTGGTTTCAGGGGAAGCTGCCATTCAGTTTCAATCTTCCAGATAATCTCCCTGACGGCACAACCCTAGATGGGGCTAACTTGACTTATATCCACGGACGTCCGGCGGCGCAATTGCTCTACAGTATCGGAAAGCATCGTACCTCTGTCTATCTCGAACAAGAAACAGATGACAGCAAATCCAATGACAGGAAATCCAGCGGACTCTCTATCGATCGCTCGGGATTCCACGTGCTTAGTTTCAAGACCAGAGGAATGGATGGGGTTGCAGTAAGCGACGTGGATCCTGCGCGGCTGTCCGATTTGGTGACCATGATTGCTCGTGCGCAAAACTAGGTAGTCGAGTTGACTCGATCACTTCCATCGCTTCCAACTCAGGTTGGATGCTCACCGAGTAGTGATGTGAAGGCGACACTTGCGGGGCGGTCTTACACTTTCGCAGTCGGTCTATGATTTTGCACCTGTATCTTGCGATGCTGAGATGCCATCTCGATTGCGGCGCAGGCGACTTCAAAACCCTTATTGCCCGACTTGAATCCAGCGCCTGCTGCGTCGCAGAGGTGGCGAGTTAGTGTAATGCCTTTGATCATTGTCAACCAGTATCTGTTTGGAGTCACTTCCGATGAGATTCTGCCGTCGTTATGAGAACTTCACAGTTTGACAACTTCTCCGACAGTGGATTTTATCGACAGGTCCCGACGTTCGGGGTTGCGGAATTGACTTCGATTCTCAGAAGGGCCAGCGCGAGACGGCTTACTCCTGGGCATAAAAACATTTGGACGAGCTACGCGCAAGCAACATATAGCGTCTTTTGACCCGCGGCCTCTTCCTCCAGCGAATCGAATACCGGGATATTAGAGATTGGGATAGGGATGTGCTCCACGATCTCAATCCCATAACCTTCCAGTGCGGCCACGCGGCGGGGATGGTTGGTCATGAGCCGGATGCGGCGAAGATTGAGATCAAGCAGGATCTGAGCCCCGATACCAATTTCCCGCTGTATGTTCCGTTGTTGCTCCGGGGTCGCTAGATCTGTTTCTTTATTGTGAAACCTCAATGTATCGGCGCCGTCGATCTTTTCGAAAGCAAAGCCGGGTGAACCATGATGCAGATAGATCACAGCCCCAGCCCCCTCATCGGTAATTCGCTTTAACGAGGAGCGAATACTTGAAGAGCATTGACATGTCGAAGCGTGAAACACATCGCCCGCCAGGCAATGAGTATGCATTCGAACCAGGACTGGCTCATCTCCGCAACCGACATCGCCATGCACGAGGGCAATGTGCGAATCTCCGTCGAGATCAGAGCCGTAAGCGATGACCGAGAACTCACCGAAACTGGTTGGCAGCACAGCGGCGCCTTTGCGATGAATGTAACGTTCGCGAGCCCTGCGATAACGGATCAATTCTGCTACCGTGATCATCTTCAGTCCATGTTCTTTGCAGAATTCGATCAGATCAGGTACGCGCGCCATGGTGCCATCGTCTTTCATGATTTCGCAAATCACGCCTGAAGGCGACAGACCCGCCAGGCGCGCCAAGTCTACTGATGCTTCAGTCTGGCCGGCCCGCACCAGAACTCCACCCCTTTGCGCCCGTAAGGGAAATACATGACCCGGACGCCCCAATTCGGAAGGATGGGTAGCAGGATCGATTGCACACAGGATTGTCTCAGCGCGATCATAGGCGGAGATCCCTGTTGTGACCCCCCGACCTAACGCATCGATCGACTCAGTAAACGCAGTGCCGAAGCGCGCCGTATTCTGTGCGGTCATTGGTTGCAATTGCAGGTAGTCGAGACGCTCCGGTGTCATGGCAAGACAAATAAGTCCACGGCCGTATCTCGCCATAAAGTTCACTGCTTCCGGTGTAATCTTTTCCGCCGCCATGGTGAGGTCTCCCTCATTTTCACGGTCTTCGTCGTCGACCACAACGACCATGCGACCAGACCGTATCTCTTCGATGGCACTCTGCACATCCGTGAATGGAGAAGTTGTATTCATAAGGTCAACCTCATCTATGACTGTTCGAAGTTCAGGCGACCGATGATCGGCCCCTCTGTGCTTACAGCGGTGCAAAATCCTGACTGACGGCGTCTTCACTGGTTTTCTTTGTCCGGCGGGGGGTAATCTTGAGTCCGTTTCACGGTGGCCGGAGGCATCCTTTCTAAGCCGATTCATAGTCGCATGGCTGTCGCACATGCATGGGATCGCCTATTCCTTACCATCTCCGCGTTCCTGCGATATGCAATACACGCTCTGCGCCCACCTCTAGGTGACGGCTCCTTCCAAAGCCAGTGAGCGCGAGGGCATGATTGGAGAGTCTCGCACTAATGGCAATGTAGTATCGCGCCCATGCGAAGTTGTCAGAGCGCTGTCATCGGATTGTCACAAGTTCGAGGCTAGGAAGTAGCGGGAATCAATAGGTCGATTGAGGTTCGGGAGTGTAAGGGTCACCGAACTTGTTGGTATGTTTCATAGTCCCGGTCCGGGAAAGAGGAACCGTAATTTGCCCAAGGTCAACCGGGCGGGAAGAGAGGTGCACATGGCGGCCCTCGTGTTCCAGGAACGACTGCGGTATTCCTTCTACCCAGATGTGCAGATTGTAATCGCCGGATGGAATGTTGCGGAGGTCGAATGTGTTGCTTGCGTCGGCGACGGCGTAGAGGGGAGTTGAAAGGGCAAGCACGACAGCGCTCATCTCCGGATGAATATTGCAGAAGATATACGAGACGCCTTCCCGTGAAAAGGTCACCGATTTGGTTGAGCCGGCCTCATAAAGTCCAAGATCGAAACGCTTCCCTTCATAGAGTGAGAAAACATTGTGAAAGAAAGGATCGGCATTGGGAAACTGAATGACAGCACCAACAGGTACCACCTGAAGGTGGGGCACGAATGTTCGGTTCTTCTGTAGCAGTGTGTAGTGGCCGTGGGTCGGGAAGGGAGGAAGTGGAGTTCCGGAAGACGGTTCCAGCCAAATGACTGCCGGCACAGGATGCGGCCTCCCGGGTTCAGAGGGAACGATGTGAAGACGCAACTCTGCAGCCTCGCTCTCTGAAGGGTGGTCTTGCGGGCTCATTGCCTTCGACGAAAGGACGAGGAGGCAGAACAGCCATTTTCCGAGTTTTGCTTTCTTTATCAAAACTTAAATCCCGCTCCCAGCCCGATCACGTTGCTCGTTGCCGGAGGAACGAGGATTGGAGAGCTTTCTAGGTGCCGATACTCCAGAGAGAGCAGCAGATAGGCCTTGGGGCTAATAATCACGTTGCCAGTATAGGTTCGGTTTCGCGAAAGATTCTGGTAAAGAGTGGCACCGGGCACACTGTAGCGTCGCAACTCGGCGGCGAACGCGTCATCGATTCCGAAGGCTCCATTTAGTTCTACGAATTCGTTGATCTTCTCTTTCAATTGCGCCCATCCGCCTACATCGTCCAGTGGATGAGCGTAGTAGTTCCCGGTATCGGGATCCATATGGTACGTGAAATCCTTAAACGCTCCCGCTCCAAGGCCGCCCAGCGACTGCCCACGATAGAAACTGCCGGTCAGTTCCAGGTGAGCTGGTAGCAGAAGCCGGGCGTCCGCTGTTCCTGCCCAGGCATCGATTCTGCGATTGATAGCACCGAGGTGAGGAGCGAAGTATCCACCGAAGCCAAGATGGTTGCCATTCCCATCGCTTAGCTTGGGTCCGAGAAGCGCAACCCGCGCTTCGACGCCGGGCCAACGGCTTTGTTCTGCACCGTTGGGAGGAACTCCCGTTGGCACTCCAGCTGCGGCAGGTAAAGATAGCGGTGCGTCGCCAGCGTCAATCAACGCGGCCTGAAACTGAAGACTGCTCGAACTCGACAATGGCAGTTCCTGCGTTACGCTCACTTGGGGGTTCCAAGTCCACAAGTTGCCAGACCACGCTAGAGCGGGCTCTGCTACGGCAGTCAACGAAGTAGGCGTATCGGGATTGAGGATAGAACGATCCAGCGAAAAATATAGATCCGTGTGATCCCATTGCAACCCGGCATGAGCCGTACGAAGGCGCAGCGTTCCAAGGGAGGAGTAAGCTCCAGAGTATATCCCAGCGATTGTGCTCGACTGCGAAACGCCGTCGAAATCTACACGCAGATCCGCATAACTCCTGGCGCCAAGCAAGTGTGGTCCTCGCGCGTCGAATCCCAAAATAGTCTGCCTCACAGAAGCTCCCGTACTTCCTGAGCCGGGCACCGCCAGCGTTGGAGTCGCCGCCACATTTACTCCCTGGGTATTGACAAAGCCATTCAATAGTAAGAGGCCGGTTATCTTTACCGGATACTTTGACGCGCTTTCCACTTTGGTTTGCTCTTGAGTTGCAATCTGGGATTCCTGCATGGCCTGTCGGTCACGAATATCCTGAAGCGCGGAAGCGGTATCCACAGGTTGGTTTTGAGTTGCAGTCGCAGATGATGCTGAACTAGCAGGTACTACGTTGGGCTCCTTCGATGTGCTCTGTGCAATCTGCTGCTGCAATGCCTTCAACTGTTTCTGCATCTCGATGATTTGGCGTTGGGACTGTTCCAACTGGGCCCGCGTAGTCGCGATGGCGTCTGTCAAGATCTGAATTTGTTGGGAGAGACTATCCTGATTTGTATTCTGAGCATTCAGGATGTCTGCGCAAGCCTCGAGAAACATAACTAGGATGAGACACATTCGCAACTTACGGCGGAGCCTGACGCGATAACTTCGGTTTCGCTCGAACCTGTTCGTCCTCATTTCAGTTCACCTGCTGGGGCGGCCCTTTCCGACTCGGTTGTTTCATCGTGGGGGTGGAGATCACGCGCCACCTTCATCTGAAAGATTGTTTCGCCTGGCCGACTGCTCAGCAGAGTGACTTCGCCCCCGTGTTCGGATGCGATGCAATCGGCGAGGGTAAGACCAAGGCCGGTGCCTTTTTGTTTCCCTTCGCTAACGAAAGGCTCGAAGAGGCTCTTACGGATCTTCTCTGGGACACCGGCGCCATTGTCGATCACATTCACGACAATCTGCTGCTCTCGGATTGCCACGGTTACCAGGACGTGGGGTGCATCTGCGGAAGCTCGAACGGACTGGCAAGCGTTAAGGAGCAGATTAAAGATCGCGCGCTCAATTTGCTTTTCGTCGACTACCACCCACGTCTTAGCAGGATCGCTGCACCGTGTTTCAATCCGGACCCCTTCCGCATCAGGATGCGTCCGAATCAGCGCTGTTGCGCGCTCTAACAATGTTGCCATCAACTCCGGCGATCTTCTTATGCTGGCACCGGTGCGGCTGAAGATCAGGAGTGACTCAATCATGTCTGTCGTTCCCAGCACAGCGGCGCGAATGTCCGCGAAAATCTCCGCACGCTCCTTTGCAGAAAACTGGTCACCCACAAGAAACTCGGAGTTTGCATAGATAGTTGCGAGATAGTGCCGAAAATCGTGAGAGACGGAACTTGCCATGCGTCCGATAGTTGCCAGCCGCTCAGATTCGAGTAAAGCCCGGTTAGCTCGCTGAATCTCATTTCGCATCGCTGCGAATGAGGAGCTGAGTTCAAGTACTTCCTGAGTTCCATGTAGCGGGAGCCGGTGATTCATGTCCCCCATCCCCAAAGCGCGGACACTCTCAGAGAGTTCTTCGAGAGGGCGCGTTACAAGACGCGAAAGCGTAATCATCAGGGCTGTGCCGCACAAGAGCGCCAGCAGGCCCGCACTCAACACCATCCGGTTGATACGCATGATTGAACGCTCCGCCGGTTCCAGGGATTTCAGGACTACCAATTGCAGCGGGGATGTGGCCGTCGTGGAAAGATCTTCAGTGGCAGCGAGAAATCGGGTGTCTCCGAGTTTCAAAGTTGCCGGCGTCACCGGAATCCCAGAAAGCACTGAGGGTTGCGTCGCGAGACTTGTCTGTAGAGATGACGTTAGGGTGCTGGCGACGATTCTCCCGTTGCTGAGGAATGTTGCGTCTACACCGGTGGGTTGACTGATCTGTCGCACCGTCCGTTCAATCGAAACCCCACTGATCACATACCCCAGCAGGGTTCCCTCCTCATCGCTGCCGAAGTACAAAGGACGCAGTGAACATGCATACAGAGATTTGCCGTCAATCAGATAGTGCTTCCCCGATGAATTTAACACGCTCTTCAGCCCGTCTCGCAGGATTGAGCTTGGTGTTCCGCTCTTTGTGTAAGCGGCCACGATTCGTCCACTGGGGTCGGCGAGCGCGAACAGGTCAGTGCCGCTGATCTGCCAGAACTCGATCGCGCCATCTTGGATGGTGAGGTCGTCTCCGCTGGTCATCAGTGCTTTCAAGGTTGGGAGCTCGGCGAGAAGAGCATTCTCTCGCTCCAACGCGCCTAGTCGCTCTGCCTGAAGGTTCTGGAATGCCGTAACCGAATGTTCGAGATCCTGAGCCAGGCCATCTGTCACCTGCGCTCGCCAACGATCACGAATGATCAGTGTGCAAAGGCTGGTAACAATCAGGGTAACAACAGCCATGCCCAGAACCAGGAGAATATACGTTCGAATACCCTGCTTCTGACGCAAAGGCACTTCCGGCGGGATCGGTTCGCTTTCCACACGACGGGCCGTACTGGAGTCAGGGGACAAATTTGTATCCCGCACCGTAGATTGTTAGTAAGTGTTTGGGATTTGCTGGATCGGGCTCCAATTTCTGGCGTAACTTCAGAATTTGGTTATCGACAGTCCGCGTGGTTGGATAGGAGTTATACCCCCAAACCTCGTTGAGCAAAACCTCGCGCGTGAGCACTCGTTCAGCATTCTCGGTGAAGAACTTCAGTAGCTTGAACTCGTGTGCAGTGAGGATAACGGGATTATCTCCGCGTCGGACAGTCATCTTCTTGAAGTCGACTTCGCAATCCGCGAAACGGCAAATCGTTGGGAGAACTGGCCTCCGTTGTCTGCGAATAGCCGCTTGCACACGCGCTGTAAGTTCACGCGGGCTAAACGGTTTGGTCACGTAATCATCGGCGCCCAATTCAAGTAGAAGCACTTTGTCCGCAACCTCGGTAATTGCACTGAGTACGACAATTGGGATATCGCTGGATTGGCTCTTGAACGTCTGGCAAAGCTCGCGTCCCGAAATATGGGGAAGGATCAGGTCGAGCACGACGGCGAGAGGGCGTTCGCTGCGAAATAATTCCAATGCGGTTTGCCCATCTCCCGCGACGGCGGCGGCGTAGCGTTCTTCCGTGAAGAGTCGTCGCAGCACCTTCTGCATGCGCGGATCGTCTTCAACAATGAGGATAGTTCCAAGGTTTGCTGCGCGCTTTTCTTCGGATTCGGCTCCCGTTGTCAGCTCAATATCCTGGATCATGATTGCCAGACCTCTCCCTATATATTTTGGGCGATGTCGCTTCAATTCTGCCAGAAAGCACTTAGAAATGACAATCAATTGACAATTGAAGTAACTCGGATTGAGCTTTCGGTAACC
Source organism: Occallatibacter sp. (assembly GCA_049590315.1). GTDB lineage: Bacteria > Acidobacteriota > Terriglobia > Terriglobales > Acidobacteriaceae > Telmatobacter. The sequence goes on along the minus strand of JBAWCO010000455.1, from coordinate 974 downwards.
GCTGAGTCATCGGTCAGGAAGCCATAGAACTGCAGACTCGAGACCGGAACAGCACTACTTCGATGACACCAAACTCTCAGTTGGAAGGGGCCCGGTTCTCTATCTCAATTTGCTATCAGATCAGCGGCATGATTCTGAAGAGAAGCCCGGGAGGCTTCTGCCTCTCAATCAGCCACGGTCTTCCCAGAGATGGCGAAGAGCCATTCGTCGCTATAGACGGCCTCCAAATCGCGAAGCGTCATCGTGCTTCCCGTCTCGACGTTGGTAACAGGCATTTGCGAGATGTGCTTTAACCTCTCCATACCACTGATATAGCTGTTCATGCCTGACTCATCTCTTGATTCACGGAAACGCGACGGCAATGATCGGATTTGACGCAGCGAGTCGTCAACGAATCGGCGTGCATAGTCTTCGCGCACGAAGAATGCGTCGTTTCCAGCCGAGTTAGTGCCGACAAACCTATACCCTTTCTTAGCGGCTAAGGATCGAAGGGCTGTAATGGAAGCGCCGAAGTAAAGGTTGCTGGGATGCGCTTTCGTTCTATTAAAACTGTGATGGTAGGGGGTGCTAATGGGATGTAAGTCGCCAAGGAGGGCATTGTATTCGCAGACGCAGATGATTGGACGAACCACGCTAAGTTTCTCCCAAACCCAGTAATCGTTTCCATCCAGGTCAATACTCAACAGACCGATCTCTCCACCAAATCCGGCGGTTTCAATAAGGTCGTTTATGTTTTCTCGGGTGACAAAGGCGGGTTGGGCAGTTAGGTCATACCTCCACGCGAAACCATCTCTTCGCACGGCTCGAACTAAGGCCGGGTGAGCGTCCATAATGAATCCGCGCCAATTCCGATTCTGCAACAGAAAGCGAGTATTGGATTGCCGATAGTCTTCGACACCGAACTCAATAAAAGTCTGGTGTTCAGGAGGAATTTGAACCCGCTCAATCAACTAATCGATGATTCCGTCTTGTCC
>JBAWCO010000454.1:0-10518 GCA_049590315.1 Occallatibacter sp. | reverse complement strand
ACTGACAACTGATCCCTGACAACTGTTTCACGAAACGGACTCTACATGGCAACCAAGAAAAGTCTTTGGAACACCGATATCATCCGCCAGGCGCTCTTTGATTCAGTGCGCAAACTCGATCCCCGCTGGATGGTCAAGAATCCCGTAATGTTCGTTGTCGAGGTCGGCTGCGTGCTCACCACAGCATTGCTGATCGACAACGCCATCAACCACAGCCCGGGCTTCGGCTTCAATCTTCAAATCACCCTCTGGCTCTGGTTCACGGTGCTCTTTGCCAACTTCGCTGAGGCCATGGCAGAAGGCCGCGGCAAAGCCCAGGCCGACACCCTGCGCAAAGCCAAAGGCGAGACCATAGCCAAGCGCTACACAGCCAACGGCGGCTTTGAAGAGGTCGCCAGCGGTCTGCTCCGCGCCGGTGACATCATCTACGTCGAAGCCAACCACTACATCGCAGGCGACGGCGAAGTCATCGAAGGCGTGGCCTCGGTCGACGAGTCCGCCATCACCGGCGAATCCGCCCCTGTCATTCGCGAAGCAGGCGGCGACCGTTCCGCTGTCACCGGCGGCACCAAGGTTCTCTCCGATTGGATCAAGGTGAAGATCACCTCCAATCCCGGCGAAACCTTTCTCGATCGCATGATCGCTCTTGTCGAAGGCGCAACCCGTCAGAAGACGCCCAATGAAATCGCGCTGAGCATTCTTCTCTCCGGCCTCACCATCGTCTTCCTTTTGGCTGTGGTCACGCTGCAACCCTTCGCCATCTACTCCAAAGCCCCGCAGACCGTCTTCGTTCTCGTCTCGCTGCTCGTCTGCCTCATCCCCACCACAATCGGCGGCCTGCTCTCCGCCATCGGCATCGCCGGCATGGATCGCCTCGTCCAATACAACGTCCTCGCCATGAGCGGACGCGCCGTTGAAGCCGCGGGCGACGTCAACACCCTGCTCCTCGACAAGACCGGCACCATCACCCTCGGCAACCGGCAGGCCACAGAATTTCTTCCCGCTCCCGATGTCAGCCACGAGCGTCTAGCCAACGCCGCGCAGCTTTCGTCCCTTTCGGATGAGACCCCCGAAGGCCGCTCCATCGTTGTCCTCGCCAAAGAGAAGTACAACCTCCGCGGACGCGATCTCGGCGGCATCCACGCCGAGTTTGTTCCCTTCACCGCGCAGACCCGCATGTCCGGCGTCAATCTGCCCGGCACCCGCATCCGCAAAGGCTCTGTCGATGCCATCTCCCGCTTCCTTGAGGAGCAGGGCTCGCAACTCCCGCAGAAAGTCCGCGAGAACGTTGAAGAGGTAGCCCGCATGGGTGGCACTCCACTCGTTGTTGCGGAGAACTCTTCCGCCCTGGGCGTAATTCATCTCAAGGACATCGTCAAAGGCGGACTCAAGGAACGCCTCGCCCGTCTCCGCGCCATGGGCATTCGCACCATCATGATCACCGGTGACAATCCGCTCACCGCCGCCGTCATTGCCCGTGAAGCCGGCGTAGACGACTTCCTCGCCGAAGCAAAACCGAAAGACAAGATGGACCTCATCAAGCGCGAACAAGGCAAGGGTAAGCTAGTCGCCATGACCGGCGACGGCACCAATGACGCGCCCGCTCTCGCCCAGGCCGACGTAGGCGTAGCCATGAACTCCGGCACCCAAGCCGCAAAAGAAGCCGGTAACATGGTCGACCTCGACTCGAATCCCACTAAGTTGATCGAGATAGTCGAGATAGGTAAGCAATTACTCATGACTCGCGGTGCACTTACCACTTTCTCTATCGCCAACGATGTGGCCAAATACTTCGCTATCATCCCAGCCATGTTCGCCGGCGTCTTCCCCGTGCTGGGCGCGCTCAACATCATGTTCCTTCACTCGCCGCAGTCCGCAATTCTCTCAGCCGTCATCTTCAACGCGATTATCATCGTGGCGCTGATCCCGCTAGCCCTCAAAGGCGTCAAATATCAGCCCAAGGCCGCCGACATCCTGCTGCGCAATAACCTGCTCGTCTACGGTGTCGGCGGAATCATCGTCCCCTTCGCAGGCATCAAAATCATCGACGTGCTTTTGGTAGCGCTTCATCTGGCATAACGAAGTGAGTTTTGCATCAGACATCGTCGTAGACGTGTTTTGTATCAGGGCACGACTTCAGTTGTGCCGCAAGAAACAGCAATAGGAATTGGGGCTTTAGCCCCTGAGGTAAGCACAAATGCATTCCACAACAGCTCTGGCTTCCGAAGTCGTAACAAAGAAAGCAATCAAGACTCACTCCGTCTGGAAGACCTCCATCCGCTTCACCATCGTCACCGCAATCCTGCTCGGACTGGCCTATCCGCTCGTCGTTACCGGCGTCGCCAGCCTCATCTTCCCCCACAAGGCCGCCGGCAGCCTCATTCTCAAGGACGGCCAGATCATCGGCTCCGAACTGCTCGCCCAGAGCTTCACTTCTGACAAGTACTTCCATCCCCGTCCCTCGGCCGCGGGCACCAACGGTTACGACGCCACAGCCTCCGGCGGCTCCAACCTTGCCCAATCCAATAAGGCACTCGTTGACCGCATTCAGGGCTCCATCGACAAATTGGCCAAAGAAAACCCCGGCAAGCCCGTCCCCATCGACCTCGTCACCACCTCCGGCTCCGGCCTCGATCCCGACATCACTCCAGACGCCGCCATCTTCCAGGCCCCCCGCGTCGCCAAGGCGCGCAATCTGTCTGAAGACAGCGTCCTTCAACTCATCGCCCAGCACACCACTCCGCGTCAGTTGGGTCTTCTCGGCGAACCAAGAGTCAACGTCCTCGAGTTGAACCGCGCCCTCGACAGCCTCACAAAATAGTCGGCTTCCCGTCCACAAAGAAGGCGGAGGAGGATCCTCCTCTCTACCGCCTTTTGCCGAGTGCCCAACCATCGCGCAATCTCTCCGCGCAATGGATCGAAAGCAGCAGAGCCTGCCCCCACGCAATCGCTAAAGCAGTCACCAAACGCGTGTGGGCCCTTCCCGAAGGAAGGGCCCACGCGTCCTGTTGGTTGAATGACTTAGTTCACGGTTACCGTGAATGTTACTGGAGTGGGCGCCGTGCTCGGTGCGGGGCTCCCCACTGGCGTGACTGTCATCCTATACACTCCCGCCGTCGTCCCCGGATTGCTCTGGCTGCCGCCACCGCCACCACTACCGCCGCCACCGCAACCGGCTAGACTGCCCAGCGCAACCATCAGCACCAGAACACCCAGCATCGATTGCCAGCTGCGTCGCCGCGCCGGAATTCCAAAGAAGAGCAGCAACGCCAGAACCGCACCACTGCCAGCGCCGGCCCATCCGCGGCCATTGCCAATCTTAGGCCGCACCAACTCGCTCGTCGCTGCCGTAGTGCTCACCGAATAGGTAACGGTTCCACTCATCGATGTGGCGTTGAGCGCCACCGTCGAGTTGGTAGATGTGAGGGAGCACGAAGGCAAGTCCGTTGCCCCGCTAGGACCGGCTACCGAGCAAGTAAAGGACACGGTTCCCGTGTAAAGGGAGTTCGCCGTCGTATTCACCGTCACAGTTGAAGTCGCGGTTCCCCCGGGCGCAATCGTGGCCGGTGACGCTGTCGGCGGCGCGAGTGTAAATGTGCCGTTGGCAACGGTCACTCCATTTAAGGTGACATTGATGATCGCGGTTTCAGTAATGCTGCCCGACGTGCCGGTGACCGTAATCGCATAGGCTCCGCCGGTCGTTGTGGTTGTGCTGCCCACAGTCAATGTCGCGGTTGCCCCCGACGTTCCGGAAATAGTCACTGCTGAAGGCGTAATGCTGCCGCAAGTCACAGGGCTGGTGGCGCCGCTTGGAGCCGTTGTCACCGAGCAGCTAAGGCTCACGGTCCCGGTAAACCCGTCCAATGGTGTCACGAGGATCGTCGAGGTGTTGCCGGTGGTCGCGCCGCCCGTAATTGTGACGCCGATTCCAGAAACGCCAAACGATGGAGAAACTGAACTCGGCCAGGCATTGACCACGTTCGCCACATTCAATGAGCCCAAACCTGTAGCCAGATCGAAGCCCGCCGTCGCGCTGAAGCCGGAATGGAGAGCGACCGTGTCCCCTGAGTCGAGGGGCGTGCAATTCGGAGAGAGAAAGCCCTGCTGTTGAGCAACCAGGAAAGGAATGCCCGCCGCGTTGTAGAGAATCCCACCGTCCGCTGCCCCATAATCGCACGGCATGGCGATGGTACCCGTATCAATGTCGTTGAACAAGCAGGCCGAACTGGTGACCGGCGACCCGTTTCCGCGCTCCGCACTGCAACTTCCGTAGGTCTGCTGCGACGCCAGCTTGTAAAGCTCCGCGTTGGGGTTACCCTGGGGCGACCCGGCCTTCTGATTGATCAGCGCCATCACGCCGGCCATCGCAGGCGACGAAGCCGACGTCCCGCCAATCTCCTGGGCGCCATTCTCGACCGTTGAGCTGTAGGTGCAAGCGGAACCAGCTTCAGAAACGCAGATCAGGTAGGCGCTATTCAAGAACCCGTTCGATGCGAAGAAGGAGACGTCCGGAATATCGCGTTTGTTATCGGAAGGAACGCCGGTTACGCCCGTCTGCCAGCTTGGCTTCGCATAGCCACCCGTGCAACTTGCCACAGTCTGACCGTTGCTGCTGGTGCAACTGCTCGCACCGCCGCTCCCGCCCGTGGTATCGACAAAATATGAGATGTCGACGGGTTGGTTACTGCCGCTGTAAGTATAAGCCTGGAAAATATACACGGAATTGTTCGCCACGTAGTTACAGGCCGTTTCGCTGTCCCTGACCGTGCCCTTAAAAGGGAGATTGGGATCGTTGCCGATCTGGGACGCAATACTCTGCAGAACGCTCAACACCAGGGGATTCGAACACGTGTCATTCCAGGGAACCTCAGGCAGATAACCCAGGGCGCTAGCGCCTGTTGCATTGTTTGTCGTGCTCCAATACGGCGCGGCCGGGCAGGCTGTGGTGGAGTTTTCGTTGCACCAGTTAAAATCGGTGCCACCGACTGCGGTGTTGTAGGGCGTTGATGCAAACCCGCTCACAGACGCCCCGAATTGCGCGGACCATGGAGTCCCGAAATTCGAATCCTCTCCGGCATCGCAACTGGCAGACCCCTCGTCTCCCGACGCCACAAAAACAGCGATTCCTTCCGTATATGCCGTCTGCCAAAGATTGTTGTAAGACGTGTTGCCGGCGGTGCCTAGACCCAACTCGCACAGACCATAGCTCACGTTCATGATCTTGGCTGTTTTGTTATTGATAATGTAATTCTCCGAGTCCCAAAGCCCGTCATCCGTTGCGGAAGTTGGGTAAGAGGACACGATTACGATCTGGGCGTTCTTGGCCACCGCACCCGACCACTCCACATCCAGTGAGTTCTCCACCAGATCACCGAGTCCGCATGGGTTGCTCTGAAAGGGCAGAGTCCCGGTCGTATCTGTGCAAACTGTCACTGGACTGCTGTTGCCGGAGACACGCTGAGGAGTATTGGCCGCATTTGTAGTCGGAAGGCTGAAGGCGGTGCGGAACGCCGTAATATCAGCCAGATTGATGCTGCTGGTTGCGGCGATCGCGATGGTTTGCCCCGTTCCGTCAATCGGCGAGGCAGCATTCCACAACGGAAGCACGTTATAAATCGTCGCAAAATCGTACGGGGTCACATCTTCAATTAAGTTCGCGCTGCTCCCTGAGCCCGTGTTGATGCCGAACTCAGGACGAATCGACAGAGACTTGGTCGCGGTGGATGTCCCACTGCTTATCGACGGCGCGGTTGCCGGGCGCTCCCATTTTCCTGTCTCACTGCTCCGCGTAACTTTGCTGCCCAGCTTGTGCATCGGCTTTGCAAAGAAGTTGTGCAGCGACTTCACGCCCACCACGGCCGGCGCCAGCGCCGCTGGAATCTGTGGGTCGCTCATATTCCCGATGTGCGCTTCACCCTTCACGTCCAGGTTGTGAATCTCAGTATGGAATGCGCTCTCCACCTGCCCCGCCGTGCCGCTGAACCGGATCGCCATCCGATCCTTGGTCACTTCATCAATCGTGAAGCCATGCCCGGTCAGCCAGTTCGATATCGTCGCAATATCTGTCTGCGATGGTCCAAAATTCGTTCCCACTTCCTCGGGCTCAAGCCAGTGGTGGTAATCGGGAGAATTCGGATCGTACTGCCCAGCCACAAACTTGTCGAAGGCCGCCTGCTGCTCCGGGCTTCTACTCAACACCATGATCAGGTCCGTCATCGGCAGCGTCGGACTCACCGGCCCGCGGTCATTCTTTGCATTGGCCGCCGGGTGCGTGTTGCCTTTGAGCGTTACCAGTTGGTGCTCGTCGATCTGGTTGACGATTCGTATGGCGGGTGTGAATTGCTGAGCTACTGCCGTTCCGATAAGCAATGCACTGGCCAGCACACTGAGAGGAATTGAACGCAGGGGACGCATAGTATGTTTTGGACCCTTTCTTCGGAGAAGAACCCCCGAACACACGCAAAGTTGCGCTTCCAACCAGAATTATTCGGGCAATCGTCCTGCCCGCCGACGCCCCACCGAGCACCCAGGCGTCGAAGGAGTTATAAGCAGATGAATTGTTTCGAGGGGTAGATGCATCTTACCTCCCACATAACTCGAAGCTGCAGCGGTACCGCAATCACCGCATCCGGCACAATCCTGCATCGGTTTCTGTCTGCACATTTCTTTATTGCCAAGAAAGAATCTTTGAAGCCACTTTCAGGGAAGCAGTTTAAGAAGAATCAGACACCAAATGCAGCTCTACGGATGGGCGATCAACCTGTTTAGACGAATCCCGTCTTAGAAGGTTGACCTGAAGTCATTAACTAGATGTAACGGAATTGTCATTCAATCGGCAAATCCCCGGATCGATCCCAGACTAGCACCACTGGAACAACCGCCGTCCTTGGCCAGTCCGCCAGTGGACAGCCATCCGCTGCCCACCGGGATCTGTAACTGCAATCTGTAACCTGTCATCTGTCTTTAACAGGCAGCACAATCGCCTCCGTAAGTTTGATTGTGCCCTGGAGTTGCGGATCGGCCGAAGACCGGCTCACATGCACAGTAAAGGTACCAGCATCCGCATGCCATGCAGACGCCTTCTCGTCGAACCATGTGAAACACCGTGCGCTCAGCGGTACGGTTACATGCTGCGTTTGCCCCGGTTCCAATTCCACGCGCGAAAAGCCCTTCAGCTCTTGCGGAGGCCGTGGAACCTGCGGGTGGTCTTCGCTCACATACACCTGCGCCACGTCGGCGCCGGCCTTCGTCCCCGTGTTGGTCACATCAAAACCAACCTCGTACGTCCCGTTGCTGGTCCCCGGATGAATCTCCAGCCCCGCATACTTGAAGCTGGTATACGAAAGCCCGAATCCGAACGGGAACAGCGGCTTCACGCCGCTATGCTCGTAGCCGCGGTAACCCACAAACACATCGTCCTTATAAGGAATCTTCAGCGTCCCCGGCGTTGGATAGTACCACGCATACGACGGATTATCTTTCAGGCTTCGTTCCCAACTGATCGGCAACCGGCCAGAAGGGTCTACGTCGCCGAATACCACCTCGGCCAACGCCGTCCCGCCTTCCTGTCCCGCATACCAGTTCTGCATTAACCCGGCCACCTTGTCCACCCAGGGTGAAGCATCCACGCTTCCGCCGGAAGTCACCGTCACAATCGTATTCGGATTCGCAGCGGCGATCTTCTCAATCAGCTCCGCCTGTCCGGGAGGCAATTCGAACTCGCGATCCGCGCCCTCGGTCTCGATGTCGGCGTTATACCCCACGCACACAATCACCGCATCAGCCTTCTTCGCAATATCAATTGCCGACTGCTGCACAAACCCGCCTTCGTGAACAATCCCGATCTTGATCGCCGCTTCGCCGAACTGCGGCTTGCTCAGTTCCTCCAGCACCACCTTGTGCGGCCCCGGAGTCAGCGGCACCGTCGTCTGTGCCAACGCAGACTTCGGAATCTCCGTATGATCAATTACCGTCTGTCCATCAATCCGCAACCGGTACTCGCCCTGATCCTCCACAAACACCACATGATTCCCCGGCGCGCGCACAAAGTAGTATCCCGTCCAGCGGTCAAAGCTTGGCGGCCCACCCTGATTCATAAAGGCAGCCATCTGATCGGCTGTAATCGACGTGATCACTTCCTGCATTTCTATGGCTGACAGCGTGCTCTGCCCCGTACTCGCCGTCATCTGCGTCTTCGTCGCCACCGGCTTGCCTTCAAACTTATCGTTGTCGAACGTATCCACAGTCAGTCCGCCAACATACTTATCAGGGACAAGGCTGAACCCTGAGCGCATGGACAGAATCTTCAGCTTCGGCACTCCCTCGTCATAAAGAACGTTGGCCTTCACTCCCAGCCGGTCGCTGATTCCCTTGATCGCGCTCACCTCTGAAAAAGTCGGCACCAACCCGCTGCCGCCCGCCGTCGGAATCGCCGGAAACGCATCCGGCCCAATCACGGCAATCGTCTTTACCTTATTGGGATCGAGCGGCAACAGCCCACCCTGGTTCTTCAGAAGAACAATTCCCTCCCGCGCTCCTTGCAGCGCAGCCAGCCGTCCTTGCTGGTTATAGCGCGGAATGTTCTCATCCAGCGGATCGTGCCCCATCCACCCAAACCGGTAGCCATTCCGCAGAAGCCGCCGAATCTTGTCATCGATCGTCGACTCCTTTACCGCCCCGCTCTTCACCGCTGGAAGCAATGTCTGCTCGTTCATATACGTCCCAAACGGCATCTCCAGGTCCATTCCGCCGTTCGCCGAGGCCACACCATCCCGGGTCGCCGTCCAGTCCGACATCATCACCCCGTCGAACCCCCACTGCTGTTTCGCAATCTCCACATTCAGGTGGTAGTTCTGCGCGGCATGCTCGCCGTTCAGCAGGTTATAGGAGTCCATAATCGCTCCCACGTGCGCCTGCTTCACCGCCGCCTCAAACGTGGGCAGATAAATCTCCCGCAGCGCCCGCTCGCTCACAATCGAGTCTTCGGTAAACCGGAAATACTCCGAATTATTGGCCGCATAGTGCTTAATCGTGGCGCTCACACCCTGCGACTGCACCCCGTCGATATACCCCACCGCGATCTGGCTGGCCAAAAACGGATCCTCGCCAAAATATTCGTAATTGCGGCCATTCAGCGGCGCGCGATAGATGTTCACCCCCGGCCCCAGCAGATAGCTCGCGCCCCGCGACCGCGCATCCCGCCCCAGTTGCACTCCAATCCGCTCTGCCAGCTTCGGGTCCCAGCTAGCAGCCAGACCAATCCCCGCCGCGTAGGCCGTCGAAGGCGGCGGAATGTGCGCGCCCACCGGCCCGTCGCTCATCCTGAAAACCGGAATCCCCAGCCGTTCCAGCCCCGCCGAGCCCATCATGCTCGATCCCGAGAGCATATGAATCTTCTCTTCCAGCGTCATTTTCGCGATGGTGTCGTTGATCTTCTTTTCATCGTCCGCGCTCTGTGCGCGCCCCACCGCGCCGCCAAAGACAACCAGCCCCAGCATCAAAACGGTTATGGAAATACTCACAGTCAGTGAAACAGCCCGAGAGACGCGCCAAGTCCTTTTTGTCACGTGCAGCATCTTGCCTCCTGAAATTAGAACCGGCAATTCTATTCGACAACTCCCAGTTCTGGCTGGCGCGGATGACACACGACGGAGGATTTTTCTGAGGCCTCAATACTCTTCTAACCAAAGGGCGAAACTCATATCGATCGGACCAACTCCAACCAAATTGCAATAGACAACTCGTGTCTCTATCGAATACCATACCTTTTTCGTGGCTGCGTCTCATCACAGGCAACTGTGACAAACGCTGCGACAATGGTTGCCGATCATGCGAACTTCACTCTTTATCACCTGCTACAACGACACCCTCTTCCCGGAGACCGGGCGGGCCGTTGTGCATTTGCTTGAGCGGCTTGGCGTTGAACTCGATTTCAAACCCAAACAAACCTGCTGCGGTCAGATGCACGCCAACACCGGATTCCGCGCTGAAGCCTTTTCTCAGGCCAAGCGCTTCGTCCGCCTCTACCAGGACGCGGAATCCGTCGTAATCCCCTCCTCCTCCTGCGTCGCCATGTTCCGCGACCAGTACCCCGGCCTCTTCGAAGAGCTCGGCAATGAGGAACTCCGCCAGCAATTCACCGCCCTGTTGCCTCGTGTCTATGAGCTCAGTGAATTCCTCATCGACAAACTCGGCGTTGAAGATGTCGGAGCCAGCTTCCATCACCGCGTTACCTACCACGCCAGTTGCCACGGCGTCCGCGCTCTCCACCTCGGCGACCGGCCTTATCGCCTGCTGTCCAAAGTCCGCGGCCTCGCGCAGATGCCGCTTCCAAACACCGATCGCTGCTGCGGCTTCGGCGGCACTTTTTCAATCAAGAATGCTGAAGTATCCTCCGCCATGCTGGCCGTCAAGCTCCAGGACATAGTCGCCACCGGCGCCGAATACTGCACTGCTCTCGACAATAGCTGCCTCATGCATCTCGGCGGCGCAATGCATCGCCAATACACCAGCATGAAG
>JBAWCO010000453.1:0-13884 GCA_049590315.1 Occallatibacter sp. | reverse complement strand
GTGTAAATGGCCGCCGTAAGCCCGGCGCAGCCCGAGCCAAGAATAACGGTATCGCGAATTTCTGTCATAAGCTTTCCACTGTCGATTCTAGACGCTCAACCCTGTGCCCGCCCTTTTCCGGGCACTCCGCGCCTCTGAGAATAAGATGAATCACATGGCGAATCTGACTCTGATCTACGGACTGCGGCTACTCCCCGAAGGCGAAGTGACGGAAATCCAGGACGCGACGCTCAAACTCTCCAACGGCCACCAGGCCCACGTCACCATGCACACCATAGAGGGCTCACGCGAAGAAATCGAAACCCAGCTCAAGCGCAGCCTCGACGCATTTTTCAGTTTTTATCCGGAAATATGAAATCGGAAAAGTCGCCTCCGATCCAGCGCGGCTCCGCTGGTCCGGCCCCTCTCAGCATGGAAAGGCTGCATTCATCACTGGATTTCCATCGGCAAACGCGCCCCCGCCAAAATAATGTGTCAGGTAAATGCGGATCAGTTGAATTTCAGGATCAATCCAGATCAGTCCCGAGCTAGCTCCGTTCGCCCCAAAACTGCCGTTGGTAACCGCATAGCTCATCTCGGCCTCAGTTCCGGTGTGAACTGCCCAGCCGAGCCCGGAGCGATATTTCGGGACGCTCGTTGGCATGTACGGCCGCGTGGCATCATCGACCAACGACGAAGAAAGGACGCGGCGACCCTTCCACGTACCGCGATCGAGCATCATCTGACCCAAATGGCGCAAATCCTCCGCTGTCGAAAAAAGCCCGAAATCCGGAGCGGAGTACTTTTGCTTCGGCCTGGTGGCGTCCATTTTGTCTCTTACAAGATGACCATTCTCGAGGTTGTACATCGTCGGAATTCTATTCGCCTTGGAGCGATCGGTGAAAAAAGAGCTGTCCACCATCTCCAATGGCTCGAAAAGTCTCTTCTGCATGAAGAATTCGAAAGGCTGGCGCGAAACTACTTCGATCACTCGTCCAAGTACGGCTATCCCAGAACTGCTGTAAGCCCATTTCGTTCCCGGAACGAAGTCCAATGGCTGCTTGGCAACCAGCGCCACATCCTCTGCCAGCGTTCTGTCAAACGTGCGGGTAATGTCCTCCAGTTCGGGCGGACGGGTCGCCGCAATTCCCGAGGTATGCGTCATAAGTTGCCGGATGGTTATGGGAACGGATGCGGGTTTATCCAGCCCGGTAACTGTCGGATCGGAGAACTCAGGAAGCACTGTTGCAAGAGAATCATCCAACTTCAGTACGCCGTCCTGCACCAGCAGCAACGCTCCTACCACAGTAATCGGCTTACACATGGAACGAATATCGAAGATCGCATCTGTGCTCATCGTCCTGCGTGCTTCCCGGTCCGCATAGCCTGCAGCATCCAGCACTCTCAGTTCCCCATTTTGTACGACCATGACAACCGCGCCGACCGTCAACTCGTCGGTAACTCCGAGATCCAATTGCGCGCGAACCCGTCTTTCCAAGGCGGACTCACGCGGAAGAGCCGCGTACGCGCGGTTCGCGATTGCGATGGAACTCATCAAGGATGCACTCAATAGAAATCTGCGCCGGTTCAAAACCTTCTCCAAACACTCTGTTGCCTGTTAGACGGTAAGACGATGAAATTTGAAATCCGGCACAAGCGCGGCCTGAACGCTTTCTTCAAATTTGACCGGGAATTTGATCCCATCAGATTCGCCCAATCCAGACGACCTTGGAAATCTCTGAGACAACCCAATTATTAGTGGACCCTCACATGCCCGGAATTCTTCGTCTGGAGAATCCCGGTGCGCATCTCTTTCTCTCATCCTCCACCTGCCAAAGCTCTGCCCGTCTTTGCTCTTTTCTGCATGGCCCTCTTGCTTCTCGCGCCGTCCGCCCTTGCCGGCGGTCCCAAATACGTAGCCGGCACAAGCTACTTCAATCCCGGAGTTCTCGGAGCGCCCGTTCACTGGTCCGGCGGCCAAGTCAACTACTACGTCGATCAGGGCCCGCTCTCGGCTTCAGTCACCAATCAGCAAGCCACAGCCATGGTAGACGCGGAGGCCGCTCTCTGGTCCTCAGTGCCCACCGCCGCTATCACCCTCACCGACATGGGCCAACTCAACGAAGATGTCAGCAGCGCGAACCTCGTAGTCGGCGCAGCCAGCTTCACGGTAACCAATGAGCAGATCAGCCAGGCAGGCCAAATCATCCAGCCAGCCGACGTCACGCCCGCCGCAACTACGTATCCATTGGGAATCGTTTACGACGCGGACGGCTCCATCACCGCAGCCCTCTTTGGTCCCGAAGCAAGCAGTCCCTCCAGTTGCCAGAACAACGGAGTTTCGGTCTGGCTTGACAACATCAACGCCAACGCAACCATCGCTCACGCCATCATCCTGCTCAACGGTCTCTGCGCCGTCAACCCCAACCAACTTGCCATGATGAGCTTTCAGATCGAGCGTGCCTTCGGCCGCATCCTGGGCCTCGACTACGCGCAAGTTAACCCTGGCGGCGACCAGAACGGCGAGCCCAGCGGATGGCCTGTCATGCAGCCACTCAGCGGCCTTTGCGGCCCCGCTGGCGGCCTCTGCATTCCCAACCCCGCAACGCTCAGCTACGACGACATCGCGGCGCTCAACCGCATCTATCCCATCACCCAGCAGAACCTCGCCGCGTTTCCCGGCAAGCAGCTCACTGCCGCCAACACCGTCTCAATCCAGGGCACGGTCACCTTCCGCAACGGTGTCGGCATGCAGGGCGTCAACGTTGTCGCCCGTCCTCTCGACGCAAACGGCAATCCGCTCTACCAATACACCGTGACCACCGTTTCCGGAGCAACCTTCAATGGCAACCATGGCAATCTCATCACGGGGTTTAATGACTCGAACGGCAATCCGCTGACCATGTGGGGCTCCAACGACCCGACCCTCCAAGGCTTCTTCGATCTGAGCGACATTCCACTGCCCCCCGGCGCCAGCACAGCCAACTACCAAGTCACGTTCGAAGCCATCGATCCGCGTTACATCCTCACCGCCTCGGTCGGCCCCTATCTCGACGGACAGGTCACGCCCTCAGGAACCCTGCAATCCATCGCCGTCACTAGCATGTCGGCGGGCAGTTCACAAACACTCAGCGTCAACGCGGCTGACTCCGCCGCCGGCGGCTTCCAGGATGCAATCGGTAACCAGGCCGCGCCCCGCACTCTACCTGCAAGCGGACTCTACTGCGGACGCCTCAGCCAAATCGGCCAGGCCGACTGGTTCACTTTCCCGGTCCGTGGCAATCGCACCTTCACCATCGTCACCCAGGCCCTGGACGAGACCGGCGCGCCAACCCAGACCAAGGCCATGCCCGCAATCGGAATTTGGGACGCATTCAATTCAATTGGCGCATCTCCAAGCCGTGCCACACGCGGCATGAACGGTCTGGCCACCGGCGAAAGCTTCTTGCAGGTCAGTTCCGTTGGCTCAGACGTAGTCCGCATCGGAATCGCCGATCAGCGCGGCGACGGCCGGCCCGACTACGTTTATGACGGCTGGGTCCTTTACGCAGACACCGTCCAACCCGCGCGCCTTCCCGCCACCGGCGGCCCCATCGTCATTCACGGCATGGGCTTTCGGCTCGCGGATACCATTCAAGTCGGTGGCCGACCCGCGCAAGTCACCAGCATCTCACCCAACGAGATCACCGCCATCGCTCCCCCGACAGCCACCGGAGTTACCGGCTCAGTGGATGTTGAGGTCGACGATCTACCCACATTTTCCGCTGCGGCCATTATCTCCGGCGGCATCAGTTACGACTCCGAGACTGGCGACGCGCTCACTCTCAACACCGCGCCCGCCAACACCGTGCCCATCGGCGAACCCGTCCCCTTCGCGGTCACCGCACTCGCCTCCAATCAAGCTCCCGCCAGCGGCGTCACCGTGCTCTACACGGTCACCAGCGGAACCGCTACTCTTTCCTGCGGACTTCCCACCTGCTCAGTCGTGGCCACCGGCGATGGCCGCGCCACCATTAATGTCACTGCCGTTGACGGCACCTGGTCCATCGTCACCGCTTCGCTCACCAATGGCTCCAGTCTCCAGGCGCATTTTGCCGGCGGAACCCCGCCCGTACTCGCCTCGCTCACTCCTCAACTCTCCCTTGCTGCCGGCGCCACTTTCACCTGGACGGTCCGGACCCTGGTCCTCTCCAACGGCCTGCCCATCAGCGGCCAAACCATAATCTGGAAATCTCCCAGTTCTGGCATAGTCTCGCTCGGCAGTCCCGTCGCCCTTACCGCGGCAAACGGAATCGCCACCAGCACGCTGACTGTCGGTCCTTTGGTTCCAGGGCAGACCGCGACCGTGAATGCCTGCCTGAACGGCACCAATCAATGCGTCAGCTATACCGCGTTTGGTTCCCGGCCCGAGTACGCATTCCTTCATGCCGTCGCGGGCACTGCGCAGAGCCTCTCCGTACAAGGCACCCCCGCACAGGTCACGCTGCGCCTTCTCGACATGGACGCCAACCCCATGGCCGGAGGCTCAGTCACTCTCTACCAGGCGATCTATGCTTGGGCCCCGCCTTGCGCGCCCCATGGCGTCTGCGCGCCATCGCCGCTGCTCGCCACACAAACCGCCATCGCCACCTCGGCCACCGACGGAACAGTCACCTTCGCCCCCGTTTCGCTTCCCGGCGTGGCAACCAATCTTCAAGCCCTCGCGGCCTCCGGCAACACATCCACCGTAAGCATCGCCATTGAACAACATCCGTAGCAGTTCCTGTGCAGTATCCCGCCCTTCGTATGTACCGGATAAATGCTTCGTGCCCCATTCATCGCGCAGTCTCATCGCGCGATGAGTGGGAAAGCAAGAAGCCAGTGCGAGCCTCCCGCGAGCGGATGCCCCCACCGCAGGTGGCGCAGGTGGCTACACGTTCCCTTGCCGCATCTGTTCCGCCAAATGCTCTGAAGCCCGCATGGCGAGCGCCAGAATCGTCATCGTCGGATTCTGCCATCCGCCACTCACGCAGCTTGCCCCATCCACCACATACAGATTCTTGATATCGTGACTCTGGTTCCACTTATTCAGCACGCTCGTCTTAGGATCGTCGCCCATCCTGCACGTGCCCAACTCGTGAATGCTGTAGCCCGGCGGATTCGGATCGTAGTTTTTTGCCAGGATCTCGAAGCCCGCGCCTTCTGCCAGTGCAATACTCGTGTCCACCGCGTCGCGCGCCATGTTGATTTCGTTGTCGGTGTACTTCGTCTCCACGCGCAGCGCTGGAATATCCCATGCATCCACCACGGTTTTGTCGATGCTCACATGGTTCTCATAGCGCGCCAGCACCTCGCCCATCATCGAAGTAGAAAACCCGCTGCCGCTATAGCTATCCATTTTCTGCTGCAACTCTTCTCCATACGCGGCAAAGTTGCGCGGGTCCATGGGGCCCGCATGGCTGAAAACATTCAGCGCATAGCCGCGGATGAAATTCTTCTCCTTCGTATCGATATTGCGAAAACGCGGAACAAGTGCTCCCCCGCCGATCAACTGCGGCGTAGATTTACCATCGCGCGCTTCAGGCACGGAACACACAATGCCCGGCCCGTAAACCTGGTCAATCAAATAGTGGCCCATCATGCCGCTGGAGTTCGCGAGCTTCGAATTGAGCAACAGCCGCGTGCTCTCCAACGTTCCCGCGGCCAGCACCACCACGCGCGCCTTCACTGACATTTCCCGGCGCGAAATCCGATCGACAAAATGCGCCTCGTTCACCAGACCCGTATTCTTGTCTACGCTGAGCGAGCGCACCACCACATTCGGTATCGCCCTCAGCTTCCCGGTAGCGAACGCATCCGGCAGCAGCAGGTTTACTGAGCTTGCCAGCCCATCCACTCCCAGCGAACTACGCGCCTTGCAAACGGGAACGCCCCGTTGCTTCCCTGCCGCAATAAATCGCTGCATGCACTCCGTCCACGGCGAATCGTCCTGCACGAAATTCCCATCGGGATACTGCGCCATCCAGTACGCGCGGCCCGACACGCGAAAAATTCCTTCCACGCGCGAGTAATACGGATCCATCTCCGCCAAGCTGATCGGCCAGTCATCGCCATAGCCATCGTGAGACTTGCTCTTGAACTCATAATCACTAAGCCGGAATGACTGCCGCGACCAGAACAGCGATCGTCCGCCGAACAGCCGCACCCTCACCCAGTTATACGGATGCTGAGGGTCGAAGGTATAAGGAACCTCCTTCTCGTCCACCCATGTATTTGCGTTGAATTCGTTGGACTGAAAAACGTGCGGCAGAATCCCCGGCTGTTTGAATCCGCGATAAGGAAGTGCGGATGCCTGCTTCACTTCCGTGTCCTTGCGAACGTCGGCAATCGGCCCGGCGTTAAGCATCAGGCACGAGATACCTTTTTCAGTCAGGATTTTCGCGGCCATTCCGCCGGAATGTCCGGAACCAATAATAAGAACGTCTACCGTTTCGTCAGCCATGATCCCTCAACTCTCTCAGCGCATTCCATTCGCTTCGATATAAAGCCTAGAGCGTGTTTCACAAACGTGCTTTGTATCAGGGCACGACTTCAGTCGCGCCGAAAAGGGCCGGAAGACAAACGGTTTTAACCCCCGAGGAACAACATCCCAAACACGGCGGCCATTGATGAAGCACGCTCTAGGAGTTTCCCTTGCTCGCACCCAGCTTGTGCACTGGCGTCGATTCTTCTCGACGAATGTCCGGATCAACGGGATACCAATACAAATCCACGCCCGGCGAATGTTTCCCTGCTGCAATCGCCGCGTCGCTCCATGCCTGCGAATTAATGGTCGCCGTGCGAATGTCGCTATGCGCAACGTTGATGAAATACGCGAAGGCCTCAGTGGGCGGATGATCGTTCATCCACGCCCTCAGCCACGGCCGAATGACTTTGTCCGCCTGGGCTTTGTCAGTGTGCGCAAACGGAATACCGAACAAACGCTTTGCTTCTGCGTCGAGACGGTCCAGGCCGGAAACATACATCTGCTGCCGATTCTGCGGTGAAGCCCCGATGAGAAAATCAAGGAACTCCGGCGTCCCCGCCTCCAGCGCTCCCGGATAGCCCTTGAGTGGCGGCATCAGAATCTCGGCCAGTCGCCGCAACGTCGCAGTCTGTTGCGCGTTGAAAAAATCCGAGTTGGTTTCCGCCACCGCATCGGGAACCAGCGGTGTCATGGCCAGCGGCTTCACGTCCAGCAGCCCGTGCATCCAGGGCACCGGTCCGGGCGCAATCGGTGCCGCGGCCGGCGCGACAGGTGGTACAGCGGACGCCGCCGGAGATGCCGCCTGTTGTGCCGCCATTGTCTTGGCAGCCGCCGATGCCGCCAGGATCCCCTTCACAAAGTCGCGCCTGCGCATGGTTGTTTTCTCCCCAGAGGAGGTTAAAAGCCCCAACCGGGAAATGCAACATCACCGCAAGCACCACCCAAGTTCCTTTATGATTCCCAAATCCGACTAAGCAGCCTTCCGAGACTTCGCCTGACCCTATGACCATCACCGCAACTGCACCCTTCGATCCCAAACCACAGCTCCGCAAAACCATGGGCTTCTGGGATGTGCTGCTGTTCAACATTGCGACCGTCCTCGGGCCCCGCTGGATCGCCGCCGCAGGACACAACGGCACATCGTCTATCAGCCTGTGGGTTCTTGCGGCAGTTTTCTTCTTCGTGCCCGGCGCGCTGGTCATCAACGAGCTTTCTTCGCGATTCCCTGAAGAAGGCGGTCTCTACGTCTGGTCACGCGAGGCCTTCGGCCCCTTTCACGGCTTCATCGCCGGTTGGACGTACTGGATTTATACCGTCTTCTATTTCCCCGGCCTGCTGCTCGCCAGCGCCTCCATGGCCGCCTATGTGGTGGGTGGCCGCGGCGCCGTTCTCGCACAGGACCGGACTTTTCTGCTGACCGTCTCCCTCTCCCTGCTTGTGGTTGCGGTGGTGCTGAATATCATCGGCCTCAACATCGGCAAATGGCTGCAGAATGCAGGCGGCGTGGGAACCTATGTCCCGCTGTTGATGCTGGCTGCGGTCGCCGCGCTCGTGTGCATGCGCCACGGATCAGTCACCCACTTTACAGTTGCAAATATGATGCCCGCCTGGAACTGGGACACAGTCAACTTCTGGTCGCAGATTGCCTTTGCGTTCACCGGCCTCGAACTGGTCTCTGCCATGAGTGAAGAAGTGCGCAACCCGCGCCGCACCTTGCCGCGCGCGGTCTTCGGCGCGGGCGCGCTCATCGCCCTGATGTATATCGCCGGCACTTTCGCCATTCTTGCCCTGGTGCCGGCCGTAGGTCTCGATCCGCAGAGCGGTGTCTTCAACGCCATCACTGTGGGCTCGGTCGCGCTCCGCATCGGGTTCCTCGGAATCCTCGCAGCCATCCTGGTCACCGTGGGCAATGCGGGTGGTGTGGGGTCCACTGTGGCCGGCATTGCGCGCGTACCGTTTGTCGTCGGAATCGACCGCTACCTGCCCGCCGCGTTCGGCAAGATCCACCCTCGCTGGAAGACTCCCTACATATCGATTCTTGTTCAGGCCGTGGCCTCAGGCGCAATTCTCCTCGGCAGCCAGATCAATGACACCACGCGGGGTGCGTACCAGGTGCTCATAGACGCCGCCATCATCCTCTACTTCATTCCGTTTCTCTACATGTTCGCGGCTGTGATCAAGCTGGCGCACCGCAAAGACCGCAGAGAAAATCCGCATGCAATCCTTGTGCCCGGCGGCCTCCCCGGAGTCTGGATCTGCGGCGGCCTGGGCTTCCTCGTCGTCCTCGTTGGCATTCTCGTCTCTCTTGTCCCGCCCGGCGACTCTTCGAGCAAGCTGGGATTCGAGCTCAAACTGGTTTTAGGCACTGTTTCTTCCGTCCTATTGGGCCTGATCTTGTATTGGCGCGGCGCACGGTCCAAGCGCACTGTGGCTTAACCGGATAATGCAGCCCAGACGCGCCGTCTCGAATCAAATCCTCCGTCCCAACCCATGGGACCACACCGCGCACAATCTCACTCCTACCGTGTCTTCCGCGCACTCTGCTGCATCAAGTAAATAGAGGTGACACTCCGTGGGAGAACTCACCAAAGCGAACAATGTTTCCCGTCCTCGCGTTGTAATTGTCGGTGGCGGCTTTGCTGGCATCAACGCCGCCAAGGGCCTCGCCCACCTCCCCATCGACGTCACCGTGATCGACCGGCGCAACCACTACACCTTTCAGCCGCTGCTTTACCAGGTAGCCCTCGCCGTGCTTTCCCCGGCCGACATTGCCCAACCCATCCGGACCATCCTGCGCAACAGTGCGAACACCCAGGTCCTCATGGACGAGGTGGTTGCCATCGATGTTGCGGCCCGCGAGGTTTCGCTTGGCTCCGGCTCTCGGCTCTCGTACGACTACCTCGTCCTCGCCACCGGCGCTACGCATTCTTACTTCGCGCATCCTGAGTGGGCGCCTCTGGCTCCCGGTCTCAAGACCATCGAGGACGCCATCGAAATCCGCCGCCGTGTGCTGCTTGCCTTCGAGTTGGGCGAGCGGCAGATGATGGAGCAGGGAACGCACCCGCAACTCAACTTTGTGGTTATCGGTGGCGGCCCTACGGGGGTCGAGCTGGCTGGCGCCATCTCAGACATCGCGCAGCTTTACATGCGTCGCGATTTCCGCCACATTGACCCCAGAAAATCCCGCGTCATGCTCCTCGAAGGCTCTCCTCGGGTTCTGGCCGCCTATCCTGAGGATCTCTCCGCCAAAGCCGAAGCCTCGCTCACTCGCCTCGGCGTCGAAGTCCACACAAATACCCAGGTCAACGCTGTCGGCCCCGGCTGGGTTGAAGCGAAAGGCCCAAGCGGCGATATGCGAATCAACGCAGTGGTCACACTTTGGGCGGCCGGCGTTCAGGCATCGCCTCTCGGCAAGCTGCTCGGTGCGCCGCTCGACAAACGCGGCTGCGTTTTGGTCGATGACGACCTCAACCCGGCGGGGATTCCTGAAATCTTTGTCCTGGGTGACCTGGCTCACTTCGAGCAGGACGGCCATCAAGTCCCAGGCGTAGCCCAACCCGCCATGCAAATGGGCGACCACGTCGCAAAGGTCATCGCTGCTGACCTCGCAGGAACTCCTCGCCCATCCTTCCGCTATTTCGACAAGGGTGACATGGCCACCATCGGCCGCATGGATGCTGTCGCCAAGGTCGAATGGCCTTTCAAAGCCCACATGAGCGGCTTTCCGGCATGGTTCACCTGGCTCACTATCCACATCTTTTTCCTCATCGGTTTCCGTAGCCGCTTGTCGGTTTTCGCCGCATGGGTCTGGACTTACTTCACCTTCACTCGCGGCGCTCGTCTCATCACCGGCGATCAGCATCTTCCCGGCTGGCCCCCCGAGGCTGCTGCTAGCGTTGGCGAACCGGCACTGCCCGCCAATGCTAAGTCGAAGATATAACCCAAAAGTAACTTCTAAAAGCTTCCCTGTAAATTGCCCAGAATGCGGAAATGATGTGAATACAATATTTCACTTGCAGGTTCCCAAGTATTAGAGGGACAATTGCTAATTAGTTAACAGATTTACTTCACGGCCGCAGATCATAAGGCTCCGGCTGCGGTTTCTGGAACGCTCCATCCCCAGATGGAGGCAGGTGTCATGTGCCTGACCTATTCACAAAGCCGGTAAGTTTGATCGCATGCGGCGCGGTCGCCAAATTCCTTCGACAGAGCCAATAACCTCATCGCTTCCGCCCGTTAATACGCATGAAATGAAAGGTGACTGCATGCCTCGATATTTGCACGGCTCATTGTCTCCCTTGGTGTCCCGTTTGAACACCGGTTGGGCCCGGACTTTCCGCGTTAACCTTCCAACACTACTGGCTTTTTTTGCTGCGATACTCCTCACCGGTACTGCGCAAGCGCAGCAACTTGCCGATCGAGTCATTGGCGCTGTCGACACCGCACAAGTCCAGCCCTTGCTCAATCACTTTCCGCAGTGGGCAAACTCTGCCAACGATCTGGGCGCTGTGGCGCCTGAAACCGAAATCGATCGCTTCACCATCGTCCTCGCCCGCTCTCCGCAGCAGGAGGCGGCCTTCAGGCAGTTACTCGATGACCAGCAGAATCCCAGCTCGCCGAACTACCATCGCTGGCTTACACCTGAGCAGGTCGGAGAACGTTTCGGCCTCTCCGATGGCGACATTGCAGAGATCACCGGCTGGTTGCAGTCCCAGGGACTGCATGTCACGTTTGTTTCCCCCAGCCGCATCTTTGTCGGATTCGGCGGCAGAGCCGGCGATGTTGGCCGCGCCTTTCAATCCGAGTTGCATAACTACAAGGTCAATAGTGACGAGCTAGTCTCCGTCTCTTCCGAGCCCATGATCCCGCAGGCTCTGTCTCCGGTAATCAAAGCCGTTCGCGGCCTTTACACCATTCAGGACAAGCCTTTCCACAGCATGAACCTCGGGACTATGCCTTCGCCGAGCGACACCTTTCACGCAGGCTCCACCTATTTTGTTGCACCCGCGGATTTCGCCACGATTTACGATCTGCCCTCGAACCTGACGGGAGCCGGTGAAACCATCGGCATTGTCGGAGAGGCGAGAACAGATTTTGCCGACTTTGCCAACTTTCGCGCATTGACGGGTTCCACCTTTCCCAACCCAACTGAGATCATCCCCCCTGGTGGTGTCGACCCGGGCGCGGCCGTAACTACCTCGGGGAGCAATGCCCCCGGAGCCCAGGGCGAAGCCGAACTGGATGTCATGCGCTCCGGCAGCGTCGCTCCTGGAGCCGCCATCGATCTCGTGGTTGCCACTTCAGCCAGCGGTGGCATCGGTCTGGCTGCGCAATACCTCGTCCACACCACACCACTTCCCGCGCAAGTCATGAGCATCAGTTGGGGAGGATGTGAACTGGGTGGGGGCCAAGCCGGCGTTAACTACTGGGACAGTTTGTTCCAGATCGCTGCCTCAGAGGGAATCTCCGTCTTTGTTGCCTCGGGCGACTCCGGCGCATCTGGCTGCGACCCTTACAATGCTGCGCCACCCGCAACCCCACAGGCAAACAGCCCAAACTATATCTGCTCCTCAAGCTACGCCACCTGCGTCGGTGGAACCGAATTCAATGACGCCTCCAGCTACTCTACTTACTGGAGTTCAACCAACTCCAGCACCCTGGGCTCCGCACTCAGCTACATCCCCGAGGGCGCGTGGAATGAGCCGGGGACTTCACCCAACTTCGTGGCCTCTGCAACAGGCGGTGGCGTCAGTACCATCATCCCAACTCCAACCTGGCAGACTGGCACCGGCGTGCCCTCGGCCAGGGCCGGGCGCTATACACCGGACATCTCTTTCACCTCCGCCGGTCACGATGGCTATTTCGGCTGCTTCGCCGCTGGAGGCGGCGATTGTGTCGTCTCGGGTGGCACTTACCACTTTGAGGGCTTCCTGGGCACCTCCGCAGCCGCGCCTGACATGGCTGGCATTACCGCACTGCTCGATCAAAAACTTGGCACTCCGCAGGGCAACCTGAACCCCGCTATCTACGGCTTGGCGGCCAGCACCCCTACCGCCTTCCACGACGTCACCGTTGCCAGCAGCGGCGTTTCCGGATGCGTAGTCACCACGCCCAGCATGTGCAACAACAGCGCTCCCTCCCCGACCGCGCTCACCGGCGGCCAGGCTGGATTTCTCGTCAATACCGGCTATGACGAAGTCACCGGCTGGGGTTCCCTCGACGTATCTCAATTCATCAACAGCTTCACCATCGGGCCGCAAGCGCCAACGGTCACCACGGGCTCGGCTTCCGCCATTGCTACAACCACTGCGACCCTGGGCGGCACGGTCAATCCGCACGGCGCCGACACCCATGTCTGGTTCCTCTATGGCACCAGCAGCACGCTGACGGGTGCTACTCAAACCGCTTCTCAAGATATCGGCTCTGGAACAGCAGCCACAGCAGTCGCTGCCAACATCACCGGCTTGACCGCCAGCACCACTTACTACTTCCAGATCGTCGCCCAAAATGCAACCGGCACAATCAGCGGTGCCATCGTCTCCTTCAGCACGATCGCAGTCAACTCCCCGCCAACTACCACGACCAATCCGGCATCGGCCATCACCGCCACCACCGCCACTCTCGCCGCGTCGGTCAACCCCAACGGAGCGGCCACCAACGCATGGTTCCTCTTCGGTACAAGCAATACCCTCGCCGGGGCCACACAAACGACTTCTCAACCCATCGGCTCCGGAACAGCATCCACGGCACTCACTGCCAACCTCACCGGCCTGACCGCAAACACAACGTATTTCTTCCAGGCCGTCGCCCAAAACGCCAACGGTACAACCAGCGGGAGCATCGTTTCGTTCGCCACCCCCGCCCTGCCCACCTACTCCATATCCGGAACCGCAGTCAGCGTTACGGCCGGTGCAACCACCGGCAATACTTCCACAATCACCGTCACCCCCCAACTTGGATTCACCGGCACCGTCGCCCTCGCCTGCGCCTTTAGCGCGAATGCACCCAACGATCCGGCAACATGCAGCATTTCGCCAGCATCGTTGACGAACTTTACCGGCACAACCGCACAGACCTCTACCCTCACCATCGGCACAACTGCGCGTACCTCTGCTCTCAACCAGACCAGAAAGCCGTTCTGGCCAACGGCGGGAGGCGCCGCACTCGCACTGCTAATGCTCTTCGGCATCCCGGCACGCCGTCGTAGCTGGCGGGCAATGCTGGGCATGATCGCCCTGCTCTTCATCCTCGCTGGCGGCGTGGTCGCTTGCGGGGGCAGTAGCGGAGGCGGTGGCGGAGGCGGTAACTCCGGCACAACCGCTGGTTTCTACACCATCACGATAACGGGAACCTCCGGCTCAATCACCGAAAACAGTACCGTGAGCCTGACAGTGCAGTAA
>JBAWCO010000452.1:0-1619 GCA_049590315.1 Occallatibacter sp. | reverse complement strand
GTCGGTGACTTGGTGGAGCTGGGAGCCGCTCTTGGCGACGGCCCGCATACTTACACCCTGAGCGCGTTGACGCCTGGGTCGCTGCTGTTACTACCCACAGAGGCGCTGAATCTGGCGTTTCAAAGCTATACGCCGTTGCGGATGCAATTGTTGGCAGAATTGGCCCGCGAAGTCTCACGAGGATATTTCAACTGCTGCAAAGACCGCCCCACGAGGACTCGCCGGCGTAGTTCGGAAGAAGCCATGTAGCCTACGATTCCAATTGTATAGACAATTTTTTGCGCCCGGGAACCGGAAAACCGGGTTCAAACTCACAGAAAATCCCTGTCTTCTGCCGGATGCCCCTTTCCGCTCATCCGATTTGAGATATACTCAAGATTCACCCGCGGAAAACGTATGGCATCGTTCCACCCTCATCACCCCCCGGAAGATTGCATCAACTGTGAGCATCGCCATCTCCGGATGTTCTGCAATCTCACGCCTGAGGCATTGCGAGATTACGACGGGATCGGGATCATGATGAGTCACGCCCGCGGAGCCAAGCTGTTTACCGAGGGCGATCAGGCGCGCAACGTCTTTGTGGTCTGCTTCGGTCAGGTCAAAATCTCGTCCACCTCACGTGACGGCAAGACCATGATTCTGAAGATTGCCGGCCCTGGCGACGTAATGGGACTCAGCGCGGTGCTGGCCAATGTACCTCACGAGGTCACTGCCGAGGCGATCGAGCCGTGCCAGGTAAAGACCGTGCGCAAGCAGGAGTTTGTCGACTTCCTGGGTCGCCACGGCATCGCCAGCATGCATGCCGCACAATCCCTTTCCGGTGAATACCTCACTGTCTTTCACGATGCCAAGCGCTTGGCGCTCTCTGGCTCGGCGGCTGGCCGTCTGGCCCGGCTGCTGCTCGACTGGGGAAATTCCTCCGCAAATGGCAAGTCGGAAATCCGCTTCACCATGGCCCTGACGCACGAAGAGATTGCCAACATGGCAGGCACCTCACGTGAAACCGTTACGCGGCTGCTGAATCAGTTTCGTCGTGACCACTGGATCACCATCAAGGGCTCCAGCATGACCATCATCAAGCCCGACCAGTTGGAGCGGCTCACCGCGTAGTTTAGCTTGTTGCCACTCCCTAACCCTCCCCTACTCCAATCGCCCTAAAGATGCAGTGCAATGCTCTGTCTTTCCGTCGCTACAGGCAGAACCTGAGGCTCGCGCAAAGTCAGAACCGGGCAGCGCGCGTGGGCCAGAACGCGATATATGGTGCGTTCTCGCGTGAGGTTCGCGAAGGCTGAACGATCTGTCGCCCCCAGCACAATCAGGTTCACGTCTCTCTCGGCTGCGGTCGCCAGAATCTCGATGGACGGGTTGCCATGCATAACAACAGGCTCAATCGCCGGACTGACGGGAAGGCCCGGCTGATCGGCTTCTATCTTGCGAGCCATCAAGCTCAGCTCATGCAGGGCGGCTGAGTCGAGCGAGGCAGGCTGGCCGCTCTGTCCCATGTGCTCGGCGGTCGGGTCGCCCGCGCCGCTCCGATCCAGCGGAGGAAGCACATGCAGCAGCACCAGCCTGGCTCTCTGATTGGCCGCAATCTGGCAGGCAAGCTCTGCGCTCGGGTA
>JBAWCO010000451.1:0-4374 GCA_049590315.1 Occallatibacter sp. | reverse complement strand
ACAAAGTCATAGGCCTCCGCCTCTCGCCAGAGCACGAAGCCGCTGGCCTCGACCTCTCCCAGCATGGTGAGGAAGGTTACGACCTCAACTCCTGATTTTTTATGTTCGATTTTTATGTTCATTTGTCACAGGGAGTCCGTACTCCCTGTGGTACTCAAAATAGATACGGCAGGGTCAGGCCAACTCGCACCCCCGCCTGATACGCTGTCAAACGAGGCATTTTCCGTATGTTCAAGATCGAAGCTGTTCTCCAGCCTTCCAAACTCGACGCTGTTAAAGATGCACTGCTCGAAGCAGGCATTGAAGGCATGACCATTCTCGAAGCCCGCGGCCATGGCCGTCAGAAGGGCCACACCGAGTTCTATCGCGGCCGCGAATACACCGTCGACCTACTTCCCAAAGTCAAAATCGAGCTCGTCCTCACCGATGACTTGAAGGAGAAAGCCGTCCAGGCCATCATCGGAGCCGCCCGCACCGGCCGCATCGGCGATGGAAAAATCTTTGTCAGCCGCATCGATGAAGCCATCCGCATCCGCAATGACGAACGCGGCGAAACCGCCCTCTAAGGCGCATCCCAGAACCCTCGGTCGTGACCGCTCTAACAGGAGCAAAGCTCATGATCTTTGGCGCACATGTAGTCGTATACAGCAATGACGCAGAGGCAGATCGTGCCTTTTTTCGCGACACTCTCGACCTCGCGTCCGTCGACGCAGGGCTTGGATGGCTCATCTTCGCGCTGCCTCCATCGGAGATCGCAGTCCATCCCGCCGAGAAACCCTCGCCGGAAAATGGCCGGCACCGACTCTATCTCATGTGTGACGATCTGCAGGCCGAGATAAAGACACTCGAAAAGAAGGGTGTACCCTGCTCGCAGGTCCAGGAAGCCAGATGGGGTTCGATCACCGGATTCCAGCTTCCCGGCGGAAGTAAGGTCGGCCTCTATCAACCCAAGCATCCAACCGCACTGGCTCTCAAAATAAAATGACACACGATCTACGCAGTGATGATGACCGGGCCAGGTTCTTCAAGTCCGTCTCCGCAGCCGTCCTTATCGCCTCGGTCGGCTTCGGACTCACCTTCCTGCTCTTCGCATGGTTGCCTTGGCAGACACTCAATTGGCTGGGAACACTCCCGCCCAAGCAGGTCACGCCAATCCTGTCCGTGATGAGCATCCTAGCCCGGGCTGTCGCCGTCCTTGCCGGCCTGTTTGCCTCGCTCATGCCCGCGCTCTTAACACGGCGGCGGGGTTCAAAACCGAGGCATCCTGCCCAATCCATCTGAAAAATAGTCACCGAATCTTGGCTTTGCGTGCGGCCCATTCGCGCACGGGTTTGCTACGATGGACACTAACATTTGTTCTACTGTTAACAATTCCTACCTCGCCCTGGCGAGCCACACGAAAATACCCATGACTCCAGTCGCTTTCGCGGTTGACGATCTCCGGGAGCAGTATCTGCGCGAGATGGCGCTCGTCCGCCAAACCTGTGAGCGTACTGGAGATGGCACCGCGGCCATTCGCCGCCGGTCTGCCGTCGTCGACCGGATCCTCATCGAAATGTGGCGTCGAGCCTTTGCCGGACAGCCTTCCCTCAATATCTCCCTCCTCGCCCTGGGCGGCTACGGCCGCAAAGACCTCTTCCCTTACTCCGACATCGACGTCCTCTTCGCCTTTGCCGACGAAAAGGTCGAAGCGCAATCCGTGGACGCGGTGCGCCTCATCATCCAGGGCATGTGGGACATCGGCCTCCGCGCCAGCCCCAGCTCCCGCACCGTCAAGGAAGCCGGTAAGTTCGACCCCGACAATCTCGAATTCACCCTTGCCACCCTCGACCGCCGCTTCCTCGCCGGACAGTTCCCTCTCTACCAACAACTCCACCAGGTTGTCTTCCCCGGCCTCGTCTTGAGCGAGTGGAACACCATCACCCAGAAGCTCGGTGAAATTGCTCGTGGCCGCCACGCCAAATACGGCAACACCATCTTCCATCTCGAGCCCAACCTCAAAGACTGTCCCGGCGGCCTGCGCGACTACCATCTCGCCGTCTGGTTCGCCCTCCTCTTTCACCTCAAGGAGACCAAGGAGTGGCCTCGTCAGCGCGGAGGCGTCTTCCAATCCGCTCGCGGCGACGCCGAAGCCGCCTTCGACTTCCTCGCTGCCGCCCGCTGTTTCCTCCACTTCCGCCACGGCCGCGACGACAATACCCTCGACTGGCAATCTCAGGATGAAGCCGCCGCCAACTCCATCGGTCTTGAAACCCGTGGCACCGCCGATCCCAGTTACTGGATGCGGACCTACTACCGCCATGCCCGCATCATCTACCGTCGCGCTGCTCTCTTGATGGAGCATCTTCCCGCGCCCGTCAGTTTCTATCGTCAGTTCCGCCGCCGCCGCACCCCCATCGCTGGAACCGACTTCCTCCTCGACCAGGGCCGCATTGACATCGTCCCCGGCGCTCAGTTCAATGACACTTCCGCCATCCTGCGCATCTTCTCGATGATGGCCACCCACGGCTACACCCTCTCGCAGGCCGCAGAAGACCGCATCACCGACGCGCTTCCGGCTCTAGCCATTCACATCCCTGAAGGCCCTTACCTCTGGAACGCCCTCCGCGAAGTCCTCCTTGGCCCTCACGCCGCCCACGCACTCCGCACCATGCATGCTCTCGGCGTCCTTGAAATGCTCATCCCCGAGTTCCACGGCATCGACGCTCTGGTAATTCGCGATTCCTACCACCGCTACACCGTCGACGAGCACACCTTCCTCACCATCGACAATGTACACGGCCTCCGCCAGCCCGCACACGACTACGAACAGCGCCTCGCGCAGTTGCTTCCCGAAATCGATCGCCTCGACCTGTTTCTCCTCTCCCTTCTCCTCCACGACACCGGCAAAGCCCGTCGCACCGGCGAACACACCTCCCAAAGCGTTGAACTCGCTGACGCCTTTCTCGCCCGCCTCGATTTCGACTCCGAAGAGCGCGAGTCCATCCTCAAGCTCATCCGTCTCCATCTCGAGATGTCCAACGCACTTCGTCGTGACATCTTCGATCTTGAGAACGTGCGCGGATTCGCCGACAAAATCGGCAGCCCCCAGCTTCTGAAAATGCTCACCCTCATGACCTTCGCGGACATCAAGGCCGTCAACCCCGACGCCCTCACGCCGTGGAAAGCCGAAAACATCTGGCAGTTCTACATGGCCACAGCAAACTTCATGGACCGCTCTGTCGACGAGGTCCGCTATCGCGCCGCCATTGACCCCACGCTGCTCAACCGTCTCCGCTCCATGGTGCCCGCTGCACAGTACGAAGCGCTTGGGCAATTCCTCGAAGGCCTTCCGCAGCGCTATCTCCAAACCCGCCTCCCTGAGCAGATCCGCCACCACTTCCAGATGGCTCTCAATCTCGACCAGGATGCAGTTCAGCTCGACCTCCGGCCCAATCGCCAGCTCTTCGACCTCACCGTCATCACCCGCGATCGCACCCGCCTCTTTGCTGACGTGGCCGGCGCTCTTGCCGCCTGGGGCATGAACATCGTCAAGGCAGGCGCGTTCTCCAATGAGGCCGGCGTCATCGTTGACAGCTTCCACTTCACTGACGTCTTTCACACCCTCGAACTCAACCCCAGCGAGAAGGATCGCTTCCTCGCCAACATCCACGATGTCGTCGCGCAAAAGGCCTCCGTCCAGCAGTTGCTTGAGGCTCGCCGCCACCTGAACCACCCCGGAAACCTCAAGGTCGAAGTTGCCACCCGTCTCGAGTTCGACTCCCAGTCCTCCACCCATTCCACGCTGTTGCAAGTCGTTGCCCAGGACGTTCCCGGCCTGCTCCGTCAGATCGCGCTAACCCTCAGCACTCATCAGTGCGACATCAAGGTAGCCCTCATTGACACCGAAGGCGAAACCGCGATCGACGTCTTCTACCTCACCAGCCACGACGCCAAGCTCGCCGAGGAATCGCAGCAATCCCTCGCCAAAGATCTCTCCTCCGCCCTTGATGCCATGCGAGCCCCCTCCGCCTGACTCGCACCTAGATGGTCAAGGATCTTCCCGGGAACTTTAGCCCCCAACATTGAGTGATCGATTGACCAATTGATCGATTCCCACCCAAGTCTCCCAGTGAAAAGTCTGTTCGTTTCGGAGGTCTGACCAATCTCCGCCCTTCACAGCTCTTGTTGCAGACCCAAACTATTCATTCAAAGAAAACGGCGCCTTTCGCGCATTAAGCTTCATTTAATATTCCTTGACAATTGTGGTCAGACCACTATATAGACTGATCCTGGTTTTTTTCATCCCACAATCCGACACCCAAAAACCGCGAACTCCGCACAACACAAGATTCAACAAATCCGCACGTCGAGAAGCATTTCGGAGGCTCAAGT
>JBAWCO010000450.1:0-3313 GCA_049590315.1 Occallatibacter sp. | reverse complement strand
GCACAATGTAGACCGCCACCAGAGCCGCGATGATCAACAGGCCTTCGTTCGATAGCGATCCCTCAAACGATGCCGCTGTTCCCTGAAATCCATACTCAACGCTGGCCGGCATGTTCAGGTCCTTTTGAACCTTGTTGATCGCCGTGATTGCGTCTCCAAGCGACGCGTCAGGAGCAAGATTGAACGATACAGTGACAGCTGGGAACTGGCCTTGATGATTGATCGAAAGCGGCTCGGCCATTCTCTCTACACTGGTGAACGCGCCCAGGGGAACCGCACCGGCCGGAGTCGAAGAGGTAGTCGTGTTGCTCGATGTCACAGTCGTGCTGCCTGCGCCCACGCCGGTTGCAATGGCATTCGCCGGCGGCTTGAGCACCGACGAGGACGGCGTGAACGCAACCGATGTCGTCAGTGCATTCGAGCCGGCAGACGAAGATCCTGAAGAAGCAAATGAGGACGAAGCGCCCGGCCCCGAAGTACCTGAGGATGCCCCGGTCTGTATATAGAGATCCTGCAGCTTGCGAGGGTCTTTCTGGAATTCTGGATCGGATTCCAGGATCACGTGGTACTGGTTCAACTGCGTATACATCGTATTGATCTGGCGCTGGCCATACGCGTCATAGAGCGTGTTGTCGATCGTCGATGGAGCGATCCCCAGCCTCGATGCGGTCACGCGATCGACCACAAGCGACACCGCCAGCCCTCCGGTTTGCTGATCGGTCGCCACATCGGCAAGCTGCGGCAGTTCCTTCATCTTGTCCACAAGCCGGCCCGTCCACAAGTTCAACTCGTTCGGGTCCGGATCCTCCAGCGTGTATTGGTATTGAGTACGGCTCACGCGGTCGTCCACGGTAATGTTCTGCACCGGCTCCATGAACAGTTGAACGTCGTTGACCTTATTCAAGCTCTTCTGCAGCCTGCGAATCACGTCTGACGCGTTCAGGTCGCGCTGATCCAGCGGCTTCAGGTTGATCGACATCCGTCCACTGTTTAAGGTCGTGTTGGTTCCGTCCGCGCCAATAAAGGAAGAGAGACTTTCTACCGCCGGATCTTGAAGAACAACGTCCGCCAGCTCCTGTTGCTTCTGCTTCATGGCCGCAAAAGAAATAGTCTCTGACGCCTGCGAGATGCCCTGAATCACCCCCGTATCCTGCGTGGGAAAGAAGCCCTTGGGAATGGTGATGTAAAGAACAACCGTAAGAATCAACGTGGCAACCGCAATAAGCAGCGTGATCGTCTGGTACCCCAGCACAAACTTGAGCGTGCGCCCATAAAACGCGATCATGCTCTCGAATACGTGCTCCGATGCTTTGTAAAACCGTCCCTGCTCCGCCTCGGGATTATGTCGCAAAATGCGTGAGCACATCATCGGCGTCAGTGTCAGCGACACGACGGCCGACAACACAATCGTGACCGCCAGCGTCACTGCAAATTCGCGGAACAGCCGTCCAACCACATCGCCCATGAACAGCAAAGGGATCAGCACCGCAATCAGCGACACGGTGAGCGAAATGATGGTAAAGCCGATCTGCTCCGCGCCCTTCATCGCCGCCTTCATCGGCGGGTCGCCGGCCTCGAGATACCGTGAGATGTTTTCGATCATCACGATCGCGTCATCGACCACGAAGCCCGTCGAGATGGTGAGCGCCATCAGCGAAAGATTGTCCAGGCTATAGCCCAGGGCATACATGGCGCCGCAGGTGCCTACTAATGAGAGAGGCACCGCAAGGAACGGAATGACGGTGGCGTAAATATTGCGCAGGAAGACAAAGATGATCATCACCACCAGCGCGATGGTGAGCACCAACTCAAACTCGACATCCGCGACTGAAGCATTGATCGCCGTGGTCAGGTCGGTTAGCGGCGTCACTTGAATCGAGGATGGCAGGTTGACCTCAAGCTGCGGCAGAACCGCCTTGATGGCTTTTACGACCTTGATGGTATTGGCACCCGGCTGCCTTTGAATATTCAGAATCACCGCTGGCGTCCGATTCATCCACGCGGCCTGTTTGCTGTTCTCAATGCCGTCAGTGACCTTCGCGACATCTGTCAGCATCACCGGAGCACCGTTCCGGTAGGCGACAACAATCTTTCGATAATCGTCGCTGGTTACCAACTGATCGTTGGAGTTGATCTGGTAATCCTGATGAGGCCCGTCGAAATTTCCCAGCGCCTGATTCACGCTGGTTTGCGTAAGTGCAGTCCGCAGATCCTCCAAGTTCAAGCCATAAGAAGACAGCGCCATCGGATTCGCCTGGATGCGCACCGCCGGCTTTTGTCCTCCACTGATGCTCACCAGCCCCACGCCGGCTAACTGCGAGAGCTTGGGCGCAAGCCGCGTATCCACAAGATCCTCAACTTGAGACAGCGGTATTGTGCTCGATGTAATCGCCAGCGTCAGTACGGGAGCGTCCGCGGGATTTGTCTTGCTATAAACCGGTGGCGCGGGAAGGTTCGAAGGCAGAAAGCTCTGCGCCGCGTTGATCGCGGACTGCACTTCTTCTTCGGCAATGTCGATATTCAGCGTCAGGGAAAACTGCAGCACGATAACCGACGAACCGCCAGAACTGGTCGAGGTCATCTGGCTCAAACCCTGAAGCTGGCCAAACTGCCGTTCCAGGGGAGCAGTCACTGTCGTTGCCATCACATCGGGGTTGGCGCCCGGATAAAACGTCAGCACCTGGATGGTCGGGTAGTCAACCTCCGGCAAGGCAGACACCGGCAACTGGGTATACGCAACGATACCCACCAGCAGAATAGCGGCCATCAGCAGCGAAGTTGCAACAGGGCGCTGGATGAAAGGCCCGGAAGGATTCACGGAGTATTGCCCTCTGTGGGGTTGGCTGATCCAGCCTGCTTCGACACGACGACCTTACTCTTGTCCTGCAGCTTATCGAAGCTGCTGGTCGCCACAACGTCGCCGGGGTTGATTCCCGTGACTGCAGTCATGCCGGCGTCGGTAACACCTGCCTGCACGGTGCGGATATTCGCGAAGCACGGGGCGTTCTGGGTGCAGGCCGCGGCCTTCGCACCTTGTGACCCGCCTGAAACCAGGTACACGAAAGTCGCCGTCCCATTATGTTGGACCGCGCCGCTGGGAATCAGCGTGGCGTCCTCGACCGTGTTCAGCAGCAGCCTGGTATTCACAAACTGGTTGGGAAAGAGCGCGCTGTTCCGGTTGTCGAACAAGGCACGCAGCTTCACTGTGCCCGTCGTGGTGTCAATCTGGTTGTCGATGCTCTCCAATTTGCCCGATGCTATCTTGATGTCCTGTGCGCGATCCCACGCCTCGACAGGCAGCGTGTGCATCTTC
>JBAWCO010000449.1:0-3389 GCA_049590315.1 Occallatibacter sp. | reverse complement strand
AGAGTATCCTCTCCTTCGACCATCCTATTTCACGTGTGAGTTCACTGAACATCTGTTTTACTTCGTATCGAAGGACGGGACCGGTGAATGAGGATGACTGCATCCGCAACACCAACGCAGACAAAGGCGAGCGGGCAAGGTTCAGATATCTCCAGAGCTCGACTGCAATTCTCAAAGAACAATCCTTCAAGCCATCGGTCCCTGATCGCGCTCGTTGGGCTGGTACTTGCGCCGTTTGTGGCCGGAGCGCAAGCATCTTCGCCACCCCAGAACGACTCGGGTCAGGATTACATCCTCAAGTTGAATGCCGACATGGTTATCCTCAGCGCGACCGTCCTGGATCGTCATAACTCTCTCGTATCCGGGCTCGATAAGGACGATTTCCAGATATATGAGGACGGCAAACTCCAACAGGTCAAGCATTTCAGTCACGAAGATATCCCGGTCACCGCCGGTATTGTTGTCGACAACAGCGGAAGCATGGGAACGAAGCGCGCAGACGTGATTGCCGCTGCATTGGCATTTGCTCAAACAAGCAATGCCCAGGACCAGATCTTCGTGGTCAATTTCAACGAACACGTCTCGTTAGCACTTCCAGCGGACACACCCTTCACAGACCGGAAGGACCAGCTGGAACTTGCGCTCTCCAAGATTCAGACTATCGGCGAGACATCGCTGTACGACGGGATTGCTGTAGCTCTCGATCATCTCAAACAGGGGCACAGCGACAAAAAGGTGCTGATCCTCATCAGTGACGGCGGTGACAACGCCAGCAAACGCACCTTAGCGCAGGTCGTTGGCATGGCCAAGCAATCTGTGGCAATCATCTATACGATCGACATTTTTGACGACCAGGATGCCGATCAAAACCCGGATGTACTCAGGCGGTTTGCAAAACAGACAGGAGGCGAGGCCTTCTTCCCCGAATCATCTAAAGACATCACCTCAATCTGCGAGGGGATCGCTCGAGATATTCGCAACCAGTACACTCTGACCTATATTCCCACAATTGCTTCGCTGGATGGGAGTTATCGCGTGATTGATGTAAAGGCAAGCACGCGCGGCCGTGGACGTCTGTCTGTTCGCACGCGAGCCGGCTACTCTGTGCCCCCGAACATTCCCAAGGCCAGAAAAACAGGCGGTCAACCATGATTCCGGCATCCGAGCAGCAGTGGCTCGAGGCGCGAGGCAATCTGTTTCTTCAGTGGATGCGGAACTTTCTTTTTGTCATAGGCGCCCTTGCGATCTCTTATGTTGCGCTGACCCTGATTCATGCAAGGCTCTATCAGGAAACCGCAGGCGACGCCCTGGACATACAGATGAATGCGACAGAGCAGCACAAATCGAGCCTGCCCCGGACCGCACCCAGAGAAGGCGATGTCCTGGGCCGCATTGAAATTCCAAGACTAGGAATGAAGGTGGTGATTCTCGAAGGAACCACATCGCAGACGTTGCGGCTTGGTGTTGGACATATCGGAGGTACTGCTACCCCGGGAGAGCCAGGAAACATTGGGGTCGCCGGGCATCGTGACACATTCTTTCGCGGCCTGAAGGATATTCGAGTCAGTGACGAGATACAGATTCAGACTGCAACTGGCCTTTCACGCTACGAGGTCGACAAAGTGCAGATCGTCGATCCTGGCGATGTTGGAGTCCTGGCTCAATCTGCGGGATCTGCGATCACACTCGTGACTTGCTATCCGTTTCACTATGTGGGTGCAGCTCCGAAAAGATGCGTCGTGCATGCGCACAAGCAGTAATCGGCGATATGCGTTCTGGAGCAAGTTACGGCATTTGGCTTTGTCGGCGTACCGATTGAAACGAGCTTCAGACCTTGGAGTTGACGGATTAAGGCTCCGAGGCCGTCCAAGATAGGGGGAGACCAGACGGTGGCCAGGATGCCTGCAAGTGATAGTTTCACTTGAACCTTAAGAACTTCGTAAATAGTATCTTTTAACCGTGAAAGGCAAAGCGCCGCCCCTCAGTTAAAGATGTAACCGCTAAGAGTAGAGATAACTGAGGATGGTCCTCCTGATTCTCAAAGTGACTGAAGAAATACTGCGCGATGACAACAAGCTTTCCCATGTTACGCTTGGCCGATATTCTCCCCGGAAGGAGCAATCTGGCTTCAAACGGGTATGGCCGCTGCACGAATATGCATTTTTTTGCGATCTCCTCGATTTCCGGCTCGGTCAGCCATGCTCACCGGTCGCCCGGGCAAGCAAGGATGGTGTTGATGACCAGGTTGGTATAACTGTGCTTTATCCATTGTTTACTGTCCGTCTTTTATCATTGAAAACTCAATTCGCAGCATTCGCTGGCATCGCAGGCTGTCGATGGCCATTTGGAACCCACGCCAGATCGCCACTCAGAACATAGATGGCGAGCGCGGTGGCCATGAAGACAGCGCCTATCCAGAAGCGCCAGTCGCGATGCATACGCCGCCAGTAAGGCCCTGGATCGGGTTCGCCAGTGCTGTTGCTGTTTCCTTCAGGGTTGTGCCTGTTTCCGGTCATTATCTCTCCATCTCCGATGAGCATTCGCCGCTAGGCGCTGCCCTGTTGAAGAGGACTCGACGATGCAAGGCTCCTTTGGACGCCGAGAATCTGGTCTGACGACCAATCCAGTCCCCATAAGTACTATCCAAGGGAACAGAACTGGGAGTCCGGTCAATTGAGGACAGAAGGTGGGTTTGCATGTTGTTTAGAAACGGGTAGTAGCTTCAATGCTCCGACCATGAACTGAGCCCTCTTGAAGCGTCCTTGCGGTGATGTACACGATTGCTCAGCGTCCGCAGACGCAACGTAGAAAACTGCAGATGTGGAAGCGCGAAGGTCAAGGGCTTAGGACCACTAAATGGCAGATTCTCAGTAATCCCTTGAAGCCGCGAAGCAAATCTACGCCCCTCCGAGGGCTTACAGTGTCTTCAATCACCACCCGACGATCATGGGAGATATGCGGAATGGCCGCTTCAAGTACGTCTTTGAGTTCGCAATCAAACCGCCTCGTCTATCCCGAAGTCAGGCTCAAGATATTCGGAGCCAATTCACCTTCCTCTCTTCAGCTGTCCCCTCGTCCACAGCGCCCGGTCAGGATAGCTGTGATTGGGAACCACCTTCCGAGGCAGTGTGGAATTGCGACCTTCACGACAGATTTGTGTAACGCGATCGCTGCCGAATACGGAGCCGCCCAACTATCGGTGGTGGCGATCAACGACGGACAATCATCCTACCGATAAGCTCCTACACGAAATGACATTCCCGGAATAGCTGAATTTAAGCCTAGGGTCTTAGTACTACAGTTGTAACTAAGTGTTAAACTGAGAAAGCTCAGGCAGACTCTTCGCATCATCGATGGAAGAAACGATAGCAGGATGGAAGGATGAGTTG
>JBAWCO010000448.1:0-21016 GCA_049590315.1 Occallatibacter sp. | reverse complement strand
GTCCTGATTCTGCGCAAGCCCGCCAGCGCATATCCAAAGAACCGCAACCGCATAACACGCCCATTGCCTTGTCGCCTGCATCGCTCCATTCTCAGCCTCGCCTCCTATGAACCGCAAGCACGATACGCCTCGCTCCTTGTGCTCAGGACCACCGAGGCGACAGCCCTATAATTGCAGATTCGCATTCGAATTATGGAGCGGCCTCTGGAATGCCACTTAATTCTTAACGGCGATCCGCAGAAAGTTCTGTGAAAATATAACCATGGCTTTACCTCCCGATGCTCCCCACGTAAGTGCCGCCCCCTCTTCGCGCATCTTTGGGCGGGCCCGCTTCCTCATTCTTGTGTCCCTGTTTGTTCTTCTTGTCGCGTGTCTGGTGCTTGCGTGGACGACACGCGACGCAATGGCGAATCTTCCCTTCCTGCAAGGAAAGAGTAGAGGGCTGGCGTCAACTGGAAACCAGAAAACACTCGTCGATCTTCGTCCCTGGCAAACGGCCCAGGCCTTGGCGGCCCTCGCCGTCACCGCCGAGGAAACGGAGTTCGCACATGATGCCGAGCGCCTTGCCGATCATGAAGTGGACCAGGCATTCGCCGCAGCGTTGCGTCAGGCTACCGCGCAGACCCAGAATCGCGTTCTCTCAGGAGAGGCGCTTGCTCGCTCGCAGAGAGTCGCACAACTTCAGCAACTCGTCGCACAAGACCAGGCGTTGGTAGACAGCATGGCTCCGAAATCAGGCGCCCCCGCCGGTTCAACAAAACCTCCTGCTCAGCCTGTTGCAAGCAGTGACGATCTTGATATTGCCAAGGCGCAGCTTGGGCTCGACTCCGATGAACTCGCCGATGCCCAGCAGGATCTTGAGCGCGCTTCCGGCGACAACCGATCTCAGATTCAAAGCGAACTGACGGCTCACGAAGCATCGATGGCCAAATTTGACAGCGCGTCGCAAGGCGATGGGCAGGTCGCCGTGGTCTCCGCTCGCAGACATGGCACGCTCGCCAGCCGATTCAAAGCGTGGTTCGATCAGCGCGACCGTGCCCAGTTAATTCAGCAGGCCATGCAGCAGGCCCAAGCCGACGTTGCCAGCCTGACCTCCGAACACAACAATCTGGAGGCCAAAGCCAATGCAAGCGCGGTCACACTGTCAACGGGTCAACCTGGGAACGCATCTCGACTCGCCGGCATAAAGGATCAGCGCGGACAGCGCCAGCTACTCAGCATCTACGACGATCGCATTCAAACCGACCAGCAGCTTGCCACTGTGTACGGTAAGTGGTATGCCCAGGTCCTCCTGCAACACCGCATCGTGTTCCATCTCATGCTGCAGTCGCTGGCGTGGATTGTCTTGATTCTCATCTCCATGATTCTCTTCGACGCCCTCGTGCGGCAATTGCTGGCCAATCCGTCGCTCGACTGGAAGCGCATGCAAACGCTGCGCACCGTGCTTGAGCTAGGCATACAAGTCATTGGAGTACTTCTCATACTCTTTGTTCTTTTTGGCCCACCCCAGCAGTTGAGCACAGTTCTGGGCCTCGCCACCGCCGGGCTCACCATCGCTTTGCAGGACTTCATTCTCGCGTTCCTCGGCTGGTTCGTCCTCATGGGCAAGAACGGAATTCGAATTGGTGACTGGGTTGAGATCAATGGCGTTGGGGGCGAGGTTACTGAGATCGGCCTCATTTATACCACGCTCCTCGAGACCGGCGATTTGAAAAGCAGGGGCCAACCCACCGGCCGCCGCATCACATTCATCAACGGCTATTCCATCAAGGGGCAATACTTCAATTTCTCCACCACCGGCCAATGGATGTGGGACGAAATCACCGTTCCCATGTCCGCGTCGATGAACACCCAAGAGATGGTCGATCGCATCGAGAAAGCTGTGCAGGAGGCGACGGAAGAGAATGCCCGCATTGCGGAACAGGAGTGGAAGCGTGGCGCGCGCGGTGATAGCCTTAGCCGATTCAGCCCCGCTCCCGTCGTGACAATGCGCCCCTCAGGTTCCGATCTCCAGGTCTTGGTGCGTTACGTGACCCGCGCATCCGAGCGATTTGAGCTTCGCAACCGCTTATACCAGCTTGTCCTTGACCTCCTCCGCGAACCCGCGCCATCACCGAAGACCGAACCGGCGTCCGCTTGATATATCTGAGCTACCTGAAAGAGGTACAAGTTGATTGGCAAGCCCTTTTTGCAGCGGAGAGATTTCTTGAAGAAGGCGGCGCATTGCACGCTGGTCTCGCCGATCCTTGCACTCACGCCAAGCTTAGCGCAGGCCCAGGAACCGAGATCCGCCGCGAACGCAGACGGGGCTGTGCGTAAGTCCGCAGCTACACCGGGAAAGCCCACAGTGAGTCTCAACGTCAAAGACTACGGCGCCACCGGCGACGGCAAAACCAAGGATACAGTCGCGATTCAACAGACGATTGAGCGATGCTCGGCGTTTGGTGGGGGCGAAGTTGTGGTGCCGGCAGGAGATTATCTCGCAGGCGCATTGGTTTTGCGCGCCGGCGTTTTGCTCCGCGTCGAAGAAGGCGCAACGCTCAATGGCTCGCCCGACATGTCAGATTATCCGCTGGCTCAGGTGCGCTGGGAAGGTCATTGGATCAAAGGCTACAGCGCCTTAATCGCAGCTACCGATGCTGAGAACGTAGGTATTGCTGGGCCGGGCAAGATCATTGGCAGCCCCGCTGTCGTGGGCAGGCTCGAGCGGCCAAGCGGACTTCGGCTTCCTGCTTTGCTGGAATTTGTGAACTGCAACAATGTGCGCGTCGAGAACTGCTACACGCAGAACTACGGAATGTGGTCCATTCACCCTGTGTACTGCGACAACATCACATTCAAGGACGTAGTTGTGAAGAGTGGCGCGGATGGAATCGATGTTGACTCCTGCCGGCATGTCACCATCGACCGCTGCGACTTTGATACGACGGATGACTGTATCTCCATCAAGTCCGGGCGCGGCATCGAGGGGTACACCATCGCACGTCCCACGGACGACGTGCACATTTCGAATTGCACCTTTGTTGATAAGGTCTGGGCCTGCATCGGCATTGGCAGTGAGACATCCGGCGGTATTCGCAACGTGTATGTGGACCATTGCAAATGCCTCGGTGCTGGAACGTTCGCCATCTACGTCAAGAGTCGACCTGGGCGCGGTGCGTTTATCGAAAATATTTATATGAGCGATCTGGAAGTTTCCGGCGCAAAAAACGGGTTCCTGCGGTTCAATATTTTGAACAGCGGTATAGCCGACACGCCCAACCTGGTCCCCGGCGATGAGGGGATTCCGACAATCCGCAACTTCGAGTTCAGGAACATCAAAGTGACAGACATGCCGGAGCTGGTTCATGGAATCGACATCCATCCCCGCAAGCCGCTCGATGGTTTTGTCCTCGAGAACATAATTGGGACATGCGGCAAAGGGATATCGCTGGCAAACATCAAGAACGCACGCCTCTCGGGAATCAAGGTGACCGGCTTTGATGGGCCTCTGCTCAAAACGTCAAACGTAACCGGGACTGGCCTCGCCGGAGCGACGCCGATT
Source organism: Occallatibacter sp. (assembly GCA_049590315.1). Lineage (GTDB taxonomy): Bacteria > Acidobacteriota > Terriglobia > Terriglobales > Acidobacteriaceae > Telmatobacter. The sequence continues at coordinate 17,472 of JBAWCO010000448.1, read as the reverse complement.
GGGGCAGAGGATATGCCCAAGGTGCCAGATCCGATTCCGGCGCCCGTGGAGCCCTACAAACTGCATTGATCGTCGAGATTCTCCGGTGGGTTCGTGGACGGTCAGTCGGCTACGCAGCGCGCCGATGCCGACATCGGAGACTCCCAAACCTTCGTGGTCCGAAATCCGCCGGCAGCAAAATCAATTTGACACCAAAGGGTGTTTCCCCGTAGGGTTTCAGTTAGATGCAGACCCACCGCCATCACGGTCACCACCATCATCATGGGACCTCCATGCCGGCGGACTGCCATGGCCTGAACTAGACGGCCATCCAGATCGAGAGATACTAAAGCCCGCCGGCAACTAAGCCGGCGGGCTTTTTCGTGTTCCAACAAAAACCAAACCGGAAGAGAATCAGGAAAACATGAGCATCGACACCGTAACAATCGACTTTGACAAAATGGACGGCCTCGTCCCCGGCATCGTGCAGGATGCGCATACCGGCGAAGTGCTGATGGTGGGTTTCCTTAACCCCGTCAGTTATGCCAAAACCCTTGAGTCCGGCTTCGTCACTTTCTGGAGCCGCACCCGCCAAAAGCTCTGGATGAAGGGCGAAACCAGCGGCAACCGCCTCCGCGTCATCTCTGCTGCTACCGACTGCGACAACGACACCCTTCTCTTTCGCGTCGAGGTCGAAGGCGATGGCCTCGTCTGTCATGAGGGCACTGTAAGCTGTTTCACCAAGCCGCTTCCCTTCGGCGCATCCACCCAGCAACCAGATCAGAAAGAGGAAACCCGTGGCTAATAAGCTCAGACTCGGCATCCCCAAAGGCAGCCTGCAAGATGCAACCATCGCTCTTTTCAAACGCGCCGGCTGGAATATCTATGCCGACGGCCGCTCGTACTTTCCGTCCATCGACGACTCCGAGATCGAGTGCATGTTAATTCGTGCGCAGGAGATGGCCCGCTACGTCGATCACGGCGTCCTTGACGCTGGCCTCACCGGCATCGACTGGGTCGTCGAGAGCGGCCTCGACGTCACAACTGTAACCTCGCTTACCTATGCCAAGCAGAGCCGCCGCAAGGTGCGCTGGGTGCTCGCCGTTCCTGAGGGCAGCGGCTTTGAGAAAGCCGAAGACCTCGAGGGCAAAATTGTAGCCACTGAACTCGTCGAAGTCAGCAAGCGCTACTTCGCCTCCAAAGGTGTCAACGTCAAAGTCGAATTCAGTTGGGGCGCAACGGAAGTCAAGCCCCCTACCCTCGCCGACGCCATCATCGAGATTACTGAAACAGGCAGTTCCCTCAAGGCCAACCGTCTCAAAATCATCGATACAGTCATGGAGAGCGAGACTCATCTCATCGCCGGCAGGCCTGCCCTTTCAGATCCATGGAAGCAGCAGAAGATCAGTCAGATCGCACTCATGTTGCGCGGCGCAATTGATGCTCAATCGCAGGTCGGCCTCATGCTCAACGTCAAGCGCGACGACCTTGCCGCCGTACTCGCCGTGCTGCCCGCATTGAACTCGCCCACGATTTCGCAATTGAGCGATTCCGAGTGGGTAGCGGTCAACACCATCGTTGATGAGGGCGTAGCCCGCGATGTAATTCCCAAGCTTAAAGCCGCCAAGGCAACCGGCATCGTCGAATACCCGCTCAACAAAGTGGTGCTGTGAGAACGCGCCGCGTATACGCCTGTACGCTGCGTATCGCGGCGCAAAAAAGCATGGAGACACTGAATGCTATCCAAGGAATCAAGGAAAGAATCAATCAGGAAATTCAAGGAACGCAAAACGCTCCTGGGCGCTTATGCCGTGCGATGCACCACAACTGGAGAGGTCTGGGTCGGCGTTTCCCGGAACCTCGACGCAACGAAGAACGGATGCTGGTTCTGTTTGCGAAATGGGATGCATCAGGAAAAAACACTCCAGGACGAGTGGAACGCGCACGGTGAGGCTGCATTTCAATATGAGATGCTCGACGCTCTCGACGAGGACGTGCACCCATTGGAAGTTGATGGTTTGCTGAAAGAACTGAAGAATGACTGGGTCGCTCGATTGGGCGCGCAGCCACTCAGATAGTTCCGCTGGGATAGCTACAATTCCACGCGGACTCGATCGAGGAAAGAATCAATCTATGAAGCTCATCCGAACCAAAGGCCGCGGCGCTCAACAAACGGCGGAAATTCTCGCCGCTCTTGAGCACCGCGGCGCCGCATCGCTCGATGCCGTCCTCCCCGCCGTCAAGCGCATAGTGTCCGACGTGCGCAAGAAAGGTGACCGCGCGCTTTTCCGATATGCCGCCGAACTCGACGGCCTGCGAGATATTACACGCCTCCGCGTAACCCCAAACGAAATGGTCGAGGCGTGGAAGGCGATTGATGCGCCGCTTCGAGCCGCGCTGATGACGGCAGCCGCGCAAATTCAGGCCTTCGCGCGCAAACAACTGCCTGTCTCGTGGAGCAAGCCGTACAGGCAAGGTCTCACCACTGGCCAGCTAGTCCGTCCGCTAGCATCGGTCGGTTGTTACGTCCCCAGCGGCCGTCATCCGCTTCCTTCCACATTGCTGATGACCGCCATCCCCGCGCAAGTCGCAGGCGTCCAGCGCATAGTTGTTGTCTCGCCCAAGCCGGCGCTGGAAACTCTTGCCGCAGCCCACATCCTCGGCATCACGGAGTTCTATCGCCTGGGCGGCACACACGCGATAGCTGCGCTGGCATACGGTACGGCAACCCTCCCCCCGGTCGACAAAATCGTCGGTCCAGGCAATCTCTACGTCACCGCCGCCAAGCGTCTTGTCGCCTTCGACTGCGCCATCGACATGCTCGCCGGCCCCACTGAAATCGTTGTCACCAGCGATCGCGGCCACGCCGCTGACATCGCCTCCGATCTGGTCGCACAAGCCGAACACGATCCTGAAGCCTTAGCCATCTTCATCACCACGCGTCCAGATCTGGCCAAGGAAGTCATCGTAGAAGCAAACCTCCGCAGCCGCAACAATCCCGTCGCCCGCGCGGCTCTCGATCGCAACGGCCTGGTCATCATCGCATCCACCGTCGATGAAGCCAGAGCTATCACCAATCGCATAGCCCCCGAGCACCTGACTGTAGACGCGGCAAGCGACCTCGATTGGATTCAGAATGCGGGCTCTGTCTTCGTCGGTCGTTGGTCCGCACAGCCCATGGGCGATTACATCTCCGGCCCCAATCACACCTTGCCAACCGGCGGCATGGCCCGTGTTCGCGGCGGCCTTAGCGTCAACGACTTCGTCAAGCTCATCACTGTGCAGGAGTACACAGAGCAGGGAATCCGCGCACTCGGCCCCCCGGCCGCACTGCTGGCCGAGGCGGAAGGCCTGACTGGCCACGCTGAAGCCATCCGCACACGATTGCAAAAGAGGAGGCGCAATGGCTGAATCCGCGGCAGAAGGACAAGCAACCTTGATAAGTTCAACCCCAACGCCAGCCCCACCGCAGGTGGCCCCACGCGTGCGCGTGCAGGCCATGAAAGAGTATCACCCTCCCCTTGGCAGCCGCGACGCCCTTCGCCTCGACTTCAACGAAAACACGCTCGCATGTTCTCCAAAAGTTCGCGAAGCCCTGGCGCAAATCTCAACCGGCGCTCTAACGCGCTATCCCGAGCGCGAGCCCGTCGAGGCCACCGTCGCCTCGCATCTCGGCCTCGCTCCCGCACAGGTAGCTCTCACCAACGGCGTTGATGAAGCCATTCACGTGCTCTTCGAGACCTTCCTGGAAGCTGGCGATGAGTTGCTCTTGCCCGTCCCCACCTACACCATGTATGAGGTCTACGCCTCGGCCACCGACGCCCGAATGGTTCCCGTGCTTGCCGCCGATGACCTGCAATTTCCCTATGATCGTCTCCTCGCTGCCATCACCCCGCAGACAAAAATCATTGCCATCGCCAATCCCAACAGCCCTTCCGGCACCTTCGCAACGCGCGCGCAGATTATCGAGCTCACACGCCGCGCACCCCAGGCCGTCGTCCTGGTTGACGAAGCCTACTTTCACTTTCATGGCGAAACTGTCATCGACCTAGTCGGACTCGTTCCAAACCTGATCGTGGCTCGCACGTTTTCGAAAGCCTATGGCCTCGCTGGTCTCCGTCTCGGCCTGCTCGCCGGGCCAGTCGAATTGATGCGCTGGATCCGGCGAGTCCTCTCGCCTTACAGCGTCAATTCGCTGGCATTGGCTTGCCTGCCGTCCGCGCTCGAAGACACAGCCTACCTCGACTGGTACGTCAACGAAGTGCTTCAAGCGCGCACCGATTTTGTATCTGCTCTGGATGCCGCCGGACTGCGCCGCTGGCCCAGCCGCGCCAACTTTATACTCGTCGACATCGGCCCTCAACACGCGGAGTTTGTGCGCCTCATGCGCTCTGCGGGCGTGCTCGTCCGCGATCGTTCCAATGATCCCGGCTGCGATGGCCGTGTCCGCATCACCATCGGAACACGCGAACAGATGCAGCTCGCCATCACAGCCCTGAATCAAGCGGTAGCAACGCTGAATCTTGGAGCAAAAGCGCGATGAAAAACGCAAAGCCAGCAATCCAATCAAAGTCGCGTACCTCGTTAGTCGAACGCAACACCGCGGAGACCCGCATCTATCTGCATCTCACCATTGAAGGCCGCGGCCAGTACAAAGTATCCACCGGCATTCGTTTCTTCGATCACATGCTGGAGCTCTTCACCCGCCATGGCGCATTCGATCTCGAGCTCAAGTGCGATGGTGACCTGGATGTGGACCAGCACCATACCGTCGAAGACGTCGGAATTGCCCTTGGCGAAGCCTTCGACCGCGCCCTCGGCGACAAGCGCGGCATTCTCCGCGCCGGGTACTTCCTCATGCCCATGGACGAGACCCTTGCCATCGCTGCCGTCGATCTCAGTGGCCGTGCAGCCTTTGCCGTTGACACCAAGGTCCGCACTCGCCTGGTCGGCGATCTTCAAACCGAATTGGTCACAGACTTCTTTGAAGGCTTCGCCCGCGGCGCCCGCGCCAACGTTCACGTCAAAACCATGTACGGCCGCTCCAACCATCACAAGATCGAAGCCATCTTCAAAGCCTTCGCCCGTGCCCTTCGCGTAGCCTGCTCCCGCGACAAGCAACTCGGGGACATGCTGCCATCCACCAAAGGACTGCTCTGATGCGCGTAACCGTCATCGATTACAAAGCGGGCAACCTGACCTCGGTGCTGAAGGCTCTTCGCCATCTCGGTGCGGAGGTCGAAGTCACCGATGCCGACCTCGCGCCCGTAGAATCCGCTGAGCGCATCGTCCTCCCCGGCGTAGGTCACTTCGCCGCTACGCAGTATCTCGATTCCACCGGCCTCACTCCCGCCATCCGCGCAGCCATCGCGCACGGAGTCCCGTTCCTTGGCATCTGCGTTGGAATGCAATGGCTCTACGCAGGTTCGACCGAAGCGCCAAATCAGTCCGGTCTCGGCCACTTTCCCGAGCAGTGCGCCCGCTTTTCCGAAAGCCAAGAAAAAGTCCCCCACGTCGGATGGAACTCGCTTGAGGTGCGAACAGGCTCGCGCTTACTTGCAGGTGTCGAGCTCGGTGAGTTCGTCTATTTCACCCACTCCTACAAAGCCCCGGTCACCACAGACACAGCCGCCGTTACGCAATATATCGAGCCATTCGCATCTGCTGTTGAGCGAGGCAACGTCTTCGGCGTCCAGTTTCACCCCGAAAAATCCGGTGCCACCGGGCTAAAGATATTGGAGAACTTTCTGGGACTGCCGCGATGAAGCTCGAATACTCGATCACATTGGCTGACTACCAGGCTGCACAAGCCCTCCACTGGCGTCAGACCCCGGTGCGGCGTGTTCTCAATTTCCTGATCTACGATGGCATCCCCTGTCTTGGAGCAGCAATGGGTTGTGTCCTGATGAAGAGATTCGGCGTTTTGGGGCATGGGAGGTCATATTGGTTCGAACTCCTCTTTGGGCTCCTCGTCGGAAGCGCCTACCTGCTGACGACTGCGAAAGGCCGAAATCGCAAGAAGTTTAGGAAGCATTTTGAGCGAAGGTTTCCTCCGCACAAACGCCGCGCCTGGATTGAATTCAACGAGGTGGGAATTACGTCGGCGGTCATTGGCACCGAACCTGAGAGTCACGCGTGGAACTCTATCATTGGGTTCGCGCAGGATCAAGAGATGATTTTGTTCTATCTGGCCAAGAGCAGATTCTTGATTTTCCCCTTGTCCGGTATGTCTCGCACCCAACGCACCGAACTCAACGGTCTCGTAGCGCGCCATTTGCCAAAGAGGAACCCATGATCACCAAGCGCATCATCGCCTGCCTCGATGTCCACGGTGGCCGAGTCGTCAAAGGCGTGCAATTCGTAGACCTCATCGACGCGGGCGATCCAGCCACGCAAGCCGCGCGCCATGCCCGCGAGGGTGCCGACGAGATCGTACTCCTCGACATCACGGCCACGCACGAAGGCCGCGCCACGCTGCTCGACACCGTGCGCCGCACCGCTCGCGAGCTCTTCGTCCCATTTTGCGTAGGAGGCGGCATTCGCACTGCCAACGACGCAGCGCAGGTCTTCGAAGCAGGCGCAGACAAAGTCAGCGTCAACTCCGCTGCGCTCGCCGATCCAACGCTCATCGACGCTATCGGCCGCAGCTTCGGCGCGCAGGCTGTCGTCGTTGCCATTGACGCCCGCCGCGATTCCGAAGCCGCCGATCCAGTTCGCGATGCGCAAGTATATGTGCAAGGAGGCCGCCGCGCCGTTGGTCGAACAGTGGTGGAATGGGCCCGCGAAGCCGAGCAGCGTGGCGCGGGCGAAATCCTGCTCACCTCAATGGACTCCGATGGAACGCGCGCCGGCTTCGATTGCGAACTGACTGCTGCGGTCAGCGAGGCAGTTCGCATTCCCGTCATCGCCTCCGGTGGCGCAGGCACCGTAGCTCACTTCACTGACGTCTTCGCGCGCGGCAAGGCCGATGCAGCGCTGGCTGCCAGCATCTTTCACTTCGGCGTATCCAGCGCCCGCTCGCTCAAAGAAGAGCTCGCCAAAGCCGGGGTTTCCGTGAGGCTTCCATGCTGATTCCCTCCATCGATTTGTTGGGCGGCCGCATCGTTCAGTTAGTGCAGGGAGAAAAACTCCGCCTCGCTTTTGACGATTTCGAATACTGGATCGACAAGTTTTCTCGCTTTCCACTAGTCCAGTTGATCGATCTCGATGCTGCCATGCGCCAGGGTGACAACTCCGTGCTCGTCGCCCAAATCGCGAAGCGGCTCCCCGTCCAGGCCGGCGGCGGTATTCACTCCATCGACCGTGCCCGTCAGGTCCTTGATGCCGGTGCAAAGAGAGTCATCATCGGCTCCGCACTTTTTTCTGAGCAAGGAACCGTCAATAAGGAATTCGCCGCCAGCCTTGCCGCCTCCATTGGCCCAGACCGCGTCGTCGCCGGCATCGACACCAAGAACGGAAAGATTGCCGTCAAAGGCTGGAAGTCCCAGGTAGCTCTCACACCCGACGATGCCATCCCTCAGCTTGAGCCCCACGTCTCGGCCTATCTCTACACGCACGTCGATGGAGAGGGCCTGATGCAGGGCTTTCCCATCGAAACCGCCGCGCGACTGCGTAAACTCACCAATCGCCAGCTCATCGTTGCCGGCGGCATTCGCAGCCAACAGGAAGTGGATGCGCTTGACGCTCTCGGCGCCGATGCGGTGGTGGGAATGGCTGTTTACACGGAGTTGCTCGCGGTGTGATTCGTGGCGCTCAGCCCGGCATCGGATATGCTGGAAACATAATCTTGATCATCCTTGCGAAGGGAAACTGAAACATGATGGCGAAGCAGAGCGGGATACGACTGGCAAAACGGCTGGACGAAGTTGGATTCTCCGATATCGTTCAAATCCGCAACAAGGTTATGGAGTTGCGGGGGGGGGGCCTCCAGGTACACATGCTGCACGGAGGTGAGCCTTACTTTGAAACGCCGGAAGCGATCAAGTACGCCGCCATGAAAGCGTTGGTCGAGAACCAGACTCACTACGCTCCGTCCTCCGGCGTATTGCCGCTGCGCAAGGCGCTCGTTGAGAAGCTCGCAGCCAAGAACAGCATCCATGTTACCGCCGACGAAGTGATCGCCACCGTAGGTGGTTCACAGGGGTTGTACGCGGCCTTCCAAAGCGTGCTCGATCCCGGCGACGATGCCCTGGTTTTCTCACCCTATTGGACGCCGATCGGCGACCTGGTCACAGGAGCGCAAGCGCGTCCTTTGCTGGTGCCCACCATCACCGCGCGCCGCAACGGAATCCGCAAAACGCTGGAGCAATTCTCCACGCCCAAAACCCGCGCCGTTTACTACAACACACCGCAGAATCCCAGCGGACTGGTCTTTACGCGCGCCGAAGCCGAGGAAGTCGCGGCCTTCGCCATTGAGCGCGACCTGATTGTGATTGCAGATGAGGCATACGAGGACTTGGTCTACGATGGGGAGCATGTCTCCATTGCATCTTTGCCCGGAATGGCTGAACGCACCATCACTTGTTTTACGTTCTCAAAGACCTATGGCATGACCGGCTGGCGCGCCGGCTACGCAGCGGCCAAAGAGCCTTTCATGACCGCGTTGCGCAAAATCGTGCTCTATTCCACAAACGGCGTCCCCACACCCGTGCAGTACGCCATGATCCAGGCGCTCACCACCCCGGAATCTGAGATTGCCCGTATCCGCGAAGAGTATCGCAAGCGCCGCGATTTGCTGGTGGCAGGTCTCTGTGAAGTAGGCCTCGAGTGCGCCTCGCCCGCAGGCGCCTTCTATGCTTTCCCCAATGTGGAGAAGATTCATAAAATCAGCCGCACCGCCGCGCAAGTTCTGCTGGAAAAGGCGCACATCGCCACGATTCCCGGTTCTGTTTTTGGCGCGCAGGGAGAGGGGCATTTGCGCTTTGGATATGCAATCGCGCCAAAGGAAATTGAAGACTGCGTTGACGCGCTGCGCAAGTTTTTCGCAAAGTAATAGCTGGTCTCGCCATCCTTCGGGTGTTGTTTTCGCTCGAAGGACGGGAGCCGGCAAAGCTTCCTACTCTTGAATTTCTCCAACAGCGTGGCTGGTCTCAACGCGTGAGGCACGCAGCAGTCGGGCAATCTGCTTCAGATGCAGTTGCACCGCATACGCGCGCAGAATCTCAGTCTGCGAAAATCCAATCCCCGTGGGCCTGACTGCGGTCATGCGCTCTTCCAAATGGGCAATGTCCTCTTCCAAATTGATTCCCTGTGGCGGCACATTGAAATGCCATTCGTGAATCCGTCCTGCCACGTGCTGGAATCCGGATTGGATATCGGCAATCAACTGGCCGAGTGCAGGTTCCAGTTGCTGTGCGTACTCAAACTCAGACGTATCCTTGACTGAAAACTCCAGCGCCACCAGCGCGTCAAACAGAGATCGGCCAAACTGCGAAAGTGTTGATAGCCCCTCGCGCCAGCCCGGTCCCCCTGAAGGCTCATTGCGCGCAGCCTCCAGCAATTGGTTGTTTCCACGCAGCATCGCTAGCGCGTCGTCTCGCAATCCGATCAGGTTCTCCGCGGGAGCGCCCCGAAATCCCTGCAGAATCGCCTCGAAGAAGGCTCCCAATACCAGAAATTCCTGCGCCAGTCCGTCGCGTAGCCGCAGCCTCGCGCGATCAGGCAGCACCAGCGTAGTCACGGCAAGCGCGACCACGATGCCCAGCACCACCTCGCCCACACGGTCCAGCGCCAGACCCCAGCGTGACCCCGGCTTCTGCACGAGCATGATGATCGTGATGGTGACCGCAGCCAGTCGCGAGCTGGAACGCAGCCCCAACAGCCCGCAAATAATCACCGCCGCCAGTATCGCGAGAATGTAGTTCCACGGAAGGATGCCAAACAGAGAGAACGAGAAGCCAAGCACGCCTCCGATCAGCGTTCCAATCAGCCGGTCGCGCGACGCGGAAACGGTCGCGCCCATGTTGGATTGCAGCACAATGATGGCGCTGATTGAGCCCCAATAGCCGTCGTGCAATCCGAAACGCAGTGCCAACCACCAGCACAAACCCGCCGCCAGTGCGGTCTTCGCCCCGTGAATCAGCAGCCGCTGGCGTTCCCATGAAAAGAATCCCGTCCCCCGCGCAGGCTCTATGCGTTGCCGGAGATCCAGCAATTGCTGCGACCACGTCTTGTCCGCGTTCAGGCCCATGCATACCAGCCGCGATTGAATATCTTCATACACATAGAATGAGCGCGCCAGCACCTCTCTGCCAGTGACGAGATGCACTCACGACCCGGCCCGGTCCCGTTAAGCCTACCAGTTTTGTGTGAGCCAGAACACAAGATGAATCGCTCTTTCCGTTTAGCATGAATTCATAGCGCCCGCACTTTGCGGGCTGGTGGGGACCATGCTGCGAGTAGGATATCCAGCCGTTCTTTCGGCGGATCTGTTCAGCGATTTTCCGAAGGAAGTCGAGCTCATTCCGCTGCCCGACACGTTGGATCACGACATGGATCTCGACGTCTGGCTTCCTGATCCCTACGCCGTCAAAGCGAAGAAAGTCTGGCCGCACCTGCACGGCGTACGTCTCGTACTGGCACTCATGGCGGGCACCGAGTGGATTCCCGGCACGGTTGGGCCGCATGTCACCATCTGCAACGCCCACGGCGCACACAATGTTTCCACCGCCGAATGGGCGGTCAGTGCGATGTTGGCCATGCTCAAGTACTTCCCGTTCTATCTCGGCGTTCAGAACGCTGGGCAGTGGAAGCTCCGATTCGGAGCGAGCGCGCATTATGCGGCAATCACCGGCGATGCACGCCCTCTCTATCCCCCCGTCATGCTGGAGGAGCTCACCGGAAAAAGGGTTCTGATGGTCGGACATGGCGCCATAGGTAAAGAGATCGAGCGCATGCTCGCGCCGTTTAATGTCGAGATGCTCCGTGTCGCCCGCACTGCGCGCACCAGGCCTCAGGTGCATGCTGTCAGCGAGCTCGATGCACTCTTGCCGCGGGCTGAGATCGTCGTGCTCATCCTGCCGGATACCCCCGAATCGCACGGCCTCATCGGGGCTCAGCAACTTGCACTATTGCCGCAGGGAGCGCTTCTCGTGAACGCAGCGCGGGGGCCAATCGTCAAGACAGATGCCCTTGTTGAAGCGCTTCAATCGGGCCGCATTCGTGCCGCGCTTGACGTCACCGATCCTGAGCCGCTGCCGGACGGCCACCCGCTGTGGACCTGCCCCAATCTGCTCATCACTCCCCACGTGGCCGGATCCACTCCGCAATTTGCGCCCCGCGCCGTGCGCACCGCAGCAGGAGAATTACGCCGCTACATCGCCGGCGAACCGCTCCAGAATGTAGTGCAGACCGCCGTCTAAGCGGAGACTTCGGGCATCATGGATCCCGTGCCGGAGATCTGCATGGCTGCGCGCCGCCAGTCGCGCAACCCCAGTATGGCCAGTGCCACCAGCCCCACCGAGAGCACAGCCGTCAGCCAAAGATCCTTGTACGCATACTCGCCCACATACACGCCGTCAATCGCAATCCACAACCACCAGTTGGCCGTGTGCTTGCGTGCTTGCCACCAGCTTGCCACCAGGCTGTAGCTGGTCAACGCCGCATCCAGATGGGGTAGGGCCGCGCCAATCCTTACCATCAACCACCCAAGCGCGATTGCGCCAACGGCACCCGCAATCAATCCTGCAATCCATGCCCGCGCACTGAGCGGAACAACGCGCACCTCGCCTTCTTCGCGCACGCCGCGCCACCAGTGCCACCACCCGTACAAAGTGAAGAGCACAAAGAACACCTGCAATAGCGCATCGCTATAGAGTCGCGCTTGGTAGAAAACGACGAGATAGAAGATGTCGGCTGCCAGCACCACCGGCCAGCAGATCAGCAGGCGCTTGGTCGTGAGCCAGATGCCGACCCATGTCGTGAGAAACCCCGCCAGCTCCACCCAGTGCGCGGCCCCGTAATTCGCAATCACAGCCCAGCTCATCTCTGCAGAGCTCCCTCATTGTGGCCGACGCGCTTCCGGGCCCATTGCCGAATCTCGTCCAGTAGCTTCCTGCCGCCCGCATCGCGGAACCACCGCGCATGGCCTACCAGCCACCCGTCGCAGGCCATCGGCGCTTTCTCCTCCGAGTGCAGCACGCCTAGAAAGTAGTCGGTCTCACTCAGCGCAAACTCCGCATGGCACAGTGCGGCCATCGGCGCCAACGCAGCCGATTCTTCGTCGCTCAACCGCCGCACCGACTCATAGCCGGTGAGTAGTGCCTCCAGGTGATCGAGATGCACTGGTACATTCTCTGGGGCCTCAACCAGCGCAAGCCATTCCACAATGTTTCGCTCAATCGCATGGGCCAGGTCGTGAACAACATTGGTCCGGTCGGCAAGGCCAAAGTCGATGATCGCCGTTGCCTGCGCGCGTTCCGTCGCATCGCTCCAAAGCAAGTTCGAAGCGTGCAAGTCATTGTGTGTCCACAGCGGCTTCAGCGCCGGCAACAGTGGCCGCAACTCCGCATGGAACGGCGCGAGCAACTCCAGCGCCTCATCGCAGCACTTGCGCACCATCGCATCTTCAGCCAGCGCCGGACGCGCAGCTAGATACTTATCCATTCCCGCGCCTGCTCTTTGACGGGCAAAGATGGTGAAGCTTGCCACCAGCGGGCGCGGCTTGCGACGCGCCGCATCGAATCCCTCCGCAGCGCAATGCAATCGCGCCAGCGCACGACCCGCTGAATGCGCGTGAGCCGCTGTGCGAAACGGAGTCCACGAAATCGCCTCACCATAAAGGTCTGCTCCTTCAGGCGTCTCATGCACTTCATACGTCCACTCACCCATTTCGGTTGCCGTCTCTCCCGACGAGTTCGCAAACACTCGTGGTAGCTTTGCTCCATGCGCCAACAGGTGTTTCATAAAACGATGCTCTTCGAGAAGCCCTTCCGCATCGCGTACCGCGCGATGATGCCGTTTGACGAACACGCGCCCGTTTCGCGTCCTCACCACGCTCGCCGCAGAAAACGGTCGCGGGCTCACCGATAGAATCTCCGCGGGCTCCCCACACTCAGGGAACCGGACCAGCAACTCGCGCACCTCGGCCAGAGTCAGCGGTACCCAGTCGGGCTTCACCAGCCGTCCGTCCATCCCGTGTACTGTTGCCGCTGCGCTCATTGCGAAAACGTCCTCAAGTCAAACCGGAGAGTCTAGAAAGTGTAATGTGCCGATAGCCTCACCGTCGTCGGCGCGCCCAACCAAATGAAACTATCCCCGTAACTCGCGCCAGTGTCGCTCCAATATCGTTTGTCACCGATGTTATTGGCATAAACCCTGAAGGTAACTCGTCCCTGTTCGCCGCCGGGCGTGTAGCGCGCTCCCAGGTTGAAAATGTTGACAGTGGGCACGCTCACCAGGTCATCGCGGGTGGCTTCCTTACGCCCCGAATAACTCCATCCTGGCATCACATGCAGTCCGCGCATGTGCGGCAGCGTCAGGTCCGCAAATACAGCCGTGTGCAGATGCGGCACGTTGAGCACTTGTTTGTCATCGAACGCCTGGGTTCCGGTATCGTCAGACAGCGCGCGCATGGCCGCCGCAGATGCCGTCAACCGAAGCCAGCTTGCAGCCTTGCCTTCCGCGTTTATCTCAATCCCATCGTGCGTCTCATGTCCCTCAGATTCAAAACACAGATCCCCCGGCCCATAAAACTCGTCCACGGTGCAAAAACTATCTGGAGCCTGAATCACCTTGGGATAAAGGAAAGGTGCTCTCATGCGGAACAGCGCAGCCGTCAGCAGTATCTTCTGTCCCGGCTCGTACTTCGCGCCGACCTCAGCCTGGCGAGTGAAGAAAGGTGCAAGAAACTGGCTCGCATTATCCACCCACCACGGCGCTTGCGGTCCAAGCGAGAGCAATACGCCGTAGTTACCATAAAGCGTCAGACTATCTATCGGGTTATAAGTCGCGGCAAATTGTGGCAGCCAGATCGGCTTATTGGTAAGGTTAGGCAGAGTGGGGACGGAGTAGACCGGCTGGTTAGACGGGTCGTAGGTTGTCGGACACGGATCATTCGGCGGTCCAGGCGTCGCGCTGGCTGTGCATGGGCTAGTGGCCGCAAGCGAGTAATTATGATCTCGCAGCGAATCGTAACGAGTGCCCGCGATCAGTTGAATGCGGCCGGGAAGATGAATCCTATCCTGCATGATCGCGGCCGCCTGATGGCTGTCTTCCCATAGCCGTTGCGGGCCTGCGGATTGGAGTGGATACTCAAGCGAATCGGGGGTTCCAAGGGGAATTGGCGCGAGAGGCTGGTAGATGTTCTCCGAGCCGACGTAGGCATACACCGCGCCGTCCTGCACAATCCCATCCGGCGAGTACGGATTAGCAAAACTAAAAAATCCAGGCTGCCGCACGCTGCGCGAGAACAGCTCGCCCCCGAAAGCCAGATCCTGCGAGATCGCCCCGGTCTTCACATGTCCAGTTGCGATCCCTTCTGCCTGTGCATCGATACGCAGTTCGCCCGGATCGCGGTAGTCGTAGATACCATAACTACCGTCGGGGCAGAAGAAGTACGCGGGCGCAACCGCCGCGTTGGGGCAGGCCACATTGCCGTCCGCATCGAACGGTGTGCCATACGCGTAGATCACATTGTCTTCAATGAGAGAATGACTGTAACTCGCCGCGCCGAAGACCGCCCAGTTATGCGGCAGAGTATAGTCCAGCCGCGCTCCGGCGTTGAACGTGTTGAAAGTATCAGGCGGCCCCCACGGCTGGTCGCCCAGCATAGTCGACGGGTAAACCCTGCTGATGTCCGGTACGGTCGTCCCGCCCAGCAGCTGATAGCCACTCCCATCGCGTTCCACCTTGTGCTGGTACTCAAAGTCGCCCTTCAAAATCGCCTTGGGGCTCAGCTTCCAATCCGCGGTGCCCGCGCCCACTGCACGCCAGCCGTTAGTGTCGTTCATATAGCTTGCAATTCGTTCGCCCGCCAGATTGAAACGCGCACCCACTTCTTTGCGGCTGCCCAGCAGCCAGCCCACATCGGCCGCACCGTACGCGCTTCCCCGATGATCGGTCCCCAGATCAAGCGCCTTAATCGCCGCCGGCCGCTTGGTCACGTAGTCAATCAGGCCGCCCGCGTTGGCCACGCCGCTTTCCAGGCCCGCGATCCCTTTGAGGATCTCCACCCGTTCCTTGTTCTCGAGCGGAACGTCCTGCTCTCCTGCGATGGTCATGCCGTTGACCTGCAAACCGGTCGCCAGGTCAATCGGGAATCCGCGAATCTCATAAACGCCGTAATAGCCCACCGGCACGTAGTCGTCGTCCACCGAGGCGTCGTTCTTCACCACGTCGGAGAGCAGCCGCGAAACCTGGTCATTCAGCAGATCGCGAGTTACCACCGTTGCCGAAAGCGGTGTCTCTCTCAGCGTCGCTCCATCCAGGGTTCCCACTGCCACCACGTCAGGAAGATAGTCATCCTTCGCCTCGCCATGCACTTCGACTGTCGTAGTCACGCGCGGAACCTGCTGTGCCGCCGCAGAGGGTTTCGATGTTTGTGTAGGGGGAGCAGGATTCGCATTCTGCTCCACCAAATTACTGGGAGTCTGATTCGTGGTCTGGCAATACGCTCCCAATGAAGCACCGAGGCAGCCCAGCACAACCAGCCACATTGCCGCAGTGCTGCTTCTCAAATTGCGAAGCAACGGCGCAGCGTCTACGCGGCGATTAAAAATCCGCAGGCAATCAAGCTGAGTGGATTGGGATGGAATGCGTGTTGTAACAGCGGGCGCAGCTTCGAGCATAGTATCCCCTTGGTTCAATCGAATGAAACAAGGGAACTGACGCCACGATTCAAAAAGGAAGGCCGCTTCGCTTCGGAAACTTCCCACGCCGGTATTATCCGGATCGGGTTCTAGGGTATTATCTCAGCCCCACAGCGTGGAGCACCCCTGTTTCAATAAACAGCTTGACACACTCTTAGCCGAAGCGCAACCTCGCACCACGAGCGGGCAAACGCAAAACTGGCTGGTGTCCAACGGTGTCCAACCGCCAAGACACCAGCCCCCCACAATGGTTAGAAGGTGGTCACATGTTTGAAAAGCAGGGCAAATTCTACGCCGACTGGCGCGACAAAAAAGGCGCGCGCAAACGGAAATCGTTCCAGACCGAACGGGCGGCGCTACGGTTCGAAGCCGATCAGAAAGAAGCTGCACACCCAAAACCGAAGGCGCGGGGATTACACTCACCCAAATTCTCCGCGCCCGCTTCAACGGGTTCCAGCCGCCAGCTACCCACGAAACCATCGTCGCCAAAGCCCTCATCGCTGCGGCGGGTTCGATCACGCCGCGCCAGCTAAGCGCCGCTCACGTCCTCGACACCGTGGGCGACTGGGAGCGCAAATATGCCCACGTCACACGCGTCAACCAGCACAACGTCCTGCGCCGGATGCTTCGCTGGCTGTGGGAAGAGCACGGCGCGCCGAAGCTGGACACCTACGTTCCGCGCCTCACCGGGGTTCGCCCGCGCAACGTGACCGCGACACGCGACGAAATCCAAACCATCCTCGACGCCGCGCCGCCAGAGATGCGCCTCTGGCTGCTCTTCTGCTCGGACCTCGGAATGCGCAGCGGAACCGCCGTTAAGATCGGCCCACACGCCTACCGCAAGGATACGAAGGAGTTCAGCTTCACAACCAAAAAAGGCGCGCATCAAACCCTGCCCATCACGCAAGAAATCGAAGCAATCCTGAAAAGCTGCGACCCGCACAGCGCCCTGCCCTACGTCACGCAACTCCGCAAACTCAAGACAGGCAACCAAGGGAGGCCGATGCACAACGCATCCGTCAATGTGTTCCAACTCCGCAAAGAGTTCGCCGCCCTCAGACGCGACCTCGGAATAACCAAACGAATCGTCCCGCACGATCTGCGCCGCTCAACCGCCGTCGCGCTCTACCGCCAGACCCACGATATCCGCCTCGTGCAAAGCCTGCTCGGACACCGCACCTTGCAATCGACCATTTGGTACCTCGACCACGATCTGGAACCCGTCCCCATCGCCAACCTCGAAGCCATCAAAAAACCCTTCATCGCATGGAGGAAGGAAAAGGAATCCGCATGAGACTCCCCCTCCTGGCCCGCCGCATGACCTTCGTCATCGACGCGGGCCAAACCCCACCCCGCGACCGCACCAGCCAAACCGACAAAGCACTGACCCACTGCAAAGACGAGTGGACCCGGGCCTATGAACTGGCCCAGAGCAAGGGCCTCACCGGACCCAAGGCCATCCGCATGGCCAGCGTTGCCTACAAGCTCGCGATGCCCAAAATGGACAGCTTGCCAACCATCCGCGCCGCAATTGCCTGCATCGCGCAGGGCATCACGCTGGAAGTCTTCGACGGTCGAGACGGCTCACAACTCCTGTACGCCGCTCAAGTTGCGCTCAGCGTCCTGAAACAGAAAGCCGGTAAACCATGACCACCCCCACCCCCAGGAAGAACGTGCACACCATTTG
>JBAWCO010000447.1:0-11495 GCA_049590315.1 Occallatibacter sp. | reverse complement strand
CAACTCCCTTCGCCTTGGCTCTTCCGCTGCTCTTCGTCACCCTTCCGGCAATCCTCTTCTACTCCCTTCTGTTTCGCGATGCTGTGAACATCCCGTTTTGGGATGACTACGACGCTCTGCTCGAATTCCTGAATCACATGACCCTTCTCGACGGGCTTTCCGCCAAAATCTCATACTTCCTGGCTGCGCAGCATAACGAATACAAACTCTTCCTGTTGCATGGCGTGGCTTGGTTGCAATATGTGTTCTTCGGCCACATAGACTTTCGAGTCCTCTCTATTCTCGGCGATACATTCGTCCTGCTGCTTGCCATTTTGCTCTGGACAATGTTCCTGCCCAATCGCAAGGACCTCGCGGGGCGGTTGGTTCTTTTCATTCCGGTCTCCTGGCTTCTCTTCCAGTTTCAGTATTGGGAAACGCTCAACTGGTCGATGGCCGGACTGCAAAATCTTCCGATTCTGGTCTTCTCGCTCGCCGCCATCAATCTTCTCGTCAAGGGAACGCGTGCGGCCTTTTGGGGCGCGGTCGTCCTCTTCATTCTTTCCGTCGCCGCGTCTGGCAACGGTTTCGTGTTGATCCCTGTTGGCCTGCTGATTCTCGTTCTCAGCCGCAGTTATCTGCGCGTCGCAATCTGGATTCTTGCTGCGGCAGTCTGCATCGCGGCCTACGCATATCACTACAACATCTGGTCGGCGCAGACCGGGCCACACCGCTCGGTCATTGCGAATTTTCATCCGTTCGCGCCTGCCTATGTACTCGCTTTCATCGGCAGCGCAGGTTGTGTCCCCATCAGGGCAGGCAGCTTTGTCGTCGGGACCATCCTTTGCTTATTCTTTATCTTCATGATTTGTCGCGGCTATATTCGCCGCAATCCGCTTGTCTCTTACTGCGTCCTGTTTCTCTTACTAACAGCGATTGGTGTCGCTGGCATTCGCTCGGAATTCGGTGTTAGCCAAGCTGTCTCGTCGCGATACACAATCTATTCCGCACTTTTCCTCATCTTTTCCTGGTTCGCAATCGTGGAGGAGTTTCTTCAGAACAAGCCCGCATCTCTTCTCAAGAACGACGCTCTACTTATCGCGGTCGGAATCTCTGTCTTGTTCTCTCTCGGCATCGATGGTTTGGGCATGATCCAGCTCAAATCACATGCTCGTGGACTTGCCGAGGGAATGTCTGCTTATCTGCATCCAAGCTCATCTGGGACTGAAGCGGGGCCATCCCCTCGGATTTTGATTCTGAATCCAGACCCACTCACGGCACCATTCAATCGGCACGCCCGCCCCATCCTGGCTGAATCAATCAGACTCGGAGTATACCGGCCGCCGCAGTAGTTGAGCTGATTTTGAAGGTCCCGAAAGGGAAGTGAAATAACGCTGCCGTTCCAAAATCCCCCTGACTGGCGAGAGATTCCATCAGGCTTTAACTGAAATCGCACGAGAGGCGAATTTCCACGATGATCGTCACTCCCAGCCCAGATCACCATACCTCGGCCATGGGAGTTGAGTTTGTCCTCACGCTGCTTACCATCCTCGCGGCCTTCGCGTGGCCGCGGATGGGCGACAGATTGTTCTCGGGCATCGAGCGCGTCTTCGCGTCCTTCGCCCAAAACCGCATTCTCGCAGTGGTCGCAATCGGCATCCCCGCACTCCTATTGCGCCTCGCCATCCTTCCCGTCTTTCCCATTCCACTGCCTTTTGTTCCAGACGACTTCAGCTTCTTGCTCGCGGCGGATACCTTTGCGCACGGCCGTCTCGCTAATCCCACCCCGGCCATGTGGACGCATTTTGAAAGCATCCACATCACCATGCAGCCCACTTACATGTCTATGTACTTTCCCGCGCAGGGCTTGGTTCTCGCGGCCGGCAAAGTTCTCTTCGGGAATCCATGGTTCGGCATCCTGATCACCAGCGCTCTCATGTGCGGCGCCATCTGCTGGATGTTGCAGGCATGGATGCCCGTCCGCTGGGCACTGCTCGGAGGGATCATTGCCATTGTGCATTTGGGTCTCTTCAGTTACTGGGTCAACACCTATCATGCCGCCGGATGCATCGGAGCCGCCGGTGGTGCGCTGATCCTCGGTGCCTTGCCTCGAATCATGAGGGCTCCGCGCCTCCGCTACACTTGTGCACTCGGAGCAGGTATCGCGATCCTCGAAATCACCCGCCCCTACGAGTGTCTGCTTCTCTGCCTCCCGGTCTCCGTCATCCTGGTTCGTTGGCTGAGCACCGGAAGGAACCGCCCCTCCGCGCGCGCCCTCCATCGCCTAGCCGCCTTTCCACTTCTATTAGTCGTTTCCGCTGTAACGTGGCTGGGGTACTACGATTACCGCGCCTTTGGCAGCCCTATAACTCTTCCGTACACCATCAATCGCGCAACTTATGCCATGGCGCCTTACTATGTATGGCAAAAGGCCCGTCCCGAACCAGCCTATCGCCATCAGGCCATGCGTGACTATTACTACAAGACGGAATTGGAGATCTATAACCATCTCCACACGATCCCCGGCTTCTTCCTTAATACCTTCGTCAAAGCATTGGCCGCCGTGCTCTTCTTCGGCGGCTTCGCTTTTCTTCCGCTTGTGCTTATGCTGCGCCGCGTCCTGCTTGACCATCGCATCCGCATCCTTGTCATTTGCGTCGCTGTTCTGATCGCCGGCATGTTGATCGAGAACTTCCTCGTCATCCACTATCTCGCGCCCTTTACAGCCGCCTTCTATGCCATCGGCTTGCAGACCATGCGCCACATGCGCGTCTGGCGTCCAGGCGGTCGCCCCGTCGGCACAGCGCTAGTCAGGCTCATGGTAACTGTCTGCCTCGCCATGGTTGGCCTTCGACTGTATACAGGCCCCTTCCATCTTCAGGTCCTCGAGTTTCCTCCCACATGGAACGTAAGTTGGTATGGCCCGGATCATTTCGGCACGGAACGAGATCGAGTCCAAACCTCGCTGGAGAATCTTCCCGGCAAACAGCTTGCCATCGTGCGTTATAACTCCACCCACGTTCCCTTCAACGAATGGGTCTACAACACGGCGGAAATCGACGCATCCAAGGTCATCTGGGCACGGGAGATGGACGAGGCAAGCAACTTGGAACTCATGAATTACTACAAGGACCGCAAGGCATGGCTCGTCCAGCCCGATCTTCAACCGGCAACTGTCACGCCGTATCGCGCGCCTGGACAGGCCGCCGTCACAATCCATTCCGATAACTCACCACTTACTGCGCCAAAGCCAAATCAGGTCCAGTCATCTCTGGTGGGAAAAGGGACTCGAGAATCTGAATGAGCATGCTGGCAGACCAAAAGGACCGGCAGTTAGGACTTAAGCACTGGCGACATGGCGCAATCTTTCTCGTTGCCTTTGCCGTCCTGGTTTCACGCCGCCCCGACGCCGTATTCCACGCTCAGTTCTGGGCCGAGGACGGGCAAGTCTGGTATGCAGATGCCTATAACCTCGGATGGTGGCCCGCGCTCTTTCGGCCTCTGCATGGCTACTTCCAGCTTCTGCCACGACTGACGGTTTCGCTTGCATTGATTCCCCATCTTGCTCGGGCCCCTCTTGTGCTTAACCTCGTTGCGGTCGCCGTGCAGGCTCTCCCAGTGAATCTCCTGCTGTCCTCGCGGTCCGCCGGATGGGGTAGCCTGCGATATCGTGCTCTCCTGGCGGGAGTGTATCTGGCGTTGCCAAACTGCACAGAGGTGAGCTACGGAATTACCCTGTCGCAATGGCAACTGGCTCTGGTTGTTTTTCTGGTGCTCGTTGGGTCCACGCCCAAAGCTGTGGGTGGGCGCTTGATTGACATCTTGATCGTCCTGCTTTGTAGCCTGTCCGGACCTTTTTGCATCTTCCTGTTCCCGATTGCGCTTTTCGTTGCCTGGAGCCGCCGTGGTCTCTCGCGCTGGGTGTCCGCTGGGGTGCTTGCTGCCGTTTCTCTTCTGCAAGCATGGTGTTTGCTTAGATTGGATCCGTCCGGCAGATCTCATTACGCGCTTGGTGCCAGCGCGGCGATGTTGGCCCGCATAGTTGCCGGTCATATCTATCTTGGGACCGTACTCGGCGGAAATGGGATGGCGACGACTTTCGGTCAAGGATTTCTCGTCTGCATAGCCCTTTTGGGAACTGCCATTCTCATAGCCTGCTTGATCAAGTCAAATATGGAGATGAAGCTGTTCCTTCTTTTTTCAGCGATGGTCCTTGCCGCGTCGCTCGCTTCACCCACAAATAATCCACCCCCCGGAGTTTCCGTGTGGGCCGATCTGGCAACCGTACCCGCAGCTCGCTACTGGTTCTTCCCCACGCTTGCCTTCGCCTGGTCACTCCTTTGGTGCTTTCACGGCCGAGTCACACCCCTCAAGATGCTGTCGGCTCCGCTGTTGTTCCTGATGTGCTTCGGTATCGTTCGCGAATGGGTGCATCCCGCCTTGAATGATATGCACTTCACGCAATATGCAAAGCAATTTGAATCGGTCGCTGCGGGAACGGTTGTTACCATACCGGAGAACCCTGAAGGCTGGGAGATCCGGCTAACTAAGCGCCCGGCAGGAAGATAGCCATCTACCTTCGCCAAAACTCTGCTTCAAATCCATTTGTGGCTCATCCTTCGACTTCTACTCATTCCACAGCGCTCGGGATGCCTGGACCTTTCTTCTCTCCCGTCGTCAGCCGAGCCCATCCCGGTTACAATCGCCCCTTCCAGCGTCTTGGGCCCCGGAGGTGTTACTTTACTTTTGGGTTGAGTTCAAGTCGCGCACATGAGCCCTGGCGATGACAAGACCAGGACCGGCGCAGGGAATCGAAGGTTCCGGGGCATGCGGCGCGAACAGCACAGCCGGTTTGTTGAATTGCTGGAAGTGTTTTGGGAGCTAAGATCTTCATGATGGAATTCCACATATCGCGGGATGCACGCCGGCGTTACCAGTTTGCGGAGTCTCTGTTTTCCTACACTGGGAACGTAGTTTTCGCCAATATGGCCGCCTGCCGCGAATTTGCCCACCGCATGAATACAGTACGCGAGGTAGACAAGCATGCTGAACGCGCTGTCCACGCCGCCCAGCTTTATGCAATGGGCCTCATCGACGAGGCCAGCCACGCGCTGATGGCGCGTTACCGCGAGCAGTTTGATCCTGAAGTCTTCACCTCCGCGCTCGACTTTTTCTCCACGCAAGTCGGCCCCGAAGCCCTCGACAAAATGCTCCTGACCTTTGTCGAGCATTTTCCCGGCGCCAGCGTGATCCGGGGCGAGCAAACGCCCCGCCAATGGCTCGGCGCCACTACTGAAGGCATGCCTAACCGCGCCGCCGCTCTCGAGGAACTCCTTCTTCTCTGGACTGCCAATCGCAACGAAGCCTTTCGCCCCTTCGAAGAGCTTTTTGAAGATAAAACCCTGGCTGAAAAGACTGTTTACCGCCAGGTCACCCAACAATTGCCGGAGTATTTTGCCACACGTCCGCTGATTCCAGTCCCCGATTCAAAGCCTCTCAACCTGCTCGATCTCCTCCGCGCACCCGCCGTCGGTGCGCCCCTTTCTCTGCGGGAGCAGCTTGACCTGATCCGCCGACTCTGGAAGCCGCTCCTCGGCGAGAGCATCGAGCGCCTCCTCGGAATCGCCGGCGAAATCCTCCATGAAGAAGAGCTCGCCATCTGGATGCAGTTCAATCCCCCAGCCGTCCAGGCGCGCGCGGCCGCTGAGGCCGCGGCTCGGCGACGTCGTGAGACCGGCCAGCAGCAATGGCCCTCGATCGTCAGCACCGCGGAAGTTCCCGTCTTCGGCGATCCGGCCTATGAATACGAAAAGTTCTCTCCAGACACGGCCTGGATGCCCAACACCGTGCTCATCGCAAAGAGCACCTACGTCTGGCTCGCACAGCTCAGCAAGCAGTACGGTCGTTCGATCAGGCGGCTCGACGAGATTCCCGACGAAGAACTCGGCACCCTCTCCCGTCGCGGTCTCAACTCGCTCTGGCTCATCGGCGTCTGGGAGCGCAGCCGCGCCTCCAAAACCATCAAGCAGCTTTGCGGCAACTCCGACGCCGTAGCCTCGGCATACTCGCTTTTCGACTACACCATCGCCGAAGACCTGGGCGGTGAAGCGGCCTACATCAACCTGCGCGACCGTTGCTATCGGCACGGTGTCCGCCTCGCCAGTGACATGGTTCCCAACCACATGGGCATCGATTCGCCCTGGGTCATCAACCACCCGGAATGGTTCATCTCCCGCAATGAGTCGCCTTATCCTGCCTACAGCTTCAACGGTCCCGACCTCTCTCACGACTCCCGCGTCGAGATCAAAATCGACGATCACTACTTCGAGCAATCTGACGCAGCCGTAGTCTTCCGCCGCGTTGACCGCTGGTCCGGCGAAACGCGCTACATCTACCATGGCAACGACGGCACCAGCTTTCCCTGGAACGACACCGCGCAGCTCGACTACCTCAACCCCGCCGTCCGTGAGCAGGTCATCCAGACCATCCTTCACGTCGCGCGCCTCTTCCCGGTCATCCGTTTCGACGCCGCCATGACGCTGGCCAAGCGTCATTTTCACCGCCTCTGGTTTCCCGGTCCCGGAGCCAGCGGTGCCATCCCCTCCCGCGCCGAGTACGGCATGTCCCAGGCCGAATTCGATCGCCACATGCCTCACGAATTCTGGCGCGAGGTCGTCGACCGTGTAGCCGCCGAAGTCCCCGGCACCTTGCTCCTTGCTGAGGCCTTTTGGCTCATGGAGGGCTACTTCGTCCGCACCTTGGGCATGCATCGCGTCTATAACAGCGCCTTCATGGTCATGCTCCGGGACGAGGACAACGCCAAGTATCGTTCCGTCATCAAGAACACCCTGGAGTTCGATCCCGACATCATGAAGCGCTACGTCAACTTCATGAGCAATCCCGATGAAAGAACAGCAATTGATCAGTTTGGTAAGGGTGACAAGTGCTTCGGAGTCGCCGCGCTCATGGCCACTCTCCCCGGCCTTCCCATGTTCGGCCACGGTCAAATCGAGGGCTTTACTGAGAAATACGGCATGGAGTACCAGCGTCCGCGTTACGACGAGACCGCAGACCATTGGCTTGTCGAGCGCCACCAACGCGAAATCGCCCCGCTCCTGCATCGCCGCTGGCTCTTTGCCGAAAGCAGCAATTTCCTTCTCTACGATTTCTTTGAGGCCTCAGGCTCAGTAGACGAGAACGTCTTCGCCTACTCAAACCGCAACGGCGCAGAACGTGCCCTCGTCATCTATAACAACCGCTACGGCGCCACCCACGGCACCATCGACTTCTCCGCCGCCTACGCCGACAAAGGTGCAGCCCAACTCCGGCAACAGCGTCTTCGTGAAGGCCTCGGCCTCTCCGGTGATGACGCCACAATCCTCGCCTTCCGCGACTCGCTAACCGGCCTCGAGTACCTGCGCCGCGCCGATTCCGTCTCCAATCGCGGCCTTACGTTAGATCTGCACGCCTACCAATGCCACGTTTTTCTCGACTGGCGCGAACTGCACTCGACCGCCACCCAGCCCTGGGATCGCCTATGCAATCAACTCAACGGCGCTGGCGTCCCCAATCTGGAAGATGCTTTAGTCAACCTTGAACTCCGTCCCGTCCACGACGCAGTCCGCCTGCAGCTCCACCCCGACCTGGTTCGTCATTTTGCGGACCTGGCCGAACATCCCCGCACCCTCGCCACAGCTCCCAAAACCGTCGGAACCGACAAGACACTGGAGTCCGCCCGCGGCCAGTTCTATGAGCAGGCATGGCTGAGTTGCGAGACCTTCCTCCGCGTTGCGCAAGCTGCCTACGTTACGCGCTCCGGCCACGCAAATTCTGCATCTTTCACCAACCCTGCATTGCTCAGCCCTGTCTTCCGCGAGCGTCTCCGCGCGGCCATGCGCCTTCCGGCCATCGAAGCCCTTTTCCCCGCTCCCTGGCCCGCCGCCGCACGCCGCGTTTTGCCCAGCCCCAGTCCGGAGTTCACCGCAACCGCCATGTGGGGCCCGGTTCTTGCCTGGTCTCTTCTTCAGCTCCTCGCCGAGTCCATCGATGCCGACCACCCTGAGCACATCGCCCTCGACATTTTCGACCGCCTCCGTCTCCGCGAGCCCTTCGCTCAGTCTTTCGCCGCTCTCGGCTTCGAAGGCGAAACCGGCTGGCGTGTAGCCGCCCGCATCAAAGTCGTCCTCCTCACCGGTGCTGGCATTGGCAGGGAAGAGCTGGCCGTATCGCCCGCCGAACCTGCGCTTGCCCATGCCAAGTCCACTTCACCTCAGAGTACGGTGTCACATGACGTTGAAGGAGCAAGTTCTGTATCAGGGCACGACTTCAGTCGTGTCGAAAGTGCTTCACTCGCAACGGGGGCTTTAGCCCCTGGGCAAGGTTCTTCCGTCACACCCGCATCGGCAGACCAGCCCACCCACCCCATTCTCGTCCCAGCCCTCTGGTCCGACCCGGACGTCCGCTGGCTCACCGGCGCCCACAAAGCCCAGGGCCACGACTACTTCCTTCGCGAGTCGTATGAAGAGCTTCTCTGGTGGCTGCATTTGCCCTTGCTTCTGCGTACAGCCGCTGACCCCACTCTCGCGCGCCCCTCTATTGCCAGAATCACTGCAGCAATCGACGAAGCCCTCGCCGCAGCCCAGGCCGCCCAATATCGTATCGATACCCTGACAGCCCCACCAGCGTCTCCGACTTCGACTTCTTCGCTGAAGGAAGCGTCCCTCGACGAAGGAACCGCCACAGAGACCGAGTCCGAAATCCAATCAGAAGCCATAGACCCGGAGCAGCCTTTGATTGACACGGAGCAATCGTCCCAGGAGTCGGAGCCCGGAGCCACCGAGCCTTCAGACCCCGCATCGGAACTGTAACCCGGAGCATCCGCCGTCCATCGGTCGCGCTCTAGTCCCACTGATCTATACTCGCTGCGGGGAATGAAAGAGGCGATGCCGTGCGCCGATTGATCGTGCTGGCGTTCGTAGCTCTCCTGGCTATTCCTGCCGATGCTGCTCAAGATTCAACCCGCATTACGGCAGCCGAGTTGGAGCAGGTACTCGCAACATCCCACGACGCGCATCAGGCCGATGCCGACCTTGCGCGGCAACTGTCTGGGATGGAACTAACCGAACGCTTGAGCGCCGCCAAGCTGGCGCGCCTGAAGGCAGTTCTGTCGGGCGAAAAGGCCCAGCAGGCGCTGGTTGCGCTGGCTGACTCGTCGGTCTTCCTCGATCCTCCCGCAGCGGAGATTCCCGCAAACCCCACGCCCGATCCAGCCGCGCGGCGTCGGATGCTCGTTTCGGTCGTGAACTACGTGAATACGACCATTCGCCAGTTGCCCAATTTTATTGCCACGCGCGATACAACTCGCTTTGAAGATCGGCCGCTGGAGGATCTTCAAGGGTCGGTTGGAATGACCACCCTGATCTATCTGCCTTTGCACGTCGTGGGCAGGTCCAATGTCCTGGTGACGTACCGTGATGGCCATGAAGTTGTGGAGAAGGTAGCGGCGAAGATCAACCGGGGCGAATCGCAAGAGCGAGGCCTGTTCACCGAGGGAGTGTTTGGGCCCATTCTGAGCACCGTCGTCGGAGATGCCCTCAAGGGCAACATTACCTGGGCTCGTTGGGAAAACGGGGCCGGTTGGGAAAAGGGAACTCGCTGGGAAGAAGGTGCGAACGGTGCCGAGGCAGTCATCCGCTATGCCGTGCCCAGGGAGAAGTCGCATTACTCGGTAGGGTTTTGCTGTGTATCGAGCGGGATCACCAACGAGACCCATGAGCCAACCGACTGGCGCAAATTCGCCGAAATTGCCGCTTATCATGGTGAAATTGCATTCGACCCGGCGAACGGCGCAATTCTTCGTATCACGCTTGAAGCGGAGCTGCCGCCGAATGAAGTCGTTTCCAAAAGCGGCTTGATGGTTGAATACGGCGCTGTGGATATAGGGGGAAAGAGCTATACTTGCCCTCTGCGGGGCGTCTCTGTCTTGTTGGCGCACACCACACAACCGGCGTTGGGGACACATGCGGCAGAGAGTTACAGAGGCCCGGCAAAGACATTCTTGAACGACGCTGCCTTTGAGCAATATCGCCGCTTCGGCTCAGAGACACGCATACTGGCAGGGACCAGCGCAGAGCCAACCGCCAATCCGTCTGCTGCCGTCCCTGAAAGATAGCAGAAATCACCCGGTCCAGGGTTTCTTTCACACCGGTACCGTCCTAATACTGCGTTGCTGGGTTAATAGTGAAGGTTGGCAACCGGTTCGAGCATTTCAGGCAATCCTCTCTGACTGCTTTCTCAGAAGCCTCATCAAAGACTGTTTCAGGGCCACCCGTCAGATTTCTGTTGGTATCAGAGATTGAATTTATCTCGCAGAGCTGCAGCGTAGTCCTCAGCCACCCAGCCTTCGACTGCGTTCTCAAGTCCAAGCATCTCAGATGTGGCATCAACAATGATATCGGCAACGGCGGGTTGTTCGAGGGAAAGCATAAGAGCTGGGATTACACGGCTATCCTTCAATCGGGCAAGGCCAACGATAGCTTCCTGACGCACATCCTCGAACGAGTCATTGAGCCTATCGACCAGTGCGTCCCGAATCTCCGGCGTATCCATCTTGCCGAGAGCACCGAGACCGAATGTCGACCAATCTCTTACGTCATCATCGACATCCCGTGTGAGTTCAACGAGAGCGTCCACCGCGACCGTATCATCACTAAAATTGCCGAGCGCGAACGCTAAGGCGAACCGAATCTCCTGGTCCGGATGAGCGCGGAACGTTACAACGAGAGAGACTGCTTGGGGGTTTCCGATATGGCCCAAAGCATAGATTGCAGAGCTAAGTGGCTGTGCCTCTGTTTCTTTGCGGATGAGTTCCGATATGACAGCAAAGGACTCATCGGGGAAGTTATTCACCTGATGGTCGGCCGTCTTGCCCAACTGCGCCAGAATGTCTGCGCCTCGCGCGCGCTTTATTGCATCCTGAGAAGCGCACCATTCCACTGATTGCTCGAAGACTTCTCGGCTCCCAATATTTTGCAAATCGCGAACTGCCCTCCATGGAGCATCCGCATCGTAATCTTCCAAGAGCGTTCTGGAAAAGAGTTCATCTATCGTCGCTGATGCCATTTCATACCTCAGATTTGGGCACGGTTAATTCCACTGTGTCGCACGATGAGTTGCGAAGCAGATGGCCCACTCATCACGATATCAAGAACTGTGCCCCTCAGTTCACCGCCGCTTTCTCGCGATGAGCGGGTCTTCGGACAAGGCGGGCAGGCGCGTGGCCTGGGCCTCATCCGCGCGGCGGAAGACCTGGGTTGTCCCTGGTCTAACTAACCGATGAAGTTGGGAGCCCTAATTCGGGAGTCATAGCCCTAGCAGGCTGCGGAAAAATTCGATTCCGACAGGCTTTGTAACAGTCGCGCACCGGCATTTCCGACCCGCGATGGATGAAACGGGGCGATGGTGTAGAGTTTTCTTGCGCAGTGGCATCGAGGTCGTCATTTCCCTGGTGCAGATAA